>CAYRFU010000270.1:0-9989 GCA_964423525.1 uncultured Burkholderiales bacterium | reverse complement strand
GTCGGAGAGGCCACCCGCCAGGCTGAGTTGGCGCTAGATAGCGGCGCCGACGGAGACGACAAGAAGGCTGCCTTAACGATTGCGGGCAAGAGTCTCTTGGCGGCCGAGAATTTTGATGCCGCCCTCAAAATCTTCCAAGAGCTCGAAAGCGAAGAGATGATTGCGGAAGTGGGTCGTCAGAAAGCTCTTCACTCAGTGGGCTCTCTGATGAACCAGGCCCAACGAGGTCTTCGAGGTGGCAATCTGGGTCTGGCTTCCAAGTCTCTAGCCAAAGCGATCACGGTCCTAGAAGAAAACGAGGGCTCGGAACAGGCGCTGGCTGAAGCCTTCAGCCTGCAAGGCCGAGTCGAGTTAGCCCTGGGAAACTTTGAAACCGCTCGCAAGGCGACCGCAAAGGCCGTCAAACTCGACCCCGACAACGAAGACTATCAGGCTGACGAAGCTTTGATCCGAGAGGCGGACGCGTCTCGAATAGCGCGCTCTGCCATCGCAGCCTCGAGATTTCAGTTTCCGGCCGTGAAAGAGGGCTCGCAAGAACACAAATACTTCTATTTCCTCAGCGACTCGACCAATCAGAACCTCGGCAGCGGTGGTGAGTATTGGGTCGGCGAGAGGGCTCGCTACAAACTCTCGATCGAAAACTCCGGCGAGGGACCCCCCACTTTAACCACTCAGGTCCAGGTGGGTCGAACCACCTACACAGTCAGATTCTCCGGGGACTCTGGCCAGGCTTTCGAGCCTAAGCTCTACGACCGAACGCATGGCCTACGGTTTAACGAAGAAAGTCTCAAAGGAGCTTTCCGAATCTACGAGATGCAGACGACCCAGTCCGGCAAAGTACTGCGTCTGGCCGCCGATTTCCACGGGACCGACGGTAGCGGAGCGCCTGTTTTCGGAAAGATTCGCTACCGAACGAAGTTCTAGAGAGGGCTGAGGCGAGGAACAACCCAGTGGTCGTCTAGCGACCAGAGCCCTACCTGACGGGTCTGAGCTTTCTCCTGATAGTGGCCCCAGGCGTCTCGGAAGGCGTTGGAAACAAGACCGTACCCATCCACGAGCAACTGTTTATTGAGGGAGATGTGGGCCTTTTGAGTCGAGAAATCCACCAGGCCTGTATAGCTGCGGAAGGCATCTGTCTCATCGTGAATGTCGATAATCGTGATCGTCAACGTTCGGCCAGTCAGAAGCCGGCCGCAGTAGTGCGTGAACGGCTCTTGGGCCCGGGGTGGAATGGTCGACCCCGCCAGTGCCACCACCGTCTGGCCAGCGTAAGAGTCCTCAGTTACAACCACCAAACGACCGTCTTGGGTGACTCCGCTCAAGCGAGCTTGCAAGCAATGATCCCCCCAGCCGGACACGGTGAGAAGAAGGAGAACCACCGTAATGAATCTCTTCTGACCTGCCACGATGGCCAGAGTCAACCAGTCGCCTCTTAAAGGAGCCTTAACTTAAGGGGCGATCCCGCAGCCGCGGCGGAGAGCGGGAGTCAATTTTAAACCGCCGAGCTGAGCCGGATCACCATAACCCCCTAGAAGACCGTTGATGCGGGCCGCTTCGGTCGAATCGGTCAAACTGACGTTGGGAAACTGGAGCTGAAATTCTCTGAGAACTTCCGAGTTTTGTCGCAAATAGTACTTCTGATGGTAGTCCTCGGCCAGATAGAATTTTTTCAGGGGAACCACAGCGGTGTAAAGCTTCTCTCCCCGGGCCTGGCGTTCTTTCCTCCAGCTAGCCTGAGCTAATCGACCTTGCTCGGCCGTGTGATAAAGAATGGCCGGGGCGTATTGACGAGTCCAGGGTCGAACGGTCGGATCGTGACTCTTCCAAAATAGGTCGAGCAGCTCCTGGTAGCTAACTTGACCGGCATCGTAGTCGATTTGGAAAGCTTCCGTGTGGTCGCCTATCGTACGATAGGTCGGGTCCTCGCTTGAGCCACCAGCGTAGCCAACGCGGGTCCTTAGAACTCCAGGGAGACTCCCAAACTGGGCGTCAGGTCCCCAGAATCAACCTACCGCGAAGGTGGCCGTTTCGAGTTGAGGCGACGCTTGGGCTGGGGGCGGCTTGGTTTGAGGCGGTCCTACTCCCGGAAGCAGCCAGATGAGAGCAGCTAGAGCTAGAAGAGGAAAAAGTTTTCTCATGATCGACGACAACCCGCCCCTAGTCGGAACGGTTCCCTTTCCTCCAGTTGTCCAGTACAGCCCCGATGGTTAAACGTTCACCACTCTTGTCGGCCTCGGCAAGGCGGCGAGTCTCTTCCTCAAGGTGATAGAGACCCTCACAGGCACTAAAAGCGACCTCAAGACCAAACTCCGGATCCTCGAGCATGAGGTCGAAAGCCTTCAGGTAATCTCGATAAAACTGTAAGGAGTCAAGCAGAGCATCACTCAAATCGAAAGGAAGGTTGGGAGGAAGATTTTTGGTAGCGTTCTGGAACTCGAGGAAGGCTGGCTCGACCGAGCGCCGCACGACATCGAGGATGGTCACGTAATCGTCGACGTCGATCTGTTCCTCCATAAAAGCCTCCACCGCTTCGGCCAGTGCCTGAAGGTTCGGGGACTGAGAGGGGTGGAATGACTCGGCCATCGGCGGACTCTTTGCCTGGACTCCGGCAAAGGCCTGCTAGCAGGTGGCTCCAGAACCTTCTAAAGCTTAATGCTTCGGGGCACCTTTCGGCGGCACTGTTCCTGGGCCTGGCGCCCACAGTAGTCGTGGAGGATGCGACGGTCGGTCCCCTTCATGGAGGCAAAATGAAGTCCCAAAACCAGGCACCCATCGTTTCCATTGAGGGGAGCGTCCCAAACTCTGTCGGCCAGAGCGGTGACTTTGCGACCATCAAGGTTCAAAACCAGCTGAAAGTGATTTCCAGAGCCCCTTGGTTGGCGATCATCCGCAGCCCACTGGAACTCAGATTGAGAGCTTGGCCGCGACGGATGGTCATATCGTCACCGTGATACGATATTGAGGCCGAGTGCGAGACCCGGGGCGCTCGACGACGATTGTTCAGATCTAACAAGATTGACGCTCCCTTCCTACTCCTCTATTATGAGGCCTGGCAGCTGTTAAGGACATTGTATTCTATCGTCAACTCGTTACATCTGGGGAACTCCGTCCAAAGCTTCGTCCAAACTCTTTCCTGGATAGTCAAAACCATGAAAGTGTCTTTGCTCACCTCACCCGTTGCCATTCATCGTTGTTCTCTCCCCCTAGACTCCCAGGGCCCGACCGCTTGCCCCCAAGACCAGATTGAAGTCGCCTCCTCCCCTCCCAGAGGCTGGGACTCTAAAAGCCTTCTTCGCATCGGGAAGTGGGCCGTATTGGGAGCCGCTTGTGGAGCTTTGCCATTCATTCTTGGAGCCAAAGCGGGGGGACTGGTCTCGATGTTGGCGGCAGGTGGGTTGGTCGATTCTCTCAGCGAGAATCGCAGAAGCTTAGGGGAACATCTTGGCTACCTGGCCTCTACACGACAGCCCTTAGCGTCGCCGGGGAGGCAGTCCGAGTGAAGCGAGAGGAAGCTCCGTCGCAGCCCAAAAACTGAACGGCATGAATCGCCTAATCCTGGTCAGTTTCTTGTTGTTCTTGTTTACTACGCCCGTCCAGAGTCTTGAAGTCTATGTCAATAATAAGCCGTTCCGAGGCCAGGTCGCGGGCCAGCCCAACGACCTTCACCTGGAGGCGATCCCCTTTTTCAAACAGGTTGGGGGCGATTACAGAGTCTTCGATTCAGGTGGAGCGACCTTCAACGGTGACCCGATCGACACCAAAGTTCTTGAAGGAGTGCGTATGGTTTCGGCCCGGGCTCTGGTTGAGCTGGTTGGAGGGAAGTACAACTACTCCCCTGACCTCGATGTCCTAGACATCTACGCGTTCGATCCAATCGGTTCAGCGCGGGAGAAACTCGACGCCGTCCTCCGGCTCCCCCGAATCAGTCGGGGGGCCGACTTCCTTGTCATCTCGATCCTGGCTCGTCACACCCTGGTGACCGAGCTGCAGCTGTCGTTTATCCCCACCATCAGACGAATCGAGTTGGTTAGCGACCAGAAGTTCCAAAGCGAGGGAGGCCCCACGGGAGCTCCCGCTTTTGCCAAACGGGTCGGGGAAACGCTAGACAGAGAAATCCAGTTTGAACTCCTGGTTCGCAAAGGTCTCACCCCAACCGAAACGATTCGCTCGTTGGCCTGGGTTTGGGGCGCCACCTGGGCCTCGACCCAGACAGCTGACCCCCTACTAACACGAGCTTTGGGAGAGTGGGCCTCCTATAGAGTTCTGGACACGCTCACGGGCCCTCTTTCGCCGGAAACGGTTCTGCTCCGCACGGAGGCCTACGACGAGCCAGGGGCCTTCAAAGCTCGAGAACTGGTCGACATCGAGAAGGTTTCCGGCGTTCGCGGCGTCTTATCAACAGTGACCAACAACTGATGTATGCTCTGGCCATCCATGGCGGGGCCGGACTTTCTGAACGCAATCTCTCAGGCCCCCAAGAGCAAGCCTACCTCGAGGTATTAGAAGCCACTCTAAGAGACGGCCTGGTTCGACTAAGAAAGGGTCAATCCAGCCTGGACACAGTAGAACAGGTGACCTCGGCTTTGGAAGACTGCCCTCTTTTTAACGCCGGACGAGGTTCAGTCTTCAACTCGGCCGGGCAGGTCGAATGCGATGCCGCTTTAATGGTTGGCCGCAATCTGGCTTTTGGTGGAGTCACCTGCGTCAGACGGGCACGCAACCCCATCGCTCTGGCCAGACTTGTGCTGGAGAAAACTCCCCATCTGATCCTGGCCTGTCAGGGAGCGGAGCAGCTGGCTCGCGATCACGGACTCCCTCTGGTGGAGCCCGAGTATTTCCATACCGCGCAACGCTATCAACAACTCCTTAAGGCTCGACAACGGTCTGAGGTCTGGCTCGATCACGAGGAGAAAGGCACCGTCGGCGCTGTGGCCCTGGACCGACAGGGAAACCTGGCGGCTGCTTCTTCTACCGGCGGCATGACCAACAAACTCCCCGGCCGGGTGGGAGATACCCCTATTATCGGGGCCGGACTTTATGCCGACAACCGAACCTGCGCCGTAAGCTGTACGGGGCGAGGCGAGAAATTTCTCAACCATCTGGTCGCTCATCGGATCTCTAATCGAATTGAGTTGGGAGGCTCCACTCTCCAGCAAGCCGCCCGGGAGGCCCTGGAAGACCTGCTCGAAGCTGGAGATGGCGGATTGATCGCCATCACTCCCGGTGGTGAACTGATCGCCCCTTTCACGTCAGCGGGAATGTTTCGGGGTCTGGCCGATAGTCACGGTCTTTTCCAGGTCGCCATCTGGCCCTGAACTTAATCCAGGATCAAAAGAAGAACGGAACCAACAAAGGGTTCACTCCGAAGCCCCCATTAAGAAAGAAGAACGGATTGTCGAAGGCCGGCTCCACCACTTCTGGTGCTGCAATTCCGCGGCCAAAGAACGCCGGCTGAGAAAAATCCCCCTGGAAGAATCGAGGCTCAGCTAAGGTCTGATTGAAGAAAGGGATGCCCCCAAAACCCCCACCGGGAAAAAAGAACGGGTTATTGAAAGCTGGCCGAACAAACTCAGGCCCTGTGATACCCCGGCCAACAAAAGCCGGGAGAGAGAAATTCCCACCAAAGAAGCGAGGCTCAGCGAACGTCTGACCTAGAAACCCGCGAAAGCCTCTGTCGAGACGCCCTCGCCCCAGGAGTTCTCCGGCCAAAGAGCCCGCGCCACCACGGGGTCGGGCTGTCGGAGTGATCGCAGGCCTAAGAAACTGTTGACTACGAACTTGAGGAGTGAAACTGATGATTGCCACGGACACAGTATACGATCCCGACCAACGCGTCGTCAGCTTTGAAAGCGAGAGTTTACCGTCGGGCAAAGCTTTGATAGCATCCCCGACCTATCTTAGAAAACCCGGTAGAAATCTGGAAAACCGAAAGAAGGTTCCCTCGATCGAATTCATGAATCGAAAGCGTTTTCTCTTGTCAGCGCCAGCGAATGTTGCTATAATGTGAACACGCCGAACGGGCCGACCACGCTAGATTCAACAGGACCACTAGGTCCCGGAGCGATAGGGATCCCGAGGGACCCACTGCAAGGCTCTACATCACCAAAGGTGTAGTGGGGGGAGGCTTCGAGGCGAGGAGAGGGTCATGACGCCCGCTCCGAGTGCGGTAAACGATAGAAGAAAAAGACGGCCTGCGGTCGTCTTTTTCGCTTGGAGCAGCCCGCCGAGAACGGTATCGTATCGTCGCGCTGGGTGTTAGGGCCCGTCTAAACGGTCGTGAGCTTCGAGGTAACGGTCAGCGAAGCCGAGATCGAGACAGTAATCGGCGTAGTGGCGAAGTCGCTCACGGCGCTCTTCATCGCGTGAAAGCATCGCCTGGGCCAGCAGGCGATCGGGAGTAATATCGTAACAAAGCGACACCTCCACGTCATGGCGGGACGCTTCGAATTCTCCGAGTTCTGCCAACAAAGCGCCTCGTTGCTCGAGCAAGTCGCCGTTGGGACCGTGTTCCTGAAGCCAATCCTCGACCATTTCCAAAGCCTGGGTAGGATAGCCTCGCTGAGTCCAACAATGAGCTCGAGCCTGGACCAGACGGGTCCTCTCCGGTTCGTATTCGCACTGCTCAAAGGCTTCCTCGAAACACGGTAGAGCCAGATCGGGCTTGCCGACCAGCAGGTGAAGCAGTCCCATCATCTCGAGTCCCGCAGTATCTCGAGTCAAGAAGACTGAGGCTAGAATCAGGCGAGCTTGATACTGTTCCTCCAAGCCCAGCTTATGGTAAGCGGCTCCTAGCCAGTCATCCTGGCCAGAATGTCGAGGGACTGGCTGTCTTGCAGCAGGTCGACGACCGCTCTACCTTCCACCAACTAATGGCCCTCAAAGCCCAAGCAGTGGTTGCTTTGCCCGGCGGCTTGGGGACGCTGGACGAGCTTTTCACCATCTTGACTCAGATTCAGACTGGCAAGCTCCCAGAAATGCCGGTAGTCCTGGTCGGCAAAGAGTATTGGGAGCCGATCTTTGAGACTCTCCGCCAGCAGATGCTGGGCGACCAGCGCCAGACCATTTCACCTGAGGACCTGGAGCGGGTCGTCATGACCGATAAGCCGGCCGAAGTCTTTCGCACCATCCGCGACCATGGCAACACGGACACTCAGGGCTGGTTCGGGTCCCTCGTCAGCATCGTCACCGATCTCTTCTAGCGAGCGGCCAGCTCCCCTACGGTCGAGGCGGCCCGTTGGTCCAGGCGGAGTTTCAAGACGAGGTCAGGTGGATGCCCCTCTTCCCCGCGAGCCTCGACGCCTTCCCAGCGAACTCCCAGGTCACTCAGATCAGCCTGGAGGCCCCGCTCTCGAAGTTCGGAAGCCAGCACCTCTGGCCCAAAGACTTCCAGAGCCTCCTGATGAATGAAGTTGGAGAGAAGACGAGTGGGGATGAGATCGAGAGGATTGAAGTCACCACTTCTACCAAAAGAAGCCCCAAGTTGAATCCCCTCAACATCCGGGTCGATTTTCAATTGACCGTCGGGGGCAGAAAGACCGAGGGGAATTTGGACCCGAGCGTCCACCTCAGAACCCAGGACAGGCCCCGTGACCAGATTCAAAAGCGCCCCCGGAAGGGCCGTGATCCCCTCCTGGCCAACCCTTTTAAAGCCACTGAAAGGGTTCGAGCCAAGAGCACTGCTGCTGACGGTAAGCTCGAACGTCGGTCGACCATCCCGCATCACTAGACTAGGATAGAGGGTTTGTCCGTGACGGTCCTTGGCCAACTCTACTCCTTCGAGATGCTCAGACCAATCGACCAAGCCGCCGCGACTCTGGTCTTGGAGAATGTTGGCGAGAGCCGGTCCGGGAACACGGATTCCTACTTGACCGTCCTCGACCTCGACCCGGTCGGCCCGAAGAGTGGACGACGAAGAGCCCTCAGGCTGGTAGTGAACCACCAGATCATCCCTGTGAACGTCCAATCGAGCGAGTTCGAGGGTCATCTCCCCGGGAGCCAGCGGCTCGGTGGGAAGAACGAGATCGTCAAGACCTCGGTAGAATCGGCCCAGCATCTGATTGACCTCGGCCTCGACCTGGGGGGTTCTTTCTCTGGCTTCCCCTTTGACCTGGCTGGCCACCACCTCTCGTAGGTCGGCGACCACTTCAGGCAGAGCTTCACGGATGCCCGCCTGGAAAGCCGCCGAGACGGCCTGATTGAGATGAGCAGACAGTTCCCAATCGTGCTCGGGAGCCTGACCGGGCCGACTGAGAGTGGCCAGACCGACTTCAAGTTGAGACAGACCCGAGGTGTTGAGGAGATGGGTGACAGCCAGGTCGGCTTTGCCGTCTCCGTCACGGTCCGGGATGGCCCAGAAGAAAAAATCACCGGTCACCAGAGGTTCTTCTCCGCTCCGAACCTGAGCCGAAAAGGCGACCGACTGACCCTCGAAGGCATCCTTCAAGAGGCCTCCCGCCGGATGGCCCTGAAGCTTCTCAGCCAATTCGCGGCTCTCTCCCAGCCTCTGCTGCAAGCGTTGGGCTCGGGCTGACCCGAGCTCCTCCTGGTTAAGCTCACGGGCCGTAGCCTTCCCGTCCAAGTCTAATCCCAGCTCCAGACGTCCCGCCACCTCAACATCCTCTTGGGTTCCGACTTCGAGTCGAACAGTCCCGAGAAAGATTCCGTCTTGGCGGGGAGGGGCTACGGCACGAGAACTCTCGACCAGCCGGGCTCGGCTCCAGAGGCCAGGCTGAAACGGCTCCAACTCATAGCCCACAGCTAAGGGCACCTGGTGGCGCTCAAGATTCCCCAATTCGCCCCCTCCGATGGCGAGTTTCTCTTGGCCCAGGGGCAGAGGGGCCTCCAAGTCCAACAGCACCTGGCCCGGGTCGATGGCCACGGTCTTGAGCTCTCTGGCGATCGAGCGCGAAGCCTCATCGAGAGAGCCCTGGATCAACTGGCTGGTAGCGGGGTCCTCCTGTAACAGCTTAAGAAAGCCTCGCACGGTCGAGCCCGGGATGACCATCTGGGCACCCCGATCGGGCCAGGTCATCGACTCCGACGAGGACCCTTTCGAAGCGACCGTCTCAGGACGGGGAGGGGTGGGCAAGAAAGTGGCTTGGGCCGAATCGAAGGGCTTTACGGTCGGCACCAAAGACTCGAGTTGGGCTCGCGCCAAGAGCTGCCCTTCCTGGAGGTCGAGTTGCTCGACGGGAAGCCCGAAGTCGGCTAGTGCTTGACGACCCGAGCGAGCCTGTTCATTGAGGTCGGCCTCCAATCCGGCAGCCTCACTCCGGAGTTTGAAAGCGAGTTCCTCGGAGACGGCCTCCTTCACCTCGCCAAAGAGAGCCGGAAACTCCTGCTGGAAGCTCATCCTCAAAAGACGACCCACCTGGGCGTGGAGAAGACCCCCCACCCAACCGCGGGTCTCTGTTGGCTGGTCTGTTTGGACCCGCTCAAGACGGGCCGAGACATCTCCCAGACCGCTAGAATCCGCACGTTCAGTCACTCGGATGTCGGCCAATCCGTCGCCGTCCTGGTCGGGGACGGCCCAAAGATGGAGGGTCGTCTGATGGAGTAAAGGATCGGGATTGTTGAGACTGGCTTCAAAGCGAACAGTGTGATCGGTTAGAGCCGACTCGGCTAAGTGACCGAAGCCCTGTTGCTCAGCCAAATCCCAAAGGCGCTGTCCCTGTTCTAATTGTCTGTGAAGCTGAGGGTCCTCCACCGGAACCTTCTGACGGGCGTGCTCTCCGTCCCAATCAAGCCCCAAACCTACCGAGCCGGTCAGAAGGGCTTCAGGGGGCCCGCTCAAGGACACGTCCACCGCTCCCAGGAAGAGCCCGCCTTCTAGAGGAGCGGGAGCTCTTTCGACGTCGGCTAAGCGGAGTTGCGCTTGGAGTCCCTCTGGCAAAGCGTCAAGCTGATAGTGAAGAGCCAACGGCACCGACTCGCGCTCTAATGCAGAGGGGACAATCCTGAGCCTTCACAAGCTGTCGCCACCGTAGAGC
>CAYRFU010000269.1:0-10157 GCA_964423525.1 uncultured Burkholderiales bacterium | reverse complement strand
ACTCGACCCGAGTTGCTGCCGGCCTGCATCGCCGTGGTCGCCCACCCCGACGACAGCCGCTACCAGGGCCTGTTTGGAAAATTCGCCATCACCCCGCTCTTCGGAGCCCGCGTTCCCATCATGCCGGCCGACCACGCCGACCCCGAGAAGGGAACCGGAATCCTGATGGTGTGTACCTTCGGAGACAGCACCGATGTCGAGTTCTGGAAGCATTCTGAGTTGCCGATCAAACAGGTCATCGGGCGAGCCGGCACCATGCTGGAAGTCGAGTTCGGAGAAGCCCCTTTTGAAAGCGTCGATGTCACCAAGGCCAAAGCCAACTACAAGCCGTTGGTCGGACTGGACGCCAAAAAAGCCAAAGCCAAAATCGCCGAACTGTTGGCCCAAGATCCCGACTGCCCCCTCCAGGCCGAGCCCAGAGAGATCGAGCACCCCGTCAAGTTTTATGAAAAAGGAGACCGCCCCCTCGAATTCGTTCCCACCCGCCAGTGGTTTATTCGGATTCTTGAGCACCGCGACGCCCTGCGGGAGCAGGGCAAGAAGATTCAGTGGCACCCCTCTTTCATGGAGACTCGCTACCAGCACTGGGTGGACGGGCTCAACCTCGACTGGTGTATCAGCCGTCAGCGCTACTTCGGCGTACCTTTTCCGGTCTGGTATCCCCTCGACGACAACGGAGAGCCTCACTATGACAAGGCGATCTTCGCCAAGCCCGACCAACTGCCCGTCGATCCTTTAAGCGACTGCCCCCCGGGTTACCAGCCTGAGCAGCGCGGCGTCCCAGGCGGTTTCGCCGGCGACCCCGACGTGATGGACACCTGGGCCACCTCCTCTTTAACCCCCCAGATTGTTAGCCACTGGGGCCTCGATGAGAAGCGCCATCAAAGCTTGTTCCCGATGGATATCCGGCCCCAGTCTCACGAGATCATCCGGACCTGGGCCTTTTACACTATCGTGAAGGCCTGGATGCACCACGATGAAATCCCCTGGAAGCACGTCATCATCAGCGGTTGGATTCTCGATCCCGATCGCAAAAAGATGAGTAAGTCTCAGGGTAACGTGATCACCCCCAACCACCTGCTGGAAGAGTACTCCGCCGACGGCGTTCGCTACTGGGCCTCAAGAGCCCGACTGGGGGCTGACACCACCTTCGACGAGAGCGTGCTCAAGGTCGGCAAGCGGTTGTGCACCAAGCTTTTCAACGCCAGTCGATTTGTCATCTCTCAACTCGACCGCACGGGAGCCGACTTTTCGGCGGTCAAAGTCCACGACATTACCGAAGAAGTCGACCGAGCCCTGGTATTCCGCATCCGAAAGACCATCGAAGACGCCACCCGCGCGTTCGAAAAGTTCGACTACGCCGGAGCCCTGGAGTCCAGTGAAAGGGAATTCTGGGACTTCTGCAACGACTACCTGGAACTGGTCAAGCGTCGTTCTTACGAAGACGAAGATACAGCTGGTCGCCGTTCAGCCGTAGCCACGCTCACCATCGCTCTGCGCACCTTCTTGCGCTTGTTGGCGCCCTTTGTCCCCTTTATCACCGAAGAGATCTGGTCCTGGCGTTTCGCCAACCAGGAAAAGCCTTCGGTCCATCACGCTGCCTGGCCGAGCCTGACCGAGACTGAAGGGGTCGAGCCCCCTTCCCAGGCTTTGCTGTTTGATTGTGCTGTTGAGGTTCTCACCAAGATTCGCTCAGCTAAGACCGAAGGGAAACGCAATCTCCGCTGGCCTGTGGCCAAACTCACTTTGACCGGCCCCCAGGAGCATCAGGAGGCGCTCAAATTAGCCTTGAGCGACGTCCTGGAGTGCGGCAATGTCAACGAAGTCGACTGGCAAGAGGGTCCGGCACCGGCCGGTGAGAAGTTTGCTGTGGCCGTCACACTAGGCCAAGAAGCAACCGTTCAATAATCGATCACCAGAGGAGAAACATGAGCGAAACGAAAACCTGGCCAGAGTTGGCCATAGCCCTTTACGACGGTCTTACCGGACGTGGTGCTGAGATCACCTACGAATTTGACAATATGGAGGTTTGGATTCCCTCCAAAGCTGGCGAGGGTGCTGTTCACGCCCACTGGAAACTGAACGGAGTCATCAAGATCCGAACCAAGGACCAGTCGTGAGAGAACTAGAGCTTGAGGGGACCCTCGATATCGAAGTCGAGGGGCAACCGATCAAGCTCATCGGCTCGGGTTCGGTCATCGCTCTTGAGCTTCCGGGCCCGAGCAGCTTAAAGCCCCTGATGCGACCCGTCTTGAGCCGATTCCACAGCCTGACCTCAGTCCAGGACTTCCTGAAACAGACCGGTCTGACCGTCAAGCTCCTGGTAGCCGGTCGAGAGATCGGCCGCCTCGGCGCCGAAGCCGACGCTACCGTGGTCGGGCGTCTTTTGGAAAGACTCACCTAAAGAAGCTGGCCCCTCAAATGGAGATGGAGAGCCAACAGGGGGGCTAGCTTTTCGGCCACTTCCCGGACCGTCTCCAGGTCAGCCGTCGAGAAAGCATCATTGCTGACACGATTGTCGAAATACAGAATTCCCAGCAAACCGTCGTTGTCTTCGACGGCTGCCGCCAGGGCCGCCCTCAGGCCATAGGTCTTGATGCTTTGGCTCGGCGGCGCCTCGGTCTGGGGGTCAAACGAGACCAGTCCTATCCCCTCTTCCAACAACCCCTCAACCACTTTACGGCTGAAAGGGAAGGCTTCGCGAAGCTCCTCGGTGCCGTGATAGATAGTATAATCGTCGAGAAAAACTAGACAGGCCCGTTCGGCAAAGACCTCTTCCTGGAGTTCTTCCAGAGCGCGTGTGAGAGCGGCCTCGAGAGCCCCGAGAACGGACTGCAGCGCAGTCGAGGCGATCGGATTCATCCCACCGCCTGATCGCGCCGCGAAGACTCGAACACATTGCCGGGTTTGGGCTCGGGATCTTCGTTAGGAACCAGGCGAGCGTAAAGAGACACAAACAAGAACCGGATCCGCTCTTTCCAGCAGCGGGTCAAAGGCTCGTCACGACGACTACGGAAGTAGGTGAAGACCACCGTCTCGAGCATCGACGATTCCATCTGAAGACCCCGCTCCCGACCCGTCTCCCGGTTGGCCTTGTCCACCTCGAAACGATAACCGTGACCGGCGAACTCTTTATTGGCTCGCACGGCTTTATCATAGGTCTGGTCGATCAGAGTTACCGGCGGCCCACAGACGATGCGGGTTCCCAGACTAGCCTCGGTCGCCTCCATCACCCTCCCGATGGAGACATAGTCCCCGACGACATTGAGCACTTCACACTCAGGCAAACGCTCCTGGTCCCGAGCTGTTAAGGAGAGAAAGTCAAAGACGGCGTGGTCAACGGGAAGAAGATTCAATAAGGCTGAGGGGTTGAGATGCATCCTGACCGTTTTCACTCCGGCCAGGTGAACTTTGCGGTAGCTCTCGAGAAACATGTAGAGCCCAAACGGCGCCCCTTGGTACAGGCCGGTCTTGGAGTGGCCCACGCAGATACTGGGGCGACAGACCGTCAGGGCGATTCCAGAACCGCGGCTTTCTTCCGCCAACGACAGTTCGGTCATCGATTTGGACATCTGATACCCGTTGAGGAAGTGGTCGGGCACCACCATTTTTTCAGGAACGGGCCCTTTGTGAAGGCCCGGTGAATAGGCCGTCGAGACGTAATGAAAGCGCCGACAGTTGGGAGCGTGTTCTTTGAGAGCCCGCAACAAACCCACCGAGCCGGCCGCGTTGATGGTAAGACTGTGGAAAGCTCGCTTTTTGGAGTAGGACATCTCGGCGGCACAGTGCCAGGCCAGGTCCACTTCGGCAAATTCCTTGGGGATGATCTGGTCAGCCTTACCCAGCTCCCAATGGCCCGTCAAGAGCCGCTCCCTCTCGTCGGCCGAAAGGGCTAAACCCTCGGTTTGCGAGGCTCTCTCGACCGCTTTTCGGATCGACTCGCCGCCGCTGCGACCGAGGCAGAGGACTCGATATCCCGATCTGAGCAGGCCAACGGCAAGCGAACTCCCCAGAAACCCCGTTGCACCTGTTACCAAGACTGTCTTTGTCATAATCTGTCCCCTTCGGATGGCGGCTTTACTGCGAGCCAGTATACAATTCCTTTGTCGATCCTTCAAGAGCCTCTGGAGAGGAACGGCAAACCCCGCCAAGAAGCCATTTTGGTGTTCCTCGACCTCTCTTCGCTGCTGCTTGATAACCCCCCGGGACTTCATTACGGGGCGGCAGCCGTCGATCTGGACCAGGACGGAACCTTTGAACTGGTCATAGCCAATTTCCTCGGTCCTAACCGCATTTTCAAATGGACGGGCGAGGGTTTGGTGGCCCTGGCCGACCCGGCTCTTCAAGACACCAAAAGAAAAGCGGTCGGGGTGGCGGCCGCCGATCTCACCGGAAACGGAGCCGAGGAACTCTACTTTCTTACTGCCGACACCTTCGCCGGGCCCAAAAGCGAAGGCGATACGTTGCTCTTTAACGGCCCCCAAGGTTGGGTTGATCTATTTGCTCGCATCGAGAACGTGGAGTTCGCCAATTTGACTTCCGGTCGCTCGGTCGCCGCCCTGGACCGATTCGGCCAGGGACGCTACGGCTTTGTGGTGGCCAACTTCCTGGGCCCTATGGCCTTATTCGAGACCGACCAAGAGGGTCGCGTTCGCGATCTCGCCCGGGAAGCCCAGATCGCTCGCACCACGGGGGGCCGGGCTTTGCTGCCGGCGCCTCTTTTTGGAGGCAGTCGCTTGGATCTGTTCTGTCATAATGAGAAAGGGAGCAATTTTCTTTATCGCAATCGAGGCGACGGCACCTTCGAGGAAGTGGCCGATCAGTGTGGCCTCTCAGACGCTCACCAGAACGGTCGCGGAGTAGCCCTGCTCGATTCAGGCCGAGACGGCCGTTTTGACCTGGTCTGCGGCAACTGGGAAGGACCCCATCGCCTCTACCGCCAGCGCGAGAGAGGTCGTTTCGAAGAATGCGCCCCTCCTCATATGAGCAGGCCTTCCCGAGTTCGCAACGTCGTGGTCGCCGACTTCGACAACGACGGTCACCATGAAATTTTTTTCCACAACCTTGGGGAGCCGAACCGATTGTTCGCTTGGCGCCAGGGAGGCTGGGTCGAACTCGATTGTGGAGCAGCCTCCGAGCCAGGCCAGGCCGGGACGGGTGCCCTGGTGGGAGATTTCGACCAGGACGGAAGCCTTGAGCTTCTCTTGTGCCACGGGGAATCAGAGATGGCCCCGTTGACCCTCTACCGAGCTCCGTCGAGCGGACACTCCTGCCGCGTTCTTCCCTTGACGGCAGCCGGCGCGCCGGCTCGAGGGGCCCGAGTCACTTTGCGGGCCAAGGCCCGGGAGCAGACTCGCATCATCGATGCTGGCAGCGGCTATCTTTGCCAGATGGAGCCGGTGGCCCATTTCGGTCTCGTTCCCAACTCGTCTTGCGACTGGATAGAGGTGATCTGGCCCGACGGCGCGCACCGTCGCCTCGACCGCCCCCAAGTGGATCATCTTGTGAAAGTAGACCACCCGTGAACGCAGAACTGCTGATCGTTGGCTCCGAGCTCCTTTCTCCTTTTAAAATGGACACCAACTCTCTCTGGCTCACCGAACAGTTGAACCGGCTCGGCATCGAAGTGACGGCCAAATCAGTCATCGCCGATAACCTGGAACTTTTGACCCACGCCTTTGAGCTAGCCCTCGAGCGGAGTCAGGTTGTGATCTCGACCGGAGGTTTAGGACCGACCCTGGACGACTTGACCCGAGACGCTCTCTCCCAAGCGACCGGACGGGAACTGCAGCTCCGACCTGAAATCGTGGAGTGGATCCGACAGCGCTTTGCCAAAAGAGGCCGAGTGATGTCTGAAAATAACCAACGCCAAGCGATGATCCCCGAAGGCGGCGAAATCTTACCCAACCCTGATGGCACGGCCCCTGGAATTCGCCTACTGCACCAGGGTCGCAAGGTGGTTTTGCTGCCGGGCCCCCCACGAGAACTCAAGCCGATGTTTAGCGAGCACGTCAAGAACTGGCTGGCCGGCAACGACGACTGTCAAAAGGTCCTTCGCCGTACTCTTCTGGTGACGGGCATGGGCGAATCCGACCTGGATACCCTGATCGGCCCCATTTACAGCCAGTATGAGAACCCTGTCACTACCATCAACTTTACGGCCGACAGCCTGGAGATTCACCTGATGGGCAGAGGTTCCAGTGAGCAAGAAGCCGAGGCTCTCATCCAGGAGTTAGTCGACCAGATTGTCCCTAAGCTCGGCTCTAAATGCTATAGCACTCAAGGCGAACCCCTCGAACTGGTGGTGGGCCGCCAATTAGCCCAGGCTGGACTCACGGTAGCCACGGCCGAGAGCTTGACGGGGGGCCTCATCGGAGAGCGGCTCACCCGGGCTCCCGGAGCCAGCGACTACTTTCTGGGAGGCTTCTTGACCTACACCGACACCATGAAGACCGCCCTCCTCGGAGTGGATCCGGTCCTTTTGGCCGACCACGGTGCCGTCAGTCAGCCGGTGGCCGAAGCCATGGCCGTCGGTGCCCGGGAACGGAGCGGAGCCAACTTGACCGTTTCGGCCACCGGCTTTGCCGGCCCAGACGGAGGCACCAAGGCTGACCCGGTGGGCACCGTCTACATCGGCATCGCCAGTCCGGACGGGGTTATGGCCCGCAGGGTCCCCCTGCTGGGCGACCGCAACCTCATCCGACAGCGCGCCTCTCAAGCTGCGCTTTATCTGCTGCGCAAAAGCTTACACCTGGGCCAACTGAGGCGCTAGCTTCTCGTTGAGGGCGGAAAGGAGAAGTTTGACGTGACGATGTTGGGCCGACAGACCCATCAGTCCCACCCGCCAGGCTTTGCCCTTGAAATCGCCCAGGCCGCCGGCGATCTCAATGCCATACTCGGCCATCAACTGAGTGCGAATTTCAGCCTCGTTCACTCCCTCTGGAGCCAGCACCGTGGTCAGAGTCGGCAGTCGATGCTCAGGCGCCACCACCAGCTTGAGACCGAGTTCCTCCAGGCCTTGCCATAGCTGTTCAGCCACCTGGCGGATATGAGCAATGCGCCCCTCGAGAGTCTCTTCCTCGAGCATGGCCAGGGCCTCGTAGAGAGCGTAGCCCAGATTGATCGGTCCGGTGTGGTGATAGGCGGCCGGGCGACGCCAATACTTCAGATTGAGCTCGACGTCGAGATACCACGACGAGCACGGTTTCTGGCGACGACCGATCTTCTCCATGGCCCGCTGACTAAAGGTAATTGGTGAGATCCCAGGGGGCGCGCTCAGGCATTTTTGAGAGCCGGTGTAAACGCAGTCGACTCCCCACTCATCAGTCTTGAACTCGGTTCCCCCCAGCGATGCCACCGTGTCGACCAGAACCAGGGCACCGTGTTCTCGGGCCAGCTTGGCCACCGGAGCCACCTGCTGCATCACGCCCGTGCTGGTCTCGCCGTGAACGATGCTGACCAGGGAAGCCGAGCCCAGCTCTTTGAGCTTCTTGGCGACGTCGTCAGGGTTGATCGGGTGACCCCAGGGAGCCGTGACCAGGTGAAGGTCAGCGCCCACCCGCTCGTACATCTGTCGCATTCGGTCACCGAAGAAACCGTGGACACAGCAAACCACCGAGTCACCTGGCTCCACCAGGTTGTAAATAGCGCATTCCATGGCCGCGGTGCCAGCGCCGGTGATGGCGAATGTCGCTTCGTTCTGGGTCTGGAAGAGATAACGCATCTGCTCTTGCAGATGCTCCATCAGTTCCAGGTAACTGCTGTCGAGATAGCCGACCGTGGGACGAGCCAGGGCAGCCAAAACACGACTGGGGACTTCGCTCGGTCCGGGACCGAGGAGAATTCTTTGGGGGGGATCGAATTGGAACGTCCTCATACCGCCGTTTTCCGCTCCTCTAGCTGTTCAACCTTCTGGCGCAGTTCATCGGGTAGCGGCTCGCTCTGGGAAGAGGCGTAATTATAGTAAACGATGACGCCTTCCCCGCTTGCCACATCGGCCTGAAGTTTCTGGCTAGTGACCCGGTAGGCCATGGTGAAGCTCTTACCCCCCAGCCTGGTCACCCCGGCATAGGCGACCACGGTGTCGGGGAAGGTTACGGGCAACAGGAAGTCACATCGGGTGCTGGCCAGGATAGGGCCACACTTGCCCTCTCGGCTTTGGCCCAGCCCGATGGCTTGGAAGTAGGCGATGCGAGCGGTCTCGAAAAACTTGAAAAATTGAGTATTGTTGACGTGAGCGAAGGCATCCATATCGCCCCAGGCTATCGGGATCTCGACTTGGACGGGAAAGTTTGTCTGCATCGTTTGAGCTTCTGGTTTGGCGGCCAAACTCCCGTGTGTAGGATTCTCAGGACTACGGGGGAATGCTTGGGCCATGAGAAAGATCGGCTATTGGCTCTTGGCCCTGCTTCTCTTAGGTGGGTGTAGCGACCCTGAAGGCAGTATCAACGTAACCTCCGAGGCGGTTCAAGATGCCGCCATCTTTCGAGTCGATGCCTACAGCGATCAACCTGGACCCAAACCGGTCGAGGGGCGTTCCTTTCTCAACGGGGAGACGATGAGTCTGGAAGGGGTGCCCGAGGGCCAATGGAGCGTGCTGGTCCAGGCCCAAAACAGTGACGGCACGACCATCAGTCACTTTCGTGGCACAGCCGTGGTGGAGGCTGACCGCACCGTTTCGGTCCACGCTGGGCCCTACAGCCCTGGCTTGCCGGGGGATGTCTCTTCAAGCTCGCTTCGGCTCGATTCATTCGGAGCCCAGGACCAGGCCACGTTTTTCACCTTTTTCGGGCCCGAGAACAACGCCTCTCAGTCGGTCTCGGCTTCGGTCACCATTAACCGAGGGGAGAATTCCGCTGCTTTGGCGCGGACCTATCACGATGAGTCTGAGACGGTCTATCGATGCTTGCCTGCCGACCATCTGCACCAGGAAGTGACCAGCGTCCAGGAAGCTATGAGCCGGGGCCTGGTTCCCTTACCCAGGAATGGAATCGTGAACCGGTTTCAACAGGTTGCTCTCGGAGACACTCTCGATTTCTTCATCGTCACCACTTCCCAGACGGCTACCTGCCAGAAGGTTCTCCCCGAGTCAAGCACCGAGCATTGCACCATCTTCGCCGAGGTCGTCAACGGCAATCCTGTGCTCGACACCAACACTGCTCAAGCTATCGCCAACGCTTTCGACAGCGCCAATCCTTACCGCCCGGGTAGTGGCATCTACGACCGAGTTCGGGAGGTGTTCGGCAACGAGTGGGAGGCTAACGGGGGCCGCGACGGCGACTCGAAGATCTGTTTTGTTTTCCTCTCCAGCGGAACCATTGGAGGCAACGGCCTTTTCGGCTTCTTCCGGCCCTCGGACCAGCTTTCCACGGCCGACGTGCCCAACAGCAATGAGGGCGAGATTCTCTACCTCAATGCCGACCGGGTGACCGGTGACCTGTTCGACATCCTGGCCACTATCGCTCACGAGTTCCAGCATTTGATCAACTACAATCAGCGGGTGGCCCAGGACGGGGCTTTTCCCACAGGGGCGGTAGCCGAGGCGACCACTATCAACGAAGGGCTCTCGGTTCTTTGCGAAGAGTTAAACGGCTTCACGCTCACGGAAACGGGCGGGGGCAACAACTTTCTTTATCGTTCGGTCGAGGGCTTTCTATCGCAACCCGAGGAGCCGTTTTTCGTCTTCACCAATCGGCTGCGCGACTACGGGGCGGGTTATCTTTGGATGCGCTATCTTCACGACCGCCTCGGGGTCGACGCCGTGACCGCTTTCGCCACCTCTTCCTCCTCAGGCAAGATAGCCTTTGAAGCCACCACTGACCTCGAGTTTGAGGCTTTCTTTCGGGACTGGGTTCAGGCTTTGCTCGTGTCTGATCTGGTCGACGCTCCGGCCACCCTCCTCTTTAGCGACCTCTCTCTGGTAGGGACCTTTACTATTCGAGAACTGGGTTCGGTGACCTTACCCGGCTTGACCGTCTCCGATCTGCGCCAGGCCAGTGATGCCGCCACCGCTTCTTTCAACCTCGACCCCTGGACCCCGACTTTTATCCGCTTTAATAACGGTAACGACGGGGCCCTCGAGCTGCAATTTCAGGCGGCCGGAGTAGACCTAACCACCAGCCTCGTGCACGAGAGTCCCGCGGGGACCTTTTCCAGCC
>CAYRFU010000268.1:0-10168 GCA_964423525.1 uncultured Burkholderiales bacterium | reverse complement strand
CATACCGGGCTGTATATAACCGAAAATCGATGATGTCAGAATTGATGACTATGAGGGCCTTATCCCATTTCTTAGGCTTGACAGAGCACTAGGGTGAAACAGAAAAGAGAGAACCACGACAGACCCAGTAGTTCCCCCTCGGAAGGAGTCGTCGTGAAGAAACCTTTTTTGGGAGCCGTAGTGCTCCTGGTGGCGCTGGCCACCTACAACCTTTTCCAAGCCCCAGCAGTGACCCCCGTGGTTGACGTCGAGCAGCAGCCAACAGCCGCCCCTCGCATCCAAGTCGCTCTCTCGCTTGACACCAGCGGCAGTATGGATGGCTTGCTCGAGCAGGCCAAAAGCCAACTTTGGAAAGTCGTGAACGAGTTCGGCTCGGCCAACCACAACGGCCAGCTCCCCATCATTGAAGTGGCCCTTTTTGAGTATGGAAAGACAACCGTCCCAGCCTCTCAAGGGTTCGTGCGAAAAATTCTCGGATTGACTTCCGACCTCGACCGCGTGTCGGAGGAGTTGTTCGCTCTCGAGACCAATGGCGGCGACGAGTACTGCGGCTGGGCTATCCAGTCAGCCCTAGACCAGCTCGAATGGAGCCAAAGATCCCAGGACCTGAAGATCCTTTTCATCGCGGGTAACGAGGAGTTCCATCAGGGCCCAGTTTCCTATCAGACCGTCTGCTCCCGGGCCCGTCAACAGGGCGTCTTGATCAACACCATCTTCTGCGGCAACGGAGCTAGTGGCGAAGCTTACGGCTGGCAAGACGGAGCCCGTCTGGGCCAGGGCCAGTTCGCAGCCATCGACCACAACGCCGAGGTCGTCCATATCCAAACACCTCAAGACCAACAGATCGCTCAACTGGGTCAAGAACTCAACCAGACCTATGTCCCTTACGGAGACCTGGGAGCCAAAAACCACGAGCGACAGTCCGTTCAGGATAAAAAGTCGGAAGCGGTTCACTCCAGTGTGGCTCGCAGTGTCACCAAAGCCTCGGCCAGCTACCGCAACCACAACTGGGACCTGGTCGATGCTTGTGAAGAAGGAACAGTCGACCTGGCCGATCTGGATGCCGACGAACTTCCTGCCCCGATGCAAAGCATGAACGAGAGAGAACGATTGGACTACGTCAACCGGCAGAAGAGCCGACGGGACCAGCTCAAGAGCAAAATCCAAAAACTGCAAGGCGAACGCAAAAAGTATCTAGCCGGCAAGCGAGCCGAAGTGGGAGAGCAGAACACCCTGGATGAGGCGATGGTCGAGACCGTCCGGCTGCAGGCCACCCAGAACGGCTACCAGTTCAAGTAAGCTCGACGGTCGCTGTCTGACCCTCGAACTCGACCGTATCCCCGTCGCGGAGCTTTCTTCCGCGGCGGGTTTCGATTTGGCCATTGACCAGCACGGCTCCGTCGCCGATCACCATCTTGGCTTCAGCTCCACTGCCAACCCAACTGCAAAGCTTGAGAAACTGGCCCAACTTGATAGTCTTCTCTTCGGTCATGGCCAGTAGTCTCGAACCAGCTGGTCGGTTTCTTGACCGGTGAAGATGTAGACCGGTGTGCCGACCTCGACCAGGCTGAAAAGAGATTCAACCTCGTCTAGGCGCATTCTCATGCAACCGTGGGAGGAGGCCGACCCGATCGACCAGGGGGCGTTGGTTCCGTGAATTCCCAGGCCTCCCCAATCGAGGCCGATCCAACGCGTGCCCAGAGGGTTATTGGGCCCTGGCGGGACGGGTTCGGCATCGCGTGCCCAGTCAGACTTGGGCGGAAGCCAGGTGGGATGCATCACCTTCTCGGCCACCTTATAGCGGCCGGGCGTGGTCGGATAGGAGGGGCTACCAGTGGCTACCGAAAAGCGCCGAAGGGGCTTTCTAGGGCGGTCGAGCACCAGCTCAAATCGGCCCAGATGAACCGCGATCCGCGGCCCCAAAGCCACCATAGCCCGGCTGTCCACAACACCGGTAGACTCGAATCCCTCTTGCTTTTGAAAGGCCTTGACAGAGTGCTCCGTGATAGGATCGAAATAGCCGGAGACCTGGTTCTTACCAAGAAGTTTTTGCTCGACCAGTCGCTGCTGAAGTTGTCGGACATCCTCTCCGACCGCCCCCAAGCTCATCGGCCGCGAACCAAACTCTTCGGTGCTGTCGACCAGAAAGTGTCTAAGGTCTCTGGTCTCTCGCCCAGCCCGGTCGCGAGTGACGACCTCTAGTCTGCGACTTCCCTCGGTTAATTTACCACCCCAGGCCCGATACAGACCCGGTTTTTTCTCTTTGACCTGAAGAGGCTGACCGTCCAACTGGATAGAGACCTCGGCCACCTCCCCATCATCGCTGGGTCGAACCTCGATGACGGGGGCAACCTGGTCAACTCTCTGGCCGTCTCCAGGAAAAATGGCGGCCCGCGGACTCTCTAAATCGGAGAAGACTTCGGCCTCAAAAGGAGTCACGTTTCCGGCCGCGTCGACCAGGCGCCCTCGGAGTCGATTGAGACCGGCAGACAAAGGGAGAGTCACCGAGAAACTCCCCTCGATCTCTTCAGACTGCCCCCCAATTTCCAGGCGGCACCCCTCATCCACCTGGCCGCCGAGTTCTAACTCCGTCCCCGCCAGGAAGGTGGGAACCGGATCCAGAGTTAGCCCAGGAGCCGTCCTGTCGACCTCAAACTGCCAATGATGCTCCAAAGTCTGAAAAGGGAGGGCCGTCGAGGCCACCACCCGAGCCTGATACACCCCTTCGGGCAGATCGAGCGAGTCGGTCTCGTAGCCGTCTGATGAAGGCTTCACCTGAACAGGCTCTCCGTTGAGAGAAAGCTCGAGACCGGTGATGAGCCCGGTCACCGGCACCGTGACACTTGGATGGCGGACCGCTACCGCCCCCTGGGGAGCAACCTGACCTAGATCGGCGCTCAAGGAGCCGAGACACAAGAAGCCAGTCAAGAGGCCGACCGCTCCCACACCCACTTGTGACCACCGGAATCGCATGTTTGTTCTGGTTTGACTTCTGCCCTCGGAATCCTCGCGGGGGAAGGTGGGGACTAGAAAACGAAGGGAAAAGGGTGGCTAGTCGAACCTTTCATGGAGCGCTGACTCTTCAGGACCTGACCGACCACCTGGTGGCAAGCTTCCATCGTGGCGAGTTGGAGGTCCAACATTTCGGAGATGACGACGGGGTGACTGTTCAGATCGCCAGTCGGCAGAATCGCCAGTCAGGGGGCCATACCTCGTTGACCATCACCCTTCAACCAGTGCAAGACGGCGTCTTGGTCAAGATGGGTCAGCAAAATTGGATGGGGGTGGCAGCCAGTCTCGGTCAGACGGCCCTTTCGGTGCTTCGCAACCCCTGGTCGATTCTCGATCGCCTCGACGACCTGGCTACCGATTTCGACATCATCTCACTGGAAAAGAAAGCCTGGGAGTGTATCGAGGAGCTAGTCCGCAGTCGGGGCGCTTCCCATCAGATTTCAGAAAACTTGCGAAACGTTGTCTGCCCTTACTGCGAGACAGCCAACGACAGCCAGGCCGAGAATTGCAGTAGCTGCGGAGCGCCCCTAGGTGAAGCCCAGCCGATCGCCTGTGCCAAGTGCGGTTTCATCAACAAAGCCGGCAGCAAATTTTGCGGCCAGTGCGAGCACCCACTCACTCCCGAAGCCGCCTCTCTGCCGCGCCCCTCTCAAGCCTCGGTCGGGGTGGTTCCCGTGCAAGCGCCATCGACCCCCACCCCAGAGCCAGCACCCCAAACCGTCGAGCCCCAGGTTTCCTGTCGCGGCTGCGGTACCCCGCACACCAAAGGCACCCTCTTCTGTTCGGTCTGTTCTCGCCCACTGCCGCGACGTTAGCGCCTAATACATCAAGAATCTACCACCTCTACAAAAAGGAGTTCTGCGCTCGGTGTCGAGATAACACTATGAAACAGTTTTTTGGTGGGGGGACAAGGGAGTGATTCCGTGGCTACTCAAGTTGCTCCCGGGCTCAGCATCGAGCTGTGTGACCCGGGCCAGGTAACCTGCCACCAGGTCCTGGACATCCGCCAGGAGACAAAGGACGTGACCAGTTTCGTGGTCGACGCCGGTGGCACTCGACTCGAGTTTCGGCCGGGCCAGTGCGTTCTTGCCAGCCTCGAGAAAGGCGGCGAGCAAAGTCTCTACTTTCTCAGCTCAGCGCCTTGCGAGTCCGAATTCTTCGAACTGACCGTCCATCGAGACTCTCCCCTCTACGAGCAAGTAGGCCAGGGCGATTGGCTCTTCGTTACTCGCCCTCTAGGTGGCAAAAGTCTCTCCGCGAAAAGCACTAGACCTCTGTGCATCATCGCCAGGGACCACTCGGTCATTTGCGCTCGGAGTCTCTTTCGAGAGTTGCTCCTGACGGGCTGGAGACGACGCTTCACTTTGCTCCACGAGGTGACCGACCCTCACCAAGTCGTTTTTGACCAGGAATTCCGCGACCGATTTTTGCCAGGATTTTGTCGCTATCTCTTTCTGGACTGCGAGGACGCCTGCGAGACGTGGCCGGGCCCAACCACTCGTGTCACCGCCGAGGCGATCAAAGAGCACATTCCGGACTTCCAGAACACCGCCTTTTACCTCTGCGGGAGCGAGAGCGAAGTAGACTACTACAGCTCCCAGTTGAACCAACTCCCTCTCCACTCTAGTCAGGTCTTCACTCAATTTTGGTAGGGTGAATAGCTACCCGTCGAGAACGATGGGTGAGCGTGGGACCACTCTGCAACGCCTTCTTCTTCCCTCAGCCGCCCCACTGGGCCCGGCTCACTCAGGCTTGGCCCTGGGCTCGCGGCTATGCTCATCAAAGCGGACGCCTCTATCTTTTCGATCTGTGTGACGCCGAGTTCCAGGAACCTTTCCCCCGAGGGCGTTGTCCGGCGCCACCCGGTCTCAGCCACCTGGAGCTTGAGCAGCCGATCCTTCAAGAACTGTTTGAGTGGCTAGAGCTGAGCCGCAGGATTCGCACTCTAGCCGAAATCCCGACCCAGTTCTTCATCTGTCACCCCGAGCTTGACATGGCGTGTCGCTACGAGACGCAAGACCTGAGCCAGTTTTATCTTGCATCAGGCGAACTGGAAGTCCGATTCGAAAACGGGCGTTCCTCGGTCCGTCGAAAAAGCCGCCTCCCTCGAGGCTGGGCCAGCAGTGCTCGCAAACTCTGGCCTCGAGACTTGAGCCGCTTGTTGGAGCCCGGCACCATTAGGCTGGACCAATTCAACCCCGTGACTCTGCCGCTGGATGGCCTGCCCCTAAACGATTGGGTCGAGCGCCAGGACTGGCCCCGACTAGTCGAGGTGGCTCAAAAGCTGGACGCCGCCCAGGGTCTCAAGCAGCGCCAACGGCCTCTGGCGACCGCAGTGGAGCAGCGCCTGGCCAGCCAGAGTCAGGACCTTCGATCTCGATCCTGCGAAGCTCTTTCCGAGGCGACCGGCCTTCTCACCGCTCTGAGCCATCTCCCTCTTCAGCGAGACCCAGTCCGCTTCGCCGAACTGTTGCCCGTGAGAGAGAGGGCCCTGCTCACCCAAGCCCGCCTGCTCCAGGAGTCCTCCCAACCGCTCCAAGCCCTGGCCTGCCTTCATCTAGCAGAAGGCATCTGGGATGGCTTTCTCTCTCACGAGGGCCGAGACCAGGCCAACGAGCAAAAGGCGGTCCTTCTGGCAGCCCTGACCAGTGAGTGGTCGGAGCAGCCCACTCGCTGGGAGCCGATCTGGTATGGGAAGGAGTCCTTCCGCTACCGCTTCTTCATCCCCCAAGAAACGACCGTCCGATACAGCATGACCCTCCTAGATTCTCAATACCCAAGCATCGAGGCCAGCGCCACCGTGCCTCGCCAGGCGGGACAGATGATTGAAAGAGCTCTCCTTCTTTGGGCCTGGCCAGAAGAGGCCTCGCGCAAGCTGGCTCAAGCGGCTTTCCACTGCTTCCCAGACCAACCAGAAGAGGCCCTCCACCTGGTCAAAAGAGCGCTCGAACTCGATCCCAACAATGAGACGGCTCAGGCCTCTCTTCAAGCCCTGAACGGTCACAAGGTGGTCGAGAAAGCCACCAGCCGCCTCTGTCTTGACCTGCTGATGCCGAAGCTCTGCGGACGTCCCATCGGCAACGCTCGCTGGAGCTAGTCAAGGTCCCTCTCGATCTCGGTGAGGTTGGCCTGACCAATCCTGGAGGAGGCGCCGAAGCCGTTCCTCTGAGCTGGCCGGCAGATCTTTCAAAGGATGACGTACCGGACCACCCCTAAAACCCCGAACGTCCAGTGCTTTCTTGAGGCCAGCCAGACCTAGACCCTGGCTGGCACCGAGAATTCGATTGACTGGGACAAGACGGGTTTGGAGACGACGGGCCTGTTCCAGCTCCCCTTCCCGAAAGAACCTGACCAACTCGCAGCACGGCCCCGGCAAGACAGTCGCCAAAGCCAGAATCCCCCCCGCCCCTCCTAACATCAAAGCAGGGAGAAGCAGAGCCCCCGAACCGACTAAATAAGCAAACGATGGATCGAGGTTCTCCTGGAGGCAGACCAGATCGGCCGAGCTATCCTTGATTCCGATGATGCGCGGGTGACCCGCCAACGCTCGAACCTGATCACTGGTGAGCTTGACTCCTGTGTATTGGGGAATCTGATACAGCACGATCGGAAGAGGCGAACGGTCGGCCAATCTCTGGTAGTATTCTACTAAATCGTATTGCGAACCAAAATAGGAGGGAGTCCGGACCAAAGCCGCATCAGCCCCCAGATCGGCGACCTCCCGAATCAAGTCCAAGCAATGGTAGCTCGACTCGTGCATCACCCCGGCCATCACTATACGGTCGGTGTGGGACCTCACCAACTCCAGAATCTTCCGTTTCTCGGGCTCGGACAAGAGAGGACTCTCGGCCGAACTCCCGGTGGTCAGATAGCCCGAGAGGGGGAACGCCTCGTAGCTCTCGAGATTGGCCAGGAGGGCCTCCTCGTCAAGACCTGTGGCAGAAAACGGAGTGGTGAGGGGAACGTAAACGCCTTCCATCCTGGCTTGTTCAAAGCTCGTAGGCGTCGTCCTCTTGCGGCGACGAGCACGCGGGAGCTTCTTTGACGATGTAAAGGCCAACTGTCAAGAGAGCCGCCCCCAGCACCGCGAACAGTCCGATCAACCAGGGCGGAACGGCACTGAAAGGGCTCGGAGGAGCTCTCCGATCGAGGTCTAGACCGTCTAGGAATCGATAAAACGAAGGCTCGTCGAAACCGTCCTTGGGCCCGGCCACGATCAGCATCACAGCCCTTTCTTGGGTAAGCAGAGGGATGCGGTAGCCCAGACCACCATCGACGGTGGTGTATTGTTTGGCCCCAACCTTCCGGCCATCGACCGTCAGCTCGACCTGAGTGCTGCCTTGTTGTCGACCCCAATCACCTGGGGCCGCTCGGATCTGAGGCTCCAGCTTCTGCCAACGGGGGCTCGCCTCGGTCCTTTTGAGGCTAAAGATGCGAAAAGCAGTGCCGTAGTAGCGGTCTTCGTTGCCTTGATTCTTAGCGTCGGCTAAAATAGCGCACTCAAAGGCCGTCACGCGGCTAGCCCAAAAACCACGGTAGCCGGGCAGAGCTCGCGCTCCTGGAAGGATCCGGTCGGCGATCTCTTCCACTCTTTGGGGCCTGAGCACCACCACATCACGAGCGGCGTAGTAGCAGGTGCCGCCTGTACAAAAGGCACTCAAAAGCAGGGTCACAACACAGCCGAAGCCGATGGCTCGGCCTAACGTTCGATCTTCGGAGTCCATTCCAGATCTACTATACACCATTGGTGCAATCTTCTTCGACAGCCCTCCAGAGGCCGCGAGGGGTTCAGTGACAGGAGAAGAACCTTAGGGAGTGGCTGATAAGACCGTAGATGCTCAGGGCCCCGTGCCCGTTCCGCCCGACCACGAGGTGTTTCCCTATCTTGTGGTCTTGACAGGCCCCGATCAAGGCGCTGTGTTCCCTTTGGGGAAAGAGCCGGTGATCGTCGGTCGAGACGAAAAGAAAGCCCAGATCGTGCTCACTGACCCAGGAGTGAGTCGAGCCCACGCGCTCTTCTTCCACAGCGATGAAGGAGTAGTGGTGGAGGACCTCGGTTCGACGAACGGCGTGACTCATGGACGCGAGAAAGTCAAAAAGTCCGTGCTGGCATCGGGTGATACCGTGGCCTTAAGTCACGAGACATGCCTTCGTCTGAGCCTCCAAGACGAAGGCGTCAGCCAACTCATGAGAGAGCTCTATCAGGAAGCGGTCCTCGACACCTCGGGCGTGCTCACTCGCAAGAGTCTCCTAGGTCGCCTACAATTTGGTTCGGAACGCAGCTTGGCGGTGATGGATCGACCGCTTCGAAGCGATCCGTGATCGCTTCGGGCCGAGTCTGTGCGAGGAAGTTCTCCACCAGGTAGCCTCTTTTCTTAAGAGCGCAGTCGGCAAATCGGGGTTGGTGGCTCGTCACGGTGGCGACAGCTTCCTCCTGAATCTGTATTGCGGAGCTCTCGACGCCGGCGAGATCCTCGACGGTATCTTGCGAGGCATCGAATATAGCAATTTTCGATTGGAAGGGCCTGGGGGAACCGAATTCGTGCGAACCACGGTGACAGTAGGGGTCGCCTCACTAGTTTCTAAGGAGGAACTGGACGAAAGTTTGGTAGCGGCTGAGCAGGCTCTGGCTTTGGCCAAGCAGATGGGCCGTAACCGTCTTCAGGTCAGCGAGCGCAAGAAGTTTGGTCGCTAGAGGGATTGGGCTGAGCCCACGATCCGCTCAAGCGTCTCCTGGTCGACCTCCAAAAAAGAGGCTCCGTGACGAAACTTTCGCCCGCCCGGGCATCGCTTCCAACTCCTCACCACCACCTTCGCTTTGAGGGCCGGGGTGTAGTCCCCGCGATTCAAGGTGAGGGTAAGGACGGTGCCTGGTCGGGCTCCGAAATCCGCACTAAACTGAATACCATCAAGGCTGATATCGCAACTGTTGCCCGTTCCTAGCAGGGCGCCCTCCTCGGTTCCGCACTGGAGTTCGGTCCGGTAGTTGAGCCGAGGTAGAGAGCGCCGTTCGCGGTGGAGGTAAGGAGTAAAGCCCAACTCTTTGAGAGTCGGTTTCACCCAGGAAGAGGACAGGTTGGACTGGCTGTCGCTAAAGCGCAACCCGCAGGCGAACCCGTTTTTGTTCTGGCAGCACCAGACCACCTGGCAGCAGACCGGACCCAGCACTTTTTTGGTGACCAAGCGAACCGAGATCTTGCCGCCCACTGGTAAAGCGTAAGACGTACTCATCCGCATTCCGCCCAGACTCATCTCGACCACCGTTCCTGGTAGGCTGGTGCCGGCGTGCGAGTAGACCACCTCGTGGGTGTTTCAAAATTGTTTCAGATTTAAAGAATTCGGTCCAGATGTTAACAAAGCTCGCTAGGCGGCCATCACTTGAAACGGAACACCGTGAAGGTGCATGGGAGCCTCGGTATCGGCCCCGTAAGGGCCTGCCCAGTCGGAGGTAAACTGGTAGCAACAAACCTCACCCATGATCGCTTGGACAACGACGGGGCAATTCTTCTCACGGGCCATCTTGCGGGCATTTTCGAAACCAAACTCGACCAGCACAGGGTCACACTCCTCGAGCGACTGGTGATCGACCAGGAGAATAGCACCGGGAAAGTCTTTGAAATCAGCCATGGTGAAAGGTTAACATTCCACCCTGAAAAATGTCTCAATCGCTCAAATGGTAGCTAGGAAGCTCGTCGGCGGGAGGCTCCTCTTGAGTTGGGGCGAGCCCGAGAAGGCGGGCTTGTTGGGGGAGCGAACTGGCCAGGGCCTGGGCGAACACCTCAGCAGCTTGAGACAGGACCGGGCCTTCTAGCGGCTCCAGAGTGTCGTGGAAAAAAGGCTCGATGGCCGAGTGTTTGGTCACGTTCGGCGGGGCGCTTCTGCGCATCTTTCCAGAGTCCCACATGACTTGAGTTTACCCCATCTTCGTTAAGAAAACAAAAACCGCGCCAGGCGCGGTTTTCGCTAATGGTCGGGGCGAGAGGATTTGAACCTCCGACCTCTTCGTCCCGAACGAAGCGCGCTGCCAGGCTGCGCTACGCCCCGAAGCCAGTCAGAAGTATAGCAGGTCTCCTCCTGGCTGGCAAGGGCGCTAAGCGACAGGGGGTGCTTCTTTTGTTCGTCGGTAAAATCATCCGGCCAGGAGCCAGACCCTCTT
>CAYRFU010000267.1:0-10276 GCA_964423525.1 uncultured Burkholderiales bacterium | reverse complement strand
AGGGTGGTGGGTGGGGCGGGGCGGGTTAAGTTCGGAGGGCTCAATGCCCGAACGGGCTTACACTTCTACCGCGTCAGCGGTTTAGTCCAAAGCCGTTCGGGTTGGATGAGTTTGTCCAAGCGGTCAGGAGAGTGCTCAGGCCGAAGAAGAAGGGCTTCTTTCAGGGGTTCTGGGGGGCTGGCAAAGGCGAGACTAACGTTCGCCAGGCTTTAGGTCCACTAAGTGGCTATCGGGAAGAAGTCTTCCTGGCGTTTTTGGTGGGAATTCGTTCCAAGCTCCTCGATGAAGCGGCGGCTCTGGCCGTTTACAGCCGATTGGAAGAGCTCGACACCCGTTATCGCATTGCCTTCAGGGCAGAGGACGGGTTGAAGGAGTTAGAGAGCCTGGCTGAGGACTACCTCTACCAGGTTCGGTTCCTGAAGGCCATCAGCCGGGCCTCCGCTCCCAAACCTCACAAGAGAGACGGTCAAATCTCTCAAGAAGCCTTTCGGCAGCTTTTTCAACGGGTGAAGAAAGGCCAGCTTGGACTCGACCAGTTAATGCATGCACCGTTTCTTCGAGTCGCGCCTCATCATCTCTTGGCCGGCTCTCCCGACTATCTTGCCCTCAAACGAGAAGTGTGGGGGCCCTAAGAAACAAGAACCAGGGGTGTCATCGCGGTCCGGGCCACGTTCTCGGCGACGCTGCCGTTCATGATCCGGTCGAGGCCGGCGCGGCTATGGGTGCCCAAAAGTGCCAACTCGATCTCTCCTCGGGCTAAAAGCTTGACGATGGTTCGAGCTACCGAACCGACGTCACAACGGAGACTGGATTGGACATCGGGCGCTAACTGTCGACGCTGCTCGCTTAGGTAGGCCTCGGCTGCCTTCTTCTCCTCTCTCTTCTCGACCACTTTGTAGAGGAGCAAAGCTGCTCCACTCAGGCGGGCCAAGGTCTCAGCCTGTTCCAGGGCTCGATGACTACAATCGGAGCCGTCGAGACAAACGAGAATCGTCTTTAGCTGCTCAAGTCGCAACCATTGAGAGCGGACGATGAGGACGGGAACCGTCACCTGGCGGACGACTTTCTCGGTGACGCTGCCCAAAACCAGACGGTCAAAGCCCGAGCGCCCGTGGCTTGCCATCACGAGAAGGTCAAACTGATGGGCCCGATTTTTTAAAACTGCGGCTGGGTCGCCTTCTGCCATCTCGAACGAACAAGAGACCTCCCTAGCCTCCTCGGAACCGCACAGTTGAGAGAGGTAGTTCTCCGGTCCCTCGTGATCGGGTGGCCGGACGTGGAGAATGACAACTTGTCCGTTGTGAAACCGGGCTAGGTCGAAAGCCGGGGCCAACGACCTTTCCGCAAACTTCGACCCGTCGAGGGCCACCAGAATCTTGTAAGACACACTCTACCCCTCCTTCCTTTGACCGAAGCTTCTCGCTCGACACGTCAGGGAACCTTCCCAGCACAGCGTCCTTAAAAATTTGGAAAATCCGATCGACTGGCCTGAGATATTTGACGTTTTTTTTACGCTCGCGATCTAGTCTTAGGGAGAAGAAGGAGTTGCCCTGATGTCATTCGTCATTGAGCCTTGTCGAATTCCCAAAAAGAGGATCCTCCAGATGATCAAAGCGATGCCCCAGGAGGATTTCTCTCTCACTGAACTCTCCGAAACTCTGGAGAGAGCCCGGTATCTGGCCACCGTCGAGGTGGACTCAAGCAAGGCGATCCCCCAGGACGAGGCTATGGCCGAACTGGAGAAATGGCTGGCTGAGGAAGTCGCCTAGGGCCCGGCCAAGGCCGTCTACGAGAAGAAGTCTTTGACGGTGCTCAAAGAGAACGGGATGGGGCGTCCTCGATCTTGGGGTTCAACGGGACGCCGGATTGGACCGACAGGTCTCTCGACCTTGACGTCCCCCGCCTCAAGCCTGACCTTGTAACCTTTGGACTCCAGTCCCAGGATAAAGGCGTTAGTGAAAATGCCCCCACAGTTGGCCAGCAGCTCAGCCTGAACGACGCGCGCTCCGCTGAAAAAGCCCAGCTGCTGAGTCCAATCCTTCGGTCGAACCTCGGAAATGTGAACCTTCGAGCAGTCGGTCTTCCAGAACCAGGGGCGCTTCCCGTTGGTGAGGGCGTCTACGTCAGAACCTAGGCCGAAACGACCTCGGTTGACCCCTCCGGCCACAGCAATGAGGCTGTTAGGGCCAGACCGTTCCACAACCTCCCGAGCTTTGGCTTGAAGGCCCCGGTCCAGTTTCTGAAGGTGGTCGAAAACCTCTCCGTCGGAGCCGCCCACGGCCAGGTCTCTCACGATTTTTCTCGCAAATCGTTCTGGGCAATAGCTCTCAAGCACGTGGAGCAGGTCTTGAGGCTCCCGACCTCTGAGCTTGTGCTTGGTGTAGGGAGAAAGGTTGGCCAGGTAGCTGGCTACATTCTCGCCGAGAATGACGTGGTCTTTGGGCTCGTAGCCTTTGGCGCGAAGGAGCCCTTCGGCAGCTTTGAGGTGGTGGTCTGGTCGGATGGGGTCGGGGGCTGGCAGAGCCCTGAGTGGTATCGATGTCACCCTCATAGTTTAGCCTACCTGACTAAAAGCTTTCTGAAATCGGGAATCACTCGAAGTCGAAAGTCTGAATCCTAAGCCCGTTACCCCGGACGGCCAGCGCAGCTCGATAGTCACGAGGCACAGCCAACTCGTGGAGCGACCAGCCGGGACAGTCCAAAAAGGCTGGTCGACTTCGGTCCAGGTTCACCGAAAAATCATCCAGAGGGTGGCTAAGGCCCTCTCCTAGAGCTTTGATGTAGGCTTCTTTGCGAGTCCAGATGGTGAAGAACTCGTCCTGTTGAGCTGCCGGATCGAGTTGCTCGAACAGCTCGACCTCTTGTTGTGAGAAGAAGCGGCGAGCCAGAGCCAAATACTCCACTGGTCGGCCGGTGTATTCGACGTCGACGCCTACCTCGCGATGGCAGAAGGCCAGCAAAGCCAGTTGGTGTGAGTGACTGAGGTTGAACTGAAGGTCTTGACCCACCAGGTAGGGCTTGCCGTGTTCGGCCGTTTCGATACTCCAATCGGGACCCACATAGTCTTCCAGAAGAGTGCGCAGGGCGTAGTGGGAGAGAATCAGCTGGGTCCGGTCCTTCTCGAAGAGGAAGCGGCGGGCCCGGGAGAGCTCGCCAGAGGAGAGGCGCTCTGCCCTGGTATCAAAGTCCTGCGGGAGAGGATGAAGCGGGATGCGCCAGACGTGGACGGTATTTTCGGGAAGCTCTCTCAGTGGTCAATAAGTGGGACGCTTAACAGCACCCGGTGGTAATGTTTTTCAAACTTCGCGGCGATCAGGCTCGGTAGCTCTTCCAGCGAGCCGCGCACCGAAAACTGGTCCATCAAACTGTCGTCGATCAGGGTAGCCATGGTCTGCCACTCTCCTTCTCGCGAGAGGCGGTGGAGTTCCTTGTGGAGTTCACCCTGGCCGATCGCTTCTAGCACACCAGCGTAAGCCGGGGTGGAACCGTAGAAAGAGATCTGTTTGCGCACCAGTTTCTCGAGGACTTGTTGCTGCTCATCATTGCCGGTGATGGCAAAAAGGCTCCCGGCCACGACCAAGTCGTCAGGCCGCCGACCAGCAGCCTTCAGCCCTTTCTCGAGAGCGGGCCTGGTGGTGTTGTCGAGGTAAGTGAGATTGGTGAAGGGATGAAGCACCACAAAATTGGCTAGTTCGGCAGCTAGAGCCGTCATTTTAGCCCCCACGGCGGCCAGGCCGATAGGGATCTCAGGGTGCTCGATGGGGCCTGGGTTGAAGAAGGGAGTCAGCAGAGTGTGGCGATAGTACTCACCTTCGAAACGGAGTCGCGTTCCGTTCTGGAAGGCATCCCAAATCGCTCGGAGGGCCAAAATCAGTTCTCTCATTTGCGCCACTGGCTTGTCCCACGGCATGGAAAACCGTTTGACTACGTGCGCCCGAACCTGGCTACCGAGGCCAAGCCAGAAACGTCCTTGGGAGAAGTCGGCCAGGTCCCAGGCGGTTTGAGCCAGGGTGAATGGGCTTCGAGCCAGGCCGATAGCCACGGCCGTTCCCACCTCAAGAGTGGGGCTGGCTTCGGCGGCGCGCAGGAGTTGAAAGAACGGGTTGTGCTGGGTTTCTGTGACCCACAAACCTCGAAATTTCATTTGGTCCGCCCGGCGGGCTGCCTGGCCAACGCCTGCTAGTTGGCCGGTATAGACGACGTCGAGCTGCACTTGCGATCGTTCCCGAGAACAGTTCCTATTCCTCTCGGTAGTGAACCACCACGGGGGCTACGTAGGTCCCGACGGGATTGAGTTGGATGTCGGGGCGAAACTCGTGATCGTAGCCGTCAGGGACTGAGCGGCATCGCCAATCTCCGTCCCAGTCGTAGCCGCATTCTTGGCGCCATCGACTGTCCACGTCGTGGTAGTAGCCGGCTAGATCGGCCTGGTGGATCGGTTTTTCCTGCCATTCCAGCCGAATGCGATCTTGGAGCGCATCGTTGGCGCCATAAGCGGCCCCGAGCGCTCCTCCCAAAGTTGCTCCCACACCCATCGTGGCCCCAAGAGCGGTCGAGGCGACGAGGCCGGTAACCAGACCAAGAGCGGCCCCTACCGCTCCCCCGATAACACCCCACTTGAGGCCGCCCCAGATAGGATTGTCCGGGTAGGCAGTGATCTGTTCCTCTACCGTCTCCAGACGCAGACTGCCGTCGGGATTGTAGGTGGGCAATCTTCGCCAGATCTCGCGTCCTCGCCCGTTGCAAACGCCTTGGTCGCAGGAAGTGTAGTAACGGTCCCGGTGGGAGGAGTATGAGTGGTAGTCGTGCGGGATCGAGCCCAGCTTGGTTTTACGGTAGACGGGCTTTCGATAGGTGACCGTCTGGTCGATCGGTTGGCGTCCGTTGGCCAGTTTCATTTCGGCTCTTCCCCTTCCCGGTAGTGGACGACACGGGGGGTCTGGTAGGTGCCCAGGATGGCCGAGTCGACCTGCGGCAGGTGGCGGTGGTAAAATCCGCGCTCACCTCCCAGACTGCCACGAGCTACGCGCTCGTGATATCCCTCCATAGTGTGGTGCACGATCGGGTTGTCGTCCCAGACCAGGGCCACCCGGTCTTTGGCAGCCTCTTCAGCGGCCACGTAGCCGCTCAGGCCAGCCCCGGCCACGCCCAGAACGAGCGCTCCCGCGCCGACGTTTCCAATGAGGGCGCCCACCAGGCCGCCTACGACGGCCCCTACGACGCCTCCAACAGCACCCCAGGTGAAAGAGGCCCAGACGGGGTTGGCCGGGGTGGCTTCAAAATATCGGGTGACGGTGCGCATCTGCGGCTCTCCACCGCCATCGAGCAGAGTCTGCTCTCGCCAGACGCCTTGGGGCAGATTTTCGCAAGCCCCGTTTTCACAGGGCACAAAAGGTGAGACCGCATCGGGGTTCTGGTCGAAATAGTCTCTAGGCATAGAACCGATCTTGAGACGCTCGGTGACCGGGACCTGAAAGGTGACGTCGCGCGCGATCGGTTCGGTAGAGATTCTCATAGTTCTTCCCCTCGCAAATCCTTCTGTTAGGAGGCTACCAATGAATGGGTGGGTAGGGGATGAACAGCTTGTTACAGACTAGCGCATCAAGTGGCGCAGCAGACCTTCTAGTTCGGGACTCAAGTCGCGAAACTCCAGCCCTGCTCGATAACCTCCGTCGGTTTGCCACACACACCAGGTGCACCGTCCACGAGCGTCGACCTTTTGCGAGCCGACTTCGACTGTCAGGGGCAGTTCGGCTCCAACCGGAATGTCGACGCTCGATTCGAGGCGGAGTCCTGCGGCGGTTAATCCGGTTGGTCGGATGGTCTCAGGCAGTTCGGGCGAGTGGACTTTCAGCGTCAACTCGCCCGCGGGGGATTTCAGCTGTTGGCTCCAAGTCATATCTTGATGCTAAGGGATAAGGAAATGGAACTCGAGGGGCATAGATACCAATTTCTGGATAGGACATTCCTACAGGCGACCGTGCTTTTTCAACCAGGCCCGCATGGCCTTGAGCTGCTGGTGGTCTTCCTGCTGCTGGTAGAAATCGAGCAGCTTCTGGGACCAATCTCTCACTTCCGGTTCGTGGCCCAACCGATGGAACATCAGGACGTGTTTTAAAAGCATCTTTTCCCCATCGGGGCGGTGGTCGCGCAGTCGGTCTGCCACGGCCAGAGCGTCCTCTAAGCGACCTTGCCTCTCGTAGAGATCCATCAGAAAAACACACTCGCTCTGAGCCGCCTCCCAGCGAGCCTGGCGTAAGAACAGTTCGAACCGAAGCCTGGCGGTCTCTTCATCCTGGGGGTCAAGCCGCATGAGGCGCAAGAGGTAGTGATCGGCCCGATCGCTCTCACCCCGCTCGAGGGAACGCTCAACCCTCTCTCGCAAAGCCTGTGGGTTGTGATCGAGAAGAAGCTGTTCGGCCCGGAAGACGGCTTCATCGGCCCCTTTGGGGGCCGGCAGTTGCGGCAGTTCTCCTAGCTCTTGCTGAAGCTGCTCGGCTGGGTCGAAGTAAGGTCTTAGACGGCGAGCGTGACCCAGGCAGGCCCGAGCCTCCCCCTTCTCGCCGCGTCGGGCCAGGGCTCTCCCTTTGAGCACCCAGGGCATCGGGTCGTTGGGATCGAGTTGGAGAGCTCTCTCACAGCAAAGCACCGCGCGCGTGTACTCCTCGAGCTCGACCAGCATTTCGGCCTGGCTGATCCAGGCCGGTAGATACCCAGGGTTGGCCAGGATCGCCCTCCGAAACATTTTGAGGGCTTGTTTTCGACGTCCGAGACCCCCCAAAGCCAGGGCGGTGAAGTAGTAGACCTCGGGATCGTCCGGCGTCAGTTGCTGTAGAAGCTGGAAGTGGTCCAACGCTTCATGGTGTTCCCCAAGCCCCAGCAAGCAGTCAGCCCTCCCTTTGTGAGCGGCTACGTTGTTGGCTTCGCTGGAAAGAACCGAGTCGAAGTAATGGGCGGCTTCACGATAGCGTCGTTGGCGCAGATAGGCACTGCCCAAAAACAACCACTCCTGAATCCTCGGAAGCTCCACCGCCCCCCCATTATATCGCCTGTTCTGGACAATGTCATCCGGGACAGTTAGACCATCTGACTAGTAGATCTGAACTGTTTAGCGGCCCTCGAACACCCGGGGCTGACCTGGAAGGGTCGTTTCGACCGCCGCTCTCCCGTCCAAGCGGGCACTGGCCTGCAAGAATCCTAGGGCCTGGTCACAAAGCCTGGCGTAAACCTCGCAGTTTCCTTCCAGAATAGCCGAGGCCATCGCGTCGCGTTGCTCCACTCCCTCGGTTTGAAGTTTCCAGGCGCGCTCGTCGAGACTGGCTCGGTCGATATCCTCAGAGGTAGCCAGGGTTCCATACATTTTGAGTCCTGCCTGGTCGCGATCATACAAGAGTTGGCCTAAACCTTGTCGTTGGAAAACGGAGTAGCTTCCCGCCGAGTGGTCGTGGACGATCTCGGTCATCCCGCCCCCCGTGCTGCTGATTCGAGCCCGGTTTTCCCAACGGGACTCCACATCACAGCTAACCTGTTCGGCTTCCCCTCGGGTCTTACAACTCCATTGCAGGGCAATCTCGTCAGCGGTCACGCCGGACCCTTCGAGAGAGGGTAGGGCGAAAGAACGGTCGGGTTCGTGGTGGGTCACGACGGTCGGGCCTGTCAGAACCTCGGTGGGACGTGGGGCCGCCATCCAGGTGGCGATTTCGGGGTGAGCCGCTTGAAAGCGCTCCTGGGGGATGTCGTGAACACTTCTGTCAAAGGGCGTTTCCGCGCTGGCCGGGGCAGCGGCAACCAGGGCCATCATGGCTAAACCTACACTTCTCATTCTCATAACGGCCTGATCGTAACGGTATTCCGTTAAGAATTCGTCACGGGCCGTCGCGAGGATTCGCTCGACAGGGCTCCTTCCTTCTCCGCAGAACTCAAAGAGACACCCACGAAACTTCGGGTTGTGACCGGCGACCGCCCTACCGGGGCTCTCCACATAGGGCAGCTCTTCGGCTCCTTGGTCAATCGGGTGCGTCACGGGTATCCAAGATGAATGATCTAGCAAGACTTGCTGGTCTTTGTATCCTAAGTGTATGGGGTTGCCAGCGCGATATCGTCCTCACTATGCCTTCGATGACTACGGCGACTGGGAACTGTGGTTCGGGACGGCTGTGGCCATGAGCCCTTCCTAGGCGACAGGTCTGGCTTTTACCGTGGGCGTGGGGGCAGGTCTTCTCACCCAAAGCTCGTAACCGCTCTGGGGCTATCATCAAACCATTTCACGGTGGCAGTCCACGGTCTCATGAGAAAGTTTCCCCTGATTTTGCTGCTCTTGCTCTCGATGTTTCCTGCCCAGGCCCGTGAATCGATGGAGCTAAGCCTGCCCCAACGGGTGCAGGCTGGTCGTCAAACGGTGGCCTATCTCCGGGACCTGGAGTCGGGCCTGGATTACGCTCTGGGGGGGGAGAGGGTGGGGGAAAGGCATCCTCCCTTTTCGACTTTTAAGATTCCCAACTTCCTGATCGCGCTTGAGACCGGGGCGGCCGAGAGTGAGAGTTGCTTGGAATACGACCCCGAGAAGCGGCCGCGCCAGAGCTACTGGCCCGAGGACTGGGCTCAGGACCAGAATCTTCATTCCGCCTTCCGTCGCTCGGCCGCCTGGGCCTTTCAAGATCTGGCTCAGAAGATTGGTGAGAAGGTTTACGAGACCTATCTTTCAAACTTTCGTTACGGTAACCAGCAGGCCAGTGGAGATGCGTTCTGGTTGGACAGAAGCCTGGCCATATCACCTCGCGAGCAGGTCAACTTTCTCGAGAGATTGGTGACCGAGAAGTTGGCGATCAGTCCTGCCCATATTGAGCGGCTCAAGCGAGCGGCCCTGGACAAAGAGGTTGAGGGCTATCGTCTCTTCGGTAAAACGGGCTCAGGACCGGTGGTCGCCGATCAGTTTGACGGTCCCTTCGAGGGCTGGTATGTAGGATGGCTAGAGAGACCTGAAGGGGCCCCGGTCGTCTTTGCTGTCTGGGCCCAGGCAGAGAGTTACTCCGAGCTGAGGGCTTATCGCCGACAGGCGGCCGAGGCTATCCTTGCCGGCAGAGGCTATCTTCCTCCAGTTTGGTGATAGGCCGGTTCAAGAGATCGGGAGCGTTGCTACCGGAACTCCTCGCTTGTCTGGTAGGAGGCGGCGGCACCAACGGCGGCTTTCGATCTGCGCCCCATCCTGTTTGAGCGACGCCTTTTAGTCTAGCTGCTTACCCTGAAAAACTCTCAAAAAGGGGTCGCCGGAATGCAGCAGCTTGAAAACCGCTCCCCTTAAGGCTGCGCCGGTGTGGATCTTTCTGGCCATCGTGCTGGCCGAACCGCTACCCAGCAGCCACCAGCGAATGAGACTACCCGAAGTTGAGAGGCTTGGGGCCGCAGACCCGAAGGAGTCGATCGCCAAAGCCACCACGCTGGCTTTCCGGAAGCTCTCACTCGAACCAGTCAGGAGCAGATCCCGCACGCGACGGCGATAGGCTACTTTCTACCAGAAGCCTATCGCCGGTATGGTGAAGCCGCCAACGATTATGTGGTCGGCGACGAGCGCGACCACTTTGAGCAAGAAGACTTCCGCCACGGTCTGGCCTACCGCACCCTCGAACGAGCCTTGATGGATTCAGCCGAAGAGGCCGGACCCTGGAGACTGCTTTCGCTCAACACCACCAGATGGAGCTGCGTTGTGACCGTGCGGGAGTAGAGGCCGCCGGCCGAAACCATCCGCGCGACCAAATCCTCAAAGAGGTCAAGCAGATGCTCGCTGACACATCTTGGCCCGGTCGACTCCTTGGAGGGACGGCCAAGTCGAGTCACCCCTCCCATTTCCGCAGGCTGAAGAGAATTCGGCAACAGCTTCTGCAGCATTAGCGTCACGCATACCCCTTTGGACAAAGTGATGTGTGCCCAACGCGACGGAATCGAGACTCTTTCCGAGTGAGCGCGCAACGGTGGGTCAGACGCTGCTCTATCGGCGTTTCAGTCGGAAGAGACTCCTTCTTCGCAGCCCAATCCAACCCGCCCCCATCCACGAGCAGACCGAACCCGCCGGCAGTGGCTGGGTAAAGATAGCCACCAGAGCGGTCGAGTCGATCTCCTCGGCCATCGGTCCAAACCAGTTGGTCAGGGGCTTTCCCCTCAACCTTAAGATGCCCATCGTGAAGATGTCTGTTACATCGCGAGCAGAGGCAGAGACAGTTATGAGGTAGGGTTTCTCCGCCGTTACAGTAGAACACGATATGGTGAACTTGCAGCCAGA
>CAYRFU010000266.1:0-10299 GCA_964423525.1 uncultured Burkholderiales bacterium | reverse complement strand
CCTGGGCGAGGGGGGTGCAAGTCTAGGCGCCGCCATGCCGCAAGTTAACTTGAACCGGCCCCCCTGGGCGAGGGGGGGGTGCAAGTCTAGGCGCCGCCATGCCGCAAATTAACTTGAACCGGGCTGGCCTGGTCGGGGTTTGCTAAAGACCCGCAAGACAAGACTGGTTTGAGGGCTGTTTCAGCCCGTCTTGCTTCACTAGCCCCACGATAAAGCGAATTGTTCAAACTGCCCACCAGATTTGGTCTAGCGCTTGCTCCGCCTTGTTGCCAGAAGGGGAAGAGAGTGACTCGCTCGCCCTCGAAGACCCGGCCCGACGGGAGGCCAAAGAGGCAGCCGAACTCGACCGGCTGGCCCGGAAGATGGCCCGGGTCCGGGACGTTTCCAACGAGCCGATTCACCCGGTGCCACCGCCTCCCCCGCCGAAGGATGCTGATGAGGCCTTCCATCAACTGGCCGAGGGAATGAAGCGGGTCTGGGGCATCTAGCGGAGGTGGCCTAAGGACACCATTTGCCAGGCGGCTGCTAGAGCCATGAAAACGAGAGACCCCAACCCCGCAGCAAAGACACGCATCCGAACAGGCACGTAGTTGCTATTGACGTGGACATAGGCATGCAGGAGCCGGCTAGCCACGAAAAACCAGGCCAGAATCAAGGTAAGCTGATTCACTCCGTCCACCAGATACAGAGTAAAACAGAGGGCGTAGAAGAGCACAGGCGCTTCGAACTGGTTGTCCAGGTTGTTAGACGCCTTCACAACGCCTTCGTCCGGCCAAGCCTTACAGTCTAGAGCCGTGGCCTTCAGATCAACCGCGCCAGTTTTGGCCACCTTGAGTTTGCGCCTTAGCAACAAGAGATAGATGCTCATCACCAGAAAGAAATGAGCTAGAATCGGAACGAGAATCAGCTGACTATTCACCCTTCAGACTTGCCCATCCCACCTCGAAACCCTACCGGCCGGTGAACGAACACGACTGAAAGCTAGCCAGGGGAGCTGATGTCGAAGACGAAGCCCTGGTAATGGACCGGCCCGAGTTCCAAGAGCGACGCCAAACTCTGAGATCCCCCTGCTGCTACCCTGTCAGAGTCAATGAAAAGGTGGAGGCCACCGTGATCGATCTCGGCTATGGGGGCCTTCGCCTCCTGGCCCAAAGAGGTTGGCCCCATCAGCAGAAGCTTTCAATAGAACCGTCACAAGGCCAGGCCCAACCCGTCTCGGCCAAGGTCGTCTGGAGCCGGCCTTGCCAAGGCGAACAAGAAACCGGGGTGGTCTATCTGGGACCTTTGCCCGAGCTGCAACAATCCTGGGTCACCAACGCTCTCAAAGGATTAGGCTTTGGAGAAGAACATTTCGAGGAGAGGCGACGCTTCGTCCGCTGGCCTACCGAGCTTTCGGGAGCGCTCACCAGCCAAGGACAAGAACAGCCCATCACTTTGCGCGACCTGAGTCTCGGCGGTGCCCTGGTAGAGTGCACCTCCGACTGGGAAAGAGGTCAAGAGGTGCAACTCTCGCTGGCTCTCCCGATGAGCGAAACATTGGCAGCCCGGGTGGTCTACCAGAGAGATCGGTTGGTCGGACTTTGCTTCCAGGATGACCAGTCCACCCGGGCCCGGGCCCGGTTGATGGAAGGTTATCTCCAGTCTATGCCGTAGGATTCCAGGTCGGCAAAAAGAAGCGGTCGCTATGCTCGCAACAGAAAGGGACCTGAACGACACCGAGATCTTTATCAAAGTGGTCGAACAAGGCAGCTTCACAGCCGCCGGCCGGGTGCTTCATCAGCCAAAATCAAGCATCAGCCGAAAGGTCTCCCGCCTAGAACAAAGGCTTGGTGTGCGACTTCTCCATCGCACCACCCGCTCTCTGACCCTGACCCCCGCGGGCGAGACCTACTTTGAGAAGGCCTCGAGAGTACTGCAAGAACTCGACTCTGTGGAAGCGGTCGTGGCCGGTTTGGGCGAAACCCCCAGAGGGACGCTCAGAGTGACCATTCCAGTCAGCTTCCAAGCTCTTGCTCACCGCCTGTTCATAGAGTTTCTTGATCTCTATCCGGAGGTCCGTTTAGAGCTTGCCGTGACCGATCGCTACGTCGACCTGGTGGCTGAGGGCTACGACGTAGCCGTACGAGGTGGGTGTCCACCGGACCCTTCCCTAAGCGGTCAGAAAATCCTGAACTCAGCGATAAAACTGGTAGCCAGCCAGGAGTATCTTGAAAGCCGGGGTCGACCCAAGAGTCCGACTGATCTTAAAGAGCATCACTGCATTCTCCACTCCCTCCAATCGACGGCCACCTGGAGGTTTGAAACACCTCGCGGGAATGTTGATGTTACGGTCAGTGGACGATTTTCGAGCAATAACCTCCAAGCCGTGCTCGAGGCCACCCGAGCCGGATACGGCATCGCCAGAATCCCGACCGAGAGCGGCCTCAGCCCCGGAGGTCTGGAAGAGGTGCTACCCGGGTTGTGCCCCACCGGGGGCGGGCTCTGGCTGATTTACCCCAGTGCTCGTCAGTTAGCCCCATCGGTGAAGGCCTTTGTTGAGTTCGTCAAAGAGAAGCTGCACGGCCAACTGGCCCCCTGAATCGGCCTCTTTACCCCCCACAGTCGCCCTTCTACCGGCCAGGGTGAGACGAGAACCTTTCGGTGGGCTAGACTGGCGGCACACAACATACACCCAACACACCAACCAATCTTCATCTCTCTTGGACCAGCTTCGCTTCGGCGGAGCTTTCTTTTTGCTCCTCAAGCTTCGGCTCGATCTCTTGTTTGACTCGCTCCAGCCGCAGCTGAAGGAGAAAAACCTCGTTCTGGTAAGCGGGAGGCAGCTTCTTGAGTCGAGGGAGTTCTCTTTCGAGGTCGGCCAGTCGTTGGGCTCTCTCCTCCCCTTTCACCTCGTCGAGCTCGATCGACTGAAGGATCTCCTGACGCTGGAACAGTTGCCGCTTAAGAAAATAGCCATAAACAGGAGGCACAAAACGCATGAGAGGGAGCAACAAAGTCAGCAGAGGAAGCAGCAAGATCAGGAGCCGATCAACCGCAGCCGCGAAGTAGAAAGGGAGGTGGCGAAAGAAGAAGGAGGGGCCTCGCTGGTAGAACTGCTCGGCCTCTGGGAGCAACGGCAGGGAGACCAAACGGGGTGACGGGAATTCCCCATACTCGCGGAACGGACCGGCAGCCTGATGAATCTGTTGAGCAGTTTGCAAAAAGAGGGTCACCAGAGCGTAATGGAACTGATCCGAAACGACTAACGTCGCCGTGGTTGCCAACAAATGAGTGTCACGAGGAGGGATGTCTTTGCCCAAGTCGAGCATCCCCGCATAAAGCGTCACGGCCGTCAGAGAGGAATGGTAGCGAGCGTAAGCTTGGACTCTCTCAAAATCGGCCAGATGGATGTCGGGGTGAGTAGCCAGAGTGCGGATCGAGGCAACCGAGGCCGAGCCGACGTAGAAAGCCGCGTCCACGTCACCAGCCAGCAGTTTCTCTTCGGCCTGGGCCCCGCCTATGGCGACCGTCTTGAGTTTCTGAGACATCTTAGCGTCGCCCAAGATGGCCAGAGCCACCTCCCGGGTGCCGCTGTCCGTGTCGCCGATAGCCACAGTCTTCCCGTGGAGGTCGGTGACTCGGTCGACCGGCTCTCGACAGAAGAGCCAAAGCGGTTCCGGATAGACGCTCCCCAAGGTCGAAAGGGATGGGATGTTGGCGCCCAACCCGCTTTGGACGAAGGCGATGTCGGCCTGACGTTTCTCCAGTAACCTTAAATTCTCAAGCGATCCCCCCGTCGCCAGGATCTTGACCTCAAGACCTTTTGCTTCAAGTTTCTCGGAATACTGCTGAGCCAAGCGGTAGTAGGCTCCATCACGGGGACCAGCTGCAAAGACCACCGTCTTTGGTGGGCCAGCTTGGATGCGGCGGACGGCCACCACCCCCACAATGAGCAAAAGGATTCCCAAGCCAACTAGCCACAGGTTCTCTTTTTGAAGATAGGAAAGGTGAGCGCCCATGGCCGGCCCTTGGACGTGCCCGCGCCAGCCCCTGGTCGCTCAAATAATCAGAGGCGGCCGAAGCCGCCTCTGGTTTGGTGGAGGTGGCGGGGATCGAACCCGCGTCCGAAGAGGACCTCCATAGGAGTCTACGAGCGTAGCTCTAGTTTTGCTTTAAGGCCGGCCTCTCCCTAGAGCAGGATGGACGTGGCCCGGTCTCCCTAGAGTCCCGACCTACCCGGGAGCGTCTGTAGGTCAGCTAGCCGCTGTGGTTGTCGCCTATCCCGCTACCAGTGGCGCATCGCGAGTAGACGTGACGGGTGTCTAGGCCGCCAGGGCGAGAGCAGGCCGCGAAGCGGCACGGCTCTCATGCTTAACGACTTTGTTATCGTTGGCAGTTGTGTTTTTTCCGATTATTTACGAGATTCGGCACTCGACTCGCATCCTAAGGCCAGTCTGCTCCCCGTCGAAGCCAGTCACCCCCGTGATGCCACCTTATATTACCACGAAAAAGGCAGCTGGTCTACTAGCGAACTGTTAGACTATGTGAAGACGTTACCGGCGATCTGACTCACTTGTTGAGCGCTCAACGGCTCAGACAAGAAATTCCCCTGCCCAAGCTCACACTCGAGTCTTTGAAGCAGCTGCTTTTGCTGTTTATTCTCGATACCGACGACCACCGGCGTCATTTTGAGGTTTCTGGCTAGCGAGAGGGCGGCCAACACGACGCTGGTGGCTTCGTGGTCGTCAGGAACCCCGAGGGTAAAGCGACGATCGATCTTCAACATCGTGATGTGCTCGGTGTTTAACTCTTCCAGGGAAGAACTCCCCGTTCCAAAACGGTCTATGGCAAACTTCAGGCCGGCCTGACGCAATTCCTCGAGATTCTCGCGAAGGCGAGGCGAATCCATTAGACTCAGATTCTCCGAGAACTCTAGCACGATGGAGCCCGGCTGGGCACCGGTGACTTCGATAGCCCGCAGAATGCTACTGGCCAAATCGGCCTGAAGAAGCTGCCGTCGGGAAATGTTGATCGAGGTAAAGAGATGAATACCGGCTTGAGCCCACCGCTGGTGCTGCTCGATGGCGTGGAGAATGGCCCACCGACCGATGGCCACAATCTGACCCGTATCTTCGGCTGCCTCCAGGAATTCACCCGGCCCGATCATACCCAGGCTAGGATGGTTCCAGCGAACTAACGATTCGACCCCTGCCATCCTTCCGGTCATCAGGTTGAAGACGGGCTGATAAAAGAGCTGGAATTGATTCTCTTCGAGGCCGCGCCGAATCTCTCCATCAAGTCGAGACACGACGTCGTGGCGAGCCTGTAACTCTGGAGTGAAGAACTGGTAGCGCCCCCTTCCCAGTTCTTTAGCTTGAAAGATGGCTGTATCGGCATGATCAAGCATCTGGTCGGCGCTCTTGGCGTCGGCGGGGTAGAGGCTGATTCCCACGCAGCAACCGATGTGAACCTTTTGGTCCTGCACCGAGAAAGGCGGTCGCAACACTTCAAAGACTCGTCGAGCCACAGCCGCAGCCATTGAGGTGGCTTCTTCCTGACCACTAAGTTCCGAGAGAAGAATGATAAATTCATCCTCCCCGCGCCGGCCCAGCACATCTGAGCCACGGACGCACGTGCTGAGACGCTCGGCCACCAAGCAGAGCAGCTCATCTCCAATCTTGTGCCCTAAAGCGTCGTTGACCATCTTGAATCGATCGAGGTCGATGGCCAACAAAGCCGTGGCTCGATTGTAACGCTCGGCCTGCTTCAGCATAAAGTCCAGATAGCGTTGAATAATATTGATATTGGGAAGGCCTGTTAGCGAGTCTTGGAAAGCGAGTCGCTCGGTCTCGGGGTCAACTTGGGCCCCCTCGGCGGGAGCGGCGGCGTGAGCTTGCGTGCGGGCTCTCTCTAACTCATCGGTCAATTCTTCAATGCGGGCCACCGAGGCTCGCTTGACCTCGTCAAGAAGCGACTGGGCTTCGTGAAAGCGCTCCTCGGCCTCGGTGGCGCGACGGGTGGCCGCCTCGGCCTGACGCTCGAGCTTGGTCAACTGCTCGGGGTCGGCCAATAACTCGTTAGCCTTTCCAAGCTGACGCTTAGCCCGAGCGAGTTCGGCTTCCAAGTCGGCCATCCGTTGAGCCATTTCGGGGTCAGCGCCGTCCAAACTTTCGAGCTGAGACTCTAACTCGGCCACTCGTGCCTCAAGCTGTTGGGCTCGACTGGCCTCACTCTCAAGCTTCTCGAATTCGGATTGGAGGCGGGTAGCCTCGTCAGCTACTTCCCTGAGTTGAAGAACCTCAACCTCCAGCTCCTCGCTGCGTTCGGCCGCCTCGGTGAGTTCTTCCACCAGCAAAGCTAGCTCGTCGGCGTTCTCGGCCACTTCGTTGAGTTCTTGAAGCTGGACTTCCAATTCGCTCGCCCGCCGAGCCGACTCCGAAAGCTCCTCGACTCGAGCTTCAAGCTCTTGGATACGGGCCGCCGCCTCGGTCAGCTCTTGGAGGGTGGCCTCCATCTCAGCGCCATCCTGTCCACCTTCCTGGTCTAGAGGAGTTCGCAGTTCCTCAGCCTCAAGAGCCACCTCTCTGAGTTCCTCAAGCTCGTCTTGGAGTTGCTGTGACTCGGCCACTTGAGCACGCATCTCCTCAAGTTCGGCTTCCAGGCGAACCACCATCTCGGCCCGGGCTTTGAGTTCTTCTAGCTCTTCCTCGGCCAGCGTGAGGGCGGACTCGTCTTGAAGCTTTTGGTATTCGGCCTCAAGCTTCTCGAACTGCCGGGCTTTATTGCGCCAAACCTCGCTCTCTTTTTGGAGCGCTTCATACTCTCCACTGAGGCGTTCGAGTTCTTCGGCCCCTTCCATCTGGTTGAGAGAAGCAGCGTCTTCGAGAGCCTGCTCCAGCTCCTCGATGGTGGTCTCTGCGTCTTCGGCTCGACGCTCGGCTTCCTCCAAGAGGCCCTCAGCTTCGTAGGCCCGTTCTTCTGCCACCTCGGCCTGCTCTTCGGCCAGATGGACTCGCTCGAGAGCATCTTTAGCTCGCTCTTCCGCGTTCTGGAGTTGCTCCTCCAAATCTCGACACTGAGAAAGGGCGTCCCTGAGTTCCGTGGAAATCTCGTGAGCTTCGAGTGAGACCCCCGCCTGAGCTTCCTCAAGCCTTTGCTCAGCAGCGTCCAGAAGGCTCTCAAGTTCGTCGACCCGGCGGTCTGAAGAAGCCAGGCGTTCCTCTGACTTGGTCAGCTTCTGGTCGGCCTGTTGGTGAGCCTCAACGGCCTCGTTCAACTGTTGCTGCAGCTGGGCCAACCGCTGAGAAACCTCCTCTTCGCGCAACTGAGAAGCGATCTCAGCTTCACCAAGGGCCTCTTCAAGCTCGTTGACGCGATGGGTTAGGTCGGTGTCGGCTGCCCGCTGTTGAACCTCACGGGCGGCCTCCTCGGCCGCTTGTTGGGCCAAGCTCAGGGCCTGCTCGATCTCTTCAGCTCTGGCTTGAGCCTCGTTCTTGGCTTGAAGAGCTTGCTGGAGCTGACTCTCCAGCTCGTCGTTGGGAGCGGCAGCTCCGGAACCGCCCGAAGCCAGCTGTGCTTCCAGCTCTTTGATACGGGCCTCGGCCTCTTTGGCTCTCTCTTCGGCGCTCTCGATGCGCCACTCGATATGGAAAGCAGCCTGACCTTGTTTGAGCGACTTGATGAGGACAAGCCGCTGCTCTTGGCCGTCCCACTGGGTGGGCTCCACTTTGATCTCGGCATCAACGTCTCGGAGGGGACCATCTTCGAGAGGATAAGGGAAGGGCTCGCCAACCAGTTTGGGAGCCTTCTTTTTGATCAGGCGTGCTCCGCCAGGATTGATGTAGAGAGTGTTCCCCTCCTGGTCCACCACGGCGAACGGCCCCACCCCTTTTTCCACTAGCGTGACCAGCTCGTCGGCGCTGGCTTGGGGTTTCAACGGTTCACTCTTCCCACTCCGTTTCATGACCACTGCGTCCGCTTTCTTGTCGTCCTGAATAACTACCTGCCAAGGCGACCGGTGAGTTCTGAGCAGCCAGGGGGTTGTCGGAGTCCCGTGGAAAGCGGGGGGGTGTTAGCCCCCTTTCAGAACCGTCTCGAGTGGTGTCGCCACCATCTCTGTCAGAGCTCAGCCGCTCTAGAGGACCTTCCTCCCCTGCCCAAAGTTCGCCTAGCCTGCTCGCTCCACCTGGACCTGAAAATGGTGCCCTTCCTGGAGAAACTGTCCGCTCGGGGTGCCCAGCTCTATCTGACCAGTTGTAATCCGGCCACCAGTGACCCAGACTCTTTGGACCACCTACGCGCACAGGGGTTTGAAGTGGACCTCGAAGACGGTTGCGAGCAAAGGGCCTGGGAGTGGGGACCCACTCACCTGTGCGAGCTGGGAGCTGGCTTATCAGAAGTCGCTCATAAGGCGGGTCTAAAGGTAGTTGGCTCTATGGAAGGGACAGGCTCGGGGATCGCTCGTTTCAAGCGCTGGCAGCTACCTTACCCTATCGTCAATTGGGACGAAGTGGACCTGAAAAGGGGGCTCCACAACCGTTACATGGTGGGCCTTACGGCCTGGCACACCTTCTTTAGTCGCACCGGCCTCACGCTCCATGGCAAGAGAGTCGCGGTGTTAGGCTTCGGCCCAGTGGGCCGGGGTCTGGCCGAAGCGGCCCGAGCTTACGGCGGAAGGGTCGAGGTGATCGATCCCAATCCCACCCGGGCCCTGGAAGCCCGTTTCTCGGGCTGGGCTGTCGAGGACCCGGCCACAACCCTAAAGCTGGCCGACGTGGTGGCTACCGCGACCGGAGCCAGAAAGGTGCTAGGTCAGAGAGAGCTTGAGCATCTTAAAGATGGCTGTTTCCTGGTGAACGTGGGCCATACCAGCGACGAGATCGACCTCGACTGGCTGGGACAGTATAGCGAGCAAGAGGTGATGCCGTTCATCCACCGTTTTGACCTACCCAACAAAGCTCTGTTCGTTCTGGCCCGGGGCTCGATGGTCAACTTGACGGCTGGATTCGGCGACAGCCTGAACAGTTTCGATGTGACCCTGACCATCATGGCCCGCACTTTGGAATACCTGCTTCTCGAAGCGCCCAACCTGGCCCCTGGCCTTCACCGAGCCCCAGACTTTCGAGGCTAGCTAGAAGTCCAACCGGCACTGCTTGTCAATGGACCCTAATCACTCGAAAATGAACCAAACGCAGGTCGAGTCGACCTTGGGGCCTGATCAGTTCAGCTGGCTGGCCCGACCAGAAACAACGTTTTTCAGTCTGCTTTCAGGTCGGTCTGGCACACTCCGCGCGTGAGCCTCTTGAAATCAACAGCGGACTTCGGTCTTCATCTTTACAAACGCTACATCTCGGCCGAATTCAATGGCAAGCGAAACAGTCAATGCATGTACTCTGAATCATGCTCGACCTATTCCCGCGAAGCCTACCGCAACTTGCCCTTCGACGAGGCAACAGAAGCCACCCTGGCCCGTCTAGTGAGCTGCACCACACCCGTCCAAAATGCCGTCAACGAGGAGTTTGAGCAACTCTTAAAGGCCACCCCAGAGGAAAGGCTTGACGAGCATTTCGCCATCGCGGAGAGGGCCCGGCCTGCCCTCCTTTCTCTTAAAGCCTCAACGAGTCCTGAGGAATGGGCTCAACGATTGCCTCAACTTAGCCTTCACGTGACCCACGAATTTGGGGAAGAGAGTGCCACTCGTTTCACCATTGATTTACACCAACCTCGCCAGCCGCTGGCCAAACCGTCCACTCTCCTGGGACGTCTGGTGTCGCCCATTTTGGGCCTGGGTTTTGGTCTAGTTGGGGGAGTTGCTGGAGCAGCCGCCGGTCTGGTGGCGGGACCTTTCCTGATGACCCCTCTGGGTGCTAAAGCCGGGTTGGGAAGCTTGCCAAATTTCCACCGCCACGTCGAGCACAAGCATGGTCACGATAGTGTAACGGGCCTTTCCATGGTAGAAAATCCCTTGATCACCAACATCGACAAGCTCTCTCACGGAGCCCAGGAACGGCTCGGCAAATGGGTCCGTTGGCCCTTGGCCGCAGTCGGTTCTCTGGCCGGTCTCTCAGGTGGAATCGCTATGGGCACCGTGGGCGGCGCAGTGGCTGGCTTCGGGCTGGCCCGCTGTCTAGGCCACGGACTGGCCCGAGAACACCTCTAGCAGCTCCCGGTTGTTGATAGCCCCAACCTCCTCCAGCAGCCCCTGGTTATTTTTCGATGAAAGCCAGTAAGCAAAAGGCCGGAGTTTTGAAAAACTCCGGCCTTTCTTTCGTCAGGGTGACGGCTAGCGAGCTTAGCTTCGCCTCTCAACCGCTATCCATC
>CAYRFU010000265.1:9959-10348 GCA_964423525.1 uncultured Burkholderiales bacterium | reverse complement strand
AGGAAGGTGCCGGCCGTAATGCGGGCCAAAGCGCTGCGCTGGGCCCTGCCGAGAGAAAGACACAGGCCCCAGTCCAGCACTCCCAGGCGTCCGTCGTTGGTGGTGATCAGGTTGCCCGCGTGAAGGTCGCCATGAAAAAGCACCTCTTCCTGGCTCGAAAAGAACGGTCGGGCCACCATCTCCTCGACCAGAACCTCAGCCTGGTCAGCTGTCACGGGACCACCTTCAAGACGCTCCATGGCCACCACACTGGGTCCACCCCAGGAGAAGGGTTCGGGGATGCAGAGGCGGGGTCGGCGTCCGTATTGTTGAAAAGCTCTTTCGAGGTTCTTGCGCTCCCCCTCGAGGTCCACTTCGGCCATCAAGAGTCTCTCGACCCTGGTCACGGT
>CAYRFU010000265.1:0-9949 GCA_964423525.1 uncultured Burkholderiales bacterium | reverse complement strand
GGACGGTAGGCCCAGCCGAGGAGCCTGGCGTTCCAGCCGGCGAGCTACCCGCCTTAGAGCTCGGAGTTCGGACTTGAGGACAGCTCGAATGTCGGGCTTGAGAACCTTGGCGATCCCTTCAACCCGACCTCGGCGGAAGGGGAGGACGACGGCCAGGCTGCCTTCAGCGATCGGGTCGCCGATGGCTGTAGCGTGAGGGAACTGATCGCCTGCTCCGATCAAAAGCTCGGCCCGGGTGAGGCTGGGAGGCACGGATTCGAGCCGCTTGAGCTCCGACCGGATATCCGGCCAGATCCGTTCATCTCGGGCTAAGACTTGGCCGAGCTTGTGCAGGACTGGACTCGCAGCCACCACCTGCCAAAGAGGCAGGTCTTCTGAGGCTTTCTCTAGCAACCGGCTACGACTACTGGAGGGGAAGTGTTGAATCAGTTCTACGATTAGCTCTTCGGCGAATTGGGCGTGGGTAGGGTTCAGTCGCTCAGCGATCTGAGGAAAGAGTTGCCAAAGCATGGCTTGAGCATCGCTTGGTCCGGTTGCAGCCAGGTTGCAGACAAAAAAGTAGCCTCGGCGGGGACCGAGGCTTTGGGGATTTGGGTGTCTTGGGGTTTCGTGTGCCTTCAGTATAGCTTGACGCAGGGAGCCTTTCTGTGAGCTAGATCACAATCGGACTCTGTTCTCGAGATCGCACAGGGCCTGGTAACGGGAGAGAAGGTCATTGAGTTTGTCTTCATAGGCCTGGTCGCGCACGATGGCGAGACCTCCGGCATCGGTTTTGAGACGGTCGGCACAAATCAGCGCCCGGGCGCCCAAAATTCCCAACTCTGGAATTTCATGCACATCACAGATCACCCCTCGGCGAAGAAAGCAAATAACCGGAACTTCTCTCGAGAATCGACTCCAAAGCAAGGCTCCGCCCCATCGCCCTTTCCCATCCGAATTGGCGCTCTGCTCCTCGCCTAAGACATACTCGCTTACCTCAAGTTCACAGTTTTTCAATAAAGGACACATCGTCTAGAAAGGTGCGAGAAGATTTCCGGCTATACTCGTAGCATCTCATCATCGGAGGTCCACCCGTGTCAGCCACCATCTCAGCCACTCCCGCCCCTGCCCCTTTGGAGAAGCCAACGCGCTCGGCTCCCCTGTCCGAGACACCTGTTCAGGCCGACCCGTCCACAGAATTTCAAGGCGTCGACCTCAGCTCTGAAGCGAGCCGGGAGGATGGGCCTGAAAGCGAATCCGTAGAGTCTCTAACTGGAGGGCTGGCCCAGTCCCTGGACGACGAGGAGAAAGGCTCCGAGCCCCAAGCTGAAAACGCCGGCGGGCCACGAGGCCGCAATGGCACCAACGCGGCGCCCGCCTCTCCTCTCAATCGAGCCGACCGAACCGGTTTGATCGACGATGCCTTGACGGTGGGCGACAACCTGCCAGAGAGTTTCGAGTTTCTACGCGGCGACGGCCGACTGGACTTCTCTGAGGTCGACGACTATCGCGACCTCACCGCCCAGCAAGCCAGGGCTAATCCCGACAACGGTCGTCTTCAGGCCAGGGCCGAGTTGGCTGAGGTTCTGGACGAAAACTTCGACACGGTGGCCGACCTGAACGGGGACGACGGCGATGTGCAACGCAACGACCTCAATCGCGCCTTCGGCAACCGCCCAGAACTGACAGGGGAGCGACTTCTGGGCCAAGAGCTCGACCAGGATGATATCCGGCCTGATTTGGCTCGCTCTGACCTGAGGCTGGCCGAGGGAAACGGTCTTGACCTTTCCGAAACGGACCTGAGAGGCTCGGACCTATTGGGATTTGAAGCCCGGGGCGCCGATCTGAGGGGGGCCAATCTTCGCAGTACCGATCTTCAGGAAGCGGATCTGGGATTTGCCGACCTCCGAGGAGCCGATCTCACGGGGGCTCAGAACGGCCAGACCGCCAGTCTTCGCTTTGGACTGGTCGACGACGAAACGGTGCTGCCAGAAGGGGTCACTCGGCGCGGTCGGGGCCTCACCTCAGTCGATTCCAGCGGCAATTCGCGCCTCTACAATACCACTGAGAACCAGAGGATCCGGGCTATGGGCACGGTCCAGGGTCGAGACATCGCCGAGGACGTCGCCTTCATTGGAGGCTTTGGGGACGAGACACCCACCACCATCGACCTGGCAGGGGGAGCCGACCGAGTGAGCCTGAACGATTCCAACCGCCAGGTTACTCTCAATACCGGGGCCGGGGCCGACACGGTGACCATCGAGGGACAGTTGTCAATCTATCGCCAGTCGGCCCGGATGCCTCGGTCGTCAAGTCGGATCATATCGGTGCTCCAGCCGAGCCTCTCCATCTCGTCGAGCACAGCCTGAGGAGCGTCGGGTGTCTTGGCCAGACTCTGGCTAACCAGCTCCGTGCCGGTCACCCCTTCTTCCTGCAGTTGCTCGAGGTAGATGCATTGCAAAGCAGCCTGGAAGCGGTCGACGCCCTGGCTACCCTCGGCCAAGACCACGTAGGGGCGGTCATCCACCAGGTCGAGCAGATAGTTCCGTCCCTCGTAGAGACGCTCGAGTTCAGCGAACCGGGCGGCGTCGGCGATCAGCGGTTCGATGGACTGGCCCAGAGGGAAGCGGCTGACTCGCGTCAGGGAAGGGAGCTCCCTCCAGACGGATTCATAGGGAGACACAGTCTGGCCCTGCTCAAGACTTCGGGCCAGCCTTTCCAGAGTGGTCTCGTTCACAGGATGCATATCGAGTGCGTTGACCATTCGTGCTACCGAGAAGATCGCCCCCAAAGAGCCGACAGCTGCGATGGCGGTCGAGGCGGCCCCGGTCCCGATGGCAGAACTCAGAGCGGTGTGGGCAGCCAGGCCGATGCCGGCTCCCAGAAAGGTGGCCACGAACCCCTGATTGCCGTTCTTGGCGCTGACCTCACCCAGGTTATCACTGATAGCCTGGCGGGGTCCGATGTTGGCCATGCCGGCCCCCTTCATCGAGCCGGCTACCACCCTGACCAGAGAGGCCGACAGGGCGATCGGGAGGATCTGTTCGGGAAAGGTGGCGGCGGCCGTCTCCAGGGTCATACCGGCCGACTCTAACATCTCTCCGGTAAGGATCCAGGGGCGAGGGTTTTTGTCAGCCATGGGGGCCAGGAAGGAGGCGGCGAATCCCATCACCTGGCTGCTCCGATCGCGAATCAGATTGAAGGTGGCCATGCCGGCCCCTCCCCAAACCGGATGGATGCCCAGCGCGCTCCCGATGGCTGCGCCTGAGCAGTAACCGACAACATTAGAGGCGACATCCCTGAGGAACCACCAGAGGCGGGTCTCGCCGTAGTCCTCGCTCACCGATTGGGGGTAGTTCGAGGGCAGGAAAAGTTCCTTGGCGGTGGTGGTGATCCGGTCCCCCCAGTCGGAAGGGATCAGTCCGTCCTCCGGTTCGACCGGCTTGCCGACCTCCAGCTTTCTTTTCTCTTTGCCTTCATACTCTTCAACGTGGCGTACAGGTGGCTGCAACGATGCAACTCGCAAAGTGGGTGGCTCCTCTCCCTTGAGCCTGGTCGGACGCCTTACTTTATTCAGCCGTCGCCCAGGGGAGGTTAAGGGTGTGTAACAGTTGCGTCTTCTGCCTGGCGACCTTTACGCCCCAGCCACTTCTCCACCAGGGGGCGCGCCGTGTCGATGGCTGGTTCGAGCCACTCATCGATCCTTCGTGTGGCCCTTTCCAGGTTGGGTGCGGATTTTTCCAAACGACCGTCAACCCAATCGCGAAAGCCTGAATGAGCGGTGTAGAGGCCTTTGGCGCCGATGGCCACCGAGGCGATGGCGATTCCAGGGATGGTCCCGATGCCGGTGGTCGCCATCGTCAAGCCGACCGCCGAGGCCATATCAGCCAAGCCTTGAACCTGCAAAGACTTGGTTTGGCTCTTGACTCCTGTGGTCAGGTCGAAGTAGCCCCGACCGAGCTGCACCGCTCCCACTAGAGGGCCCAGGACAGCGGCGGCTGTGCCCAGAGCCGCCGACTGACCGCTCAGGAGTCGACCGAAGATGCTGGCCGACCGGGTGGCGTCGAGCATCCGGAGAGCTTCGCTCCTGGCCACGACTATGAGGTCAGAATCGTCGATAGCGATCTGGCGACGGCCGCAACCTGTGGTGAGAACGTCCTCTACTTCGGAGACAAAATTGTCACAGAAGCCAGTCCGGAGGCGCTCATCTTTGGCGCCGCTCACGAGGTCGGCCATATCCAGCTAGACCACGCAGTCGACTTGGCTGCTCTCGAGAAGAGGATGACTAAGATTCGTCCCAGACTCTGGAACTTGAGTCCCATCCCTTTCGTGGTTGACTACGTCAACGGTCAAGTCCAAGATTTCTATCACACCAGAGAGCTCGAGGCCGATTGCTACGCTTCGAACATCCTCCAGTCCCAGAATCTTGGTTGGGAACCGGTCCGAGAGTTTCTGAGTTGGGATGGCGCAGAGATGGAAGCGTCGATGACTCATCCTGGCTTCGAGGAGCGGATGGCCAATCTTGACTCTTGCTCGTGACGGCTTCTTAACGTTCGTCTCTTAAAGCTGAGTCACCGTGAAAAGCACGACGGGACCTCGTCCCTTCAAAAGGATGCCTTCAAGTCTGCCATCATAAAGGACGGAACTGTCATGAATCTCGAGCTTTCGTGCGATGAGAGCGCCTCTCAAGGTGGACCCGTCCACGATTTTAGCCTCAAGATGGGGTCCCGAGGCCACAACGTTGGCCCAGCTCTGCCCAAAAGTCATCTTGGCTTTTTTGCCGAGAAAGCAGAGCTGGAGGAGCCCCGCTGGTGGCACTGTTCCTTCGGGTGTCACACCTAGCTCGGAATTCTTGAGGTCTAACCTGTCCTCCAGATACACCACCACCTGCTCATCGCAGTCCAGAGTGAGGCGACTTCTTTTGAGATGCAAGCTTCGGAATCGATGAATGCCTGGTTGTAGCGTGAGACTCGCTTGGGTGAGACGGACGTTCCGATAGCTGCCCGGAGCCAGAGCACCAACTTCCCCCGGCGAGAAAAGAAGGTCGTCCTCTCCGGCCGGAATGGGGCTGTGGTAGGGTAGGGCCGTCTTGTTTTTTCTAAGACGAAATCCGGCCCACAGGTCACCCTTTACACGACTCTTGAGCCCTGCAGTATGTGTCAGGGCTTGATCGTCTACACCAAGATTCCGAGAGTCGTGAGTGCTCGTCCAAAGCCCTTTGGGGAGCTCTTAGCCGGTCACTACTGGCAGCTGTTTCGTTATCGCTTTAACCACCGCGCGGGCCTGTTGGCCTCGCGGCCCGATTCTTAAGCTGAAGGAGAAGACATTTCAGATATTTTTTAAGGTCGATTGTTAGCTTGGCAACAGGGAGTACGGAAGAGAGATTCAATGATATTAAACCGCCTAGCCAACAAAGCGGCCTGGAGCGCCAGCGCCCCTAACACCTCCAAAGCCCACTCCAGCGACGGAGTCACGGTCGACCTTAGCGATGTGGCCGAGGGTGTCGATGGTGACCCTCGCCGCGACCTCGAGGCCCTCAAACGCGGGAAACAAGACGCTCGAGCTCAGGGCGGCGCGACCTGGTCTGACGATGGCCAGGGCGGGATGAAGGCTGAGTGGAAACTGCCTGTTCCGACCCCCACCGGGCTTTCGGGTTCAAGCAACGGTAGTAGCGGCGCCGCAGCAGGTCCAGACCTGGACTTGACTGACTTCGCAAACGTCGATCCTCGACGGGGTCTCAGCGACCAAGAAGTCCTGAAACGCCGTGAGCAGTATGGCCCTAATGCACTACCCGAGAAGCCTGGAAAGTCGATACTCTCTCGTTTTATCGGTCAATACCAGGACCCTATCAGCGGCATGCTGCCACCGGCAGCTCTCTTCTATGGCGCTCTTGGGCACGGCGCCGAAGCCGGCGGAATCGGCTTTGTTTCGCTTCTGAATTCTTGTCTCGGTACTTACATGGAGATCAAAGCCGAGAAATCGATGGACGCTCTCAAACAGCAAAGCGTGACCGAAGCCACGGTCGTCCGCGAGGGTCAAGATGTGGTCGTTCCCGCTAAAGACCTCGTTCCAGGAGACGTGATCAAGCTTGCCCCTGGGGACATCACCCCGGCTGACGCACTCTTACTCGACTCCCAGGACCTGGCTACCGACGAAGCCGCGCTGACGGGTGAATCGGAGCAGGTAAAGAAGGACCACACGGCTGACGTTCCCGACAACGCTGGCCTCCACGAGCGCACCAATATGGTTTTCTCGGGCACGCCCATCAAGAAGGGTAGCGGTCTGGCCGTCGTGGTTAAGACCGGAGCTGAGACGGAAGTCGGAAAGATTGCCGCGGCAGCGGACGTGGCCGAACCCCCCCCCTCACCTCTGATGCGACAGACTAAAGACCTGTCCAAACAGTTTGCCGTCATCGGGGGAGTGACAGCTGTGGCCCTGGGTGGCTTGACAGCGGCCGGTTCAGGCTGGCTTCCGGGTGTCTTCAACGGAATCTCTTCGGCCGTCGCTATCGTTCCCGAAGGGATGCCCGCTCTCACCACTCTGGTGAAGTCCCAGGGGATCAGCGCGGCCAGTAAGCGCAATGTCTTGATTCAGAACCCGAACGCCGTCGAAACGATCGGCTCGACCACCGTGGTCTGCACCGATAAGACGGGAACTCTCACCACCGGTGAGATGACTGGCCGACTCACCTGGAGCCCTTCGTTTGGCGATGAAAAGGCCACCATGCTGGGGGCTCTGTTCGGAAGCACGGCCAAAAAGCAAGACGATGTCTGGCTGGGCGCACCTACCGAGATCGCCACTTTGAAGTACATCGAGAATTTGCCCGACCTCAAGATCGAGACCGGTGCTAAGGATGCCTCGGGTCAGACGGTGAAGGTCACCTTCACGCCCGAGGTGGAGCAAGAGTTCAAGCTGACCGAGTCGGAATTCAACAATGTTCAAGAAAAACTGGCCGAGGGTGAGAAGGCAGACGCTGTCCTAACGATGGCTCAAATGGTCCAGGAGAGGGGCAAAGACTATCCCTTCGGGTCTGAGCGAAAAATGCACACCCTGGCCATCCCCGGTGAAGTGGTCGGCCAAGAAGGCCACTACTCCTTCACCACCGGAGCCCTGGCTCGCGTCATCGAGAAGACCAACCTCAGCGACGAGCAGAAAGCCGAAATTCAGGCCAAGAACGATGAGCTGGCCTCACAGGGTTATCGAGTCATCGCCATGGCTCGCAAGCAGACCTCTCAGCTGGGTGAGACGGGGGAGATGGAGTCCGACCTCGAGTTCAGTGGCTTGATGGCCATTCAGGACCCTCTCCGTGAGGGGGTCAAAGAGAGTGTAGCCGAACTTCAGGGAGCCGGAATCCGGGTCAAGGTGATCACGGGTGACCAGTTGCTGACGGCCAAGTCCATCGGAGCCGAGGCCGGCATTCTCGAGTCCGACAAGACCGAGTATATGCTCTCTGAAGAGATGCTCGATCAGCACGACCCTAAGACCTCACCAGGCCGGGCGGAGTTGGCCCGGCTCGCTACCGAGGCAAGCCAGGCTGGTGAGGTCGTGATGGCCGGGAAGTGGCTCGATGTCTTCACCGATGAGGACGGCCCGCTGGGCCAGCAAGCCGTATCGGATCTGATCGATAAGACCGGTGTCTTCTACCGGGTCGAACCCCGCCACAAGCTGAAGATTGTCGAAACTCTCCAGGACCGCGATGAAGTGGTCGCTATGACGGGCGACGGCGTCAATGACGCTCCCGCTATTAGCCAGGCTGACACCGGCGTCGCGATGGGAATTCGGGGTACCGAAGCCACCCAGCAGGTGGCCGACATTATCCTCTCAGACGATTCGTTCAATTCGATCGCCGAGGGGGTTCGAAGCGGTCGCCGCATCCGGGCCAATATTCAGAAGACCATCAACTACACCCTCTCGTCCAACCTGGCCGAGGTGGTGGCGATGGGTGCTACAGCGGCCACAACCTTGGCTCTGGGGTCCAGCTTGCCCGGGTTGTTGACACCCCTACAGATTCTTTGGGTCAACCTGGCCACAGACAGTTTCCCCTCCTTCGGACTCGGTGTCGAGAAGGCCGAAGGAGACCTGATGAAAGAACCGCCCAAAGGCGCCGAAGCTCCTCTGATCGAGAAGAATAAATGGGGCGAGTTAGCCACCATCGGCGGCTACATGGGTCTGGCGACGGCCGCCATGTATCTGGCCCCGACGCTCTTCGCCGGCACGGAAATCTTGGGAATGACGATGCCGGCCATCGCCCAACCAGTGGCCCAGACGATGGCTTTTAACTTCCTGGCTGTAGGCCAGTGTGTCAACGCTCTCAACGCCCGGAAACTCGGTAACAGTAATCCCCTCGAGGGGCTGACTAAGAACAAGACCTTGATGCTAGCTTTGGCTGGCACGGTGGCGGCCCAGGTCGCTCTGCCCTATATCCCTGGGGTTAGCGAAGTGATGGGTGTGACGCCGCTCAGCCTGGGCCAGTGGGGCGCTGTGGCCGCAACAGCCGCTACCGTCTTGCCAGTGGGTATGGCCGCCAAGAGGATCTTCGGAGGCAAGAAGCAGGCCGTCGACATGTCGTTGGAAGAACTCAAGCAGAAGCAGGCCAAAGCCCAAACGGAAGAAGCCAAGCCCGTCGAGCCCACCCTCGAAGAGATGCTCGAAGGGAAACCCGAGGGGGCTTTGAGGTGGGGCCAAAATGGCCCGGGGAAACTTCGGGCTAGCTGGGACGTGCCGACCCGGTGAGGCTGGTTGAGCGACTTCGGCGTTGGTTTTCGGGTCTCCCGGTGATCGAACCGGTCGAGGTTTCCCCTCGCAGCATCACTTTCCGCTCGCACCAGCCCCTCGACCCTGGACTCCACCTCGTTCGGATCGAAGACGAGCGCACCATCGAGGTGACGGTGGAAGTTCTGACTCGCGACGGCGACCTCTACCACGGTTGCCTCAAAACGGGTCACCAACAGGCGACCCTTCAGCGAAAGCCTCGCCACCACTATGAGTTCTCGGTCGACGCCGACGGGGTCGAGACCACCACCCAGGATATTTCCTTGGGAGGTTTTCGAGCGGCCATACCGGAGCCGTTTCCGGTGGACCACACTGTGCCCGTTCGCCTAGCCAGTCCGACCGGCGGCTCGCGCCTCAGTCTGGAGGCGACCTGTGTGTGGTGCCGCCCAGCCGGGGAAGGCTACCAAGCCGGCTTGGAATTTGGTCCTCTGTTGGACTGGCAACGGCGCTGGTTGGAACGGCGCTTTCGGGAATGCCGTTGGCTTGAGAAGAAGGCGGAACCTGAACCGGGCCGAATAGGTTAAACTCCCTAGATGAGCCGGAAAACCGGCTGAGATAAAGGAGAAACCCATGCGTAATTTGCTTCTGATTGTAACGGCGACGATGGTCTTAGCTGCTTCGCTACCGGCCGCAGCAGCCGAATGGCTGACCGACTATGACAAAGCCGTCAAGATTTCTCAACGGACCGGCAAGCCGATCTTGATGGACTTTACCGGCAGCAACTGGTGTGGCTGGTGTATCAAGCTGAAGAATGAAGTTTTTAGCACTCCCGCTTTCGAGAAATGGGCTGACAAGAACGTGGTGCTTCTCGAGCTGGACTTCCCGAGGCCCGACAACCAGTCCGAGGCTATTCAAAAGCAAAACCGGGGATTGTTGGAGAAGTATGAAGTCCGCGGTTTTCCCACGGTCGTATTCACTGACTACAAAGGTGAGGTTTTAGGCCAGTACGGCTATGATCGGGGTGGGCCCGAAAACTGGGCCGCCAAGGCCTCTGAGATGCTCAAGAACTAGAACGGTTGAGTCTCGATGAAGTCGCCGCCTACCCTAAGGCCTTCTTCATCGAGTCTAATCGGATTCGAAAGGGCAGGAGCTTCCGCTAGAGGGCCTGTTGACATTCGACTGGCCGAGGAAGAAGGGTTATAACAACACGGAGGCCACTGAGCTCACGGAGTTCTTTAGGGTGGACAGTGCTTGGCGA
>CAYRFU010000264.1:1538-10493 GCA_964423525.1 uncultured Burkholderiales bacterium | reverse complement strand
ATCGTCCTCGAAGCGGTCGTCGTCAAACCGGTCAAGACCGTCGTCCTCAAAGCGGTCGTCTCCGAACTCGTCAGATCCGTCGAAGTCGTCAAAATCCTCGGGTCCTTCGAAATCCTCAGGCCCCTCAAAATCTCCATAATCGTCGGGTCGCACCTGAGAGTTTTGGCCCAACTGGTCGCGAACCTCATCGGCCTCCTCCTCGTCAAGGCCCAAGTCGTCCTTCAGGTCGGGCGGGCCATCGAAGTCGTCGTCGAAGTCCGGGTCCTCGTCGAAGTCCGGGTCCTCGTCGAAGTCCGGATCTCCATCGGGAAAGTCCGGGAAGTCCGGCGGATCCTCAGTGGAATTCAGTTCGACCCCATTCAAGGTCGCGACCCCCGGTGTCCCGTCGCTCGCGCTCGAGTCTCCCGCCACGGAACCTTCCAAAGTGACGGATCTACCGCCGTCTTCCCCGCCGGCGCCGACGGTAAGGTCGCCCAAAACGACCACCTCCAACGGAGTCGTCTCGGAACCGACCGTGCCGTTCAGGGAGAGGATTGAAGCCGAGCCTCCCACTTGAAGGTGAGGGGAGGTCATGGGTTCACCTGAAAGATCTTGCTCCACCGTGATGGCCAGACTACCAGCGGCGTCCAAGCTCGTGATAGTCAGATCGCCTTCGTCCTTAACGCTGACGCTCCCGGCCGAGACCAGAGTCAAGTTGTCAATTTCGGTTTCCAGTTCAACGCTGCCTCCGGATGATACAAGAAGCTGGGGAGACTCCACCCTCACGCCGTCGATGGCCTGGAAGCTGGAAAGGCTTACTGAGGTGTCGCTGACGAAGCCCCCCCCTGTGATGCCAGAACCGCTCAGAACTTCGACGGTGCCCCCTGAGGAGGTCACGAAGGTGTCATTCTCATCCAAAAAGAGGATGCCATCCTGGCCGGGATTGCTAGTAGTCAGGGCCAGATTTAGGCCCGGCAACAGCGTAATCTCGTCGTCCGCGATATTTTCGATCTCGATACTGTCGTCGGCGATCAGCTCGACGTCAACACCCGAGCTCTCCAGGTCTTGCTCGTAGACAGTGTCGGGCTCCGGCATCATGGGAGCCGCTCCATCGGCCACCGTGAGAGTGGGTGGATCGATCACGAAACGTCCCGGACGCCCGTGGGTCACATCGGCTTGAACCGTCAGGCCAACCAGCACCTGAGAACCACTCAACTCGACCATCCCTCCGTCGCCGACCGGCCCCGCGCTCACGTTCGCCAAGCTGCCAGGCAGAGCTTTGGCCGACCCTTCGGAAAGGACCAAAATGGTGCCGCCCGAGGGACCCGAGGCATCCAGCAAAGCTTGGGAGGTCAGAACCGTGGCCTGGCTGGAATCGACCACGATCTGATTAGCTTGAATGACGCCGTCGATGAAGGCTTGACCGCTCCCATCGACGATGGCCACCTGACCGTCTGGTCCGAGCTCAAGACCCACTCCTGGAGGGGCCTGGCCGATCGCTCCTGCGAGCACTTCGCTGACGGCTTCCTGCGGCAGGAAAACACTCTCACCAAGACTTCGAGTCGGGTCGACCTCGAACTGGACCAGACCGTTGGCGTCAAAACTGACGGTCGTCCTTTCCCCTCCACCAACGGCCACTTGGCCACCCGACGCTAGCACCAAGCCTTCCTGGGAGACCAGCGGGGAGGCCAAGACCACGAACCCGTTTTCGGCCACCCGCAAAGTCCCCTGGTTCACGATAGAGGCCAGTGGCTGATGGCCCTGAGTGAAGACGTATCGTCCCTGGAGGAAATCCTGATCTTCTAGCTCTAGAGTCGAAACCATCAGGCCTCCAACATCGACCTGAGCTCCGGGTCCAAAGAAAACGCCGTTAGGATTCACTAAGAAGACTTGCCCGTTGGCTTGCAAAGCCCCCAGGATGACGGAAGGATCGGCCCCCACCACTCGATTGAGCACGGCCGACAGTTGGCTGGGCTGAACGAAACGCACCAACTCCCCGGCCGAAATAGAGAAACCGTTCCATTCGATAATGGCTCTGTCGCTGCCTTGCTGGACCGTCAGGGTGGATCCAGCCTGCTGGACTGTGGCCTGCCCGGAAGTGACGTTAGGGTCGGTAGGGAGGGCCGTGACGGAGCAAGTCAGTAACACGACAAGTATTAGAGCTCTCACACCACGCTATTCGTCAGGTTCTGCTCGCTCTCCTCGAAACTGTCCTCGGCAACTTGCCGCTTTCACCCTTGTGCTCGAAAAGGCCGAACAGAAAGAAACATCCTCGCAAAAAGAGATGTGGCCGAGGGCTCGAAACCGACCCGGATGAGAAAGGTTCTAGCCCTTGCGCTGCTTCTGCTAACCACTGTCCTGGCTCGCCCTCTGGTCGAGGAAGACAACCGCTTTTTCTCAGAAGAAGCGGCTAACGGTATGGTCGTGGCCGGAGAGGCCCAGGCCGCTAGAGTCGGTCGACTGGTGCTCGAACAAGGCGGCAACGCCGTCGATGCGGCCATAGCCACCGCCTTTGCGCTTTCAGTGACCCTGCCTCGAGCAGGGAACCTGGGGGGTGGCGGTTTTTTACTGGTCCGAACTCCTGAGGGTCAGGTTTACGCCCTCGACTTTCGGGAGACAGCTCCCGGGCGGGCTCATCGGGACATGTATCTCGACGAGGCTGGCCAGGCCGTTCGCCAACGTTCCACCGTAGGCGCCTTGGCGGTCGGTGTGCCGGGCACCGTAGCCGGTTTGGAAGCTGCTGCTGAGAAATTCGGGTCGCTTCCCTGGGAGCAGCTGCTCAAGCCTTCCATCGCCCTGGCCGAGAAGGGTATCACGGTGGGTCCGTGGCTTGAGCGGGGTCTGACCGCGACCCAGGAGAGAATGGTGCCTTTCGAGGCCAGCCGAGCCGTTTTCTTTCCCCAGGGACGGCCGCTCCAAGCCGGTGAGAGGCTGATCCAGAAAGACCTGGGTGCCACTTTGAGGCGAGTGGCCGAACAAGGCAGCGCCGATTTTTATCGAGGTCAGACTGCCAACCTTCTGGTCCAAGGCCTCAAGCAAAAGGGAGGCCTGATCAGCCTGGAAGACCTGGCCGCCTACCGCCCCGTCTGGCGAGCTCCAGTCCACGGCACCTTTCGCGGGTATGATGTTTATTCGATGCCACCTCCCTCCTCGGGCGGCATCCACCTGGTCCAGATTCTGAATATTCTAGAAGAGGAGCCCTTCGATGTCGACACTCACAACAGCTCCAACCACCTTCATCTCCTGGCCGAAGCGATGCGCTCGGCTTTCGCCGACCGCTCGCGCTGGTTAGGTGACCCGGACTTCACCGAAATACCGCAACAATGGCTAGTATCCAAAGCCTACGCCGCCCGGATTCGTAAAGCGATCCCCGATCACGAGGCCCGTATCAGTTCCGATGTCCAACCCGGACAGCCTTCTGAGTCGACCGAGACTACTCACCTTTGCACCGTCGATCGCAACGGCTGGTCGGTCTCTTTAACGACCACTTTGAACTTCAGCTACGGATGCGGCTATATGGCCCCAGGAACGGGCTTTCTCTTGAATAATGAGATGGACGACTTCTCGGCAGCTCCGGGACAGCCCAACGCTTACGGACTGGTAGGGGGAGAGGCCAACTCAATCGAGCCGGGCAAACGACCTCTGTCCAGTATGACACCCACCATCGTGGCCCGCGACGGCAAGCTGGTGGCCGTTCTAGGGGCGCCGGGCGGCTCGCGAATCATCACTTCGGTAACCCAGGCTTTGCTCAACACTCTCGGTTTTGGCTTTAACGCCCAATCGAGCGTGGCTCTACCGCGGATCCATCACCAGTGGCTACCCGACAAGCTCTTTTACGAACAGGGCGTCTCTCTTGATACTCGCAAGCTGCTGGCCGGGATGGGCCATAGGTTGGAGCGAATCTATGCCGTCGGACACGTGATGTTGATTAAAGTCCGTCCGGACGGCCACCTAGAAGGTGGCGCCGATCCTCGTCGACCGGCCTCAATCGAGGGTCACTGAGACCAGGCTCTGGAAGGCTCGAGTGAAAGGCTCGACCAGATTCTCCGGGTCGGGAACCAACGAGGCGTCGGTGGCGACCCCCACCCGCACGTCTCCGTTGTAGCTCAGAATACTGACACCCACACCCAGCCGTCCCGACTGAGGAACCCAGTACATCACGCTCTCAATCCGGCTGCCTGCGAAATAAAGTTGGTGTTGAGGGCCGGGCAGATTGGTCACCACGGCAGTGGCTTTGTCGCCAAAGAGTTTGACTACGGTTTGCTCCAGTTCGGCGGGGAGCATTCCCGCCGCTGACAGCAACTCGAAAACCACAATCGCTTCATAGGAGTTCTTGAGCCGAACCATCCTTTCGTGGACCACTTTCAGGCAGTCTAGAGGCGATTCTAACCCCACCGGCAGCTCCAGAAAGACCAGGCCGAAGCGATTGCCAAGAGAATCGACCTCGCCGCCTCTGAGGTCGACAGGAATCACCACTCTCAGGTCGGTAGCAGAGTCGAGAGGACCACCTCGTCTCAAATAGTCTCCCAGAGCTAGAGCGAGACAGGTCATCAGCACATCGTTGACGGTCGAGCCACAAGCCTTCCCGACTCGCTTGACCTGACCGAGACTCATCCTGGGCGAGAGAGCTAAAACCTTCTTGGTGGTAAGTTCCCCTCTTAACACCGTGTCCGTATCGGCCCCCATAGCCAACAGACGTGCGGTAGCTTTGATGGCGCCGAACCCGTGTTGGGCTAAACGCCCAGCGTAATGAGGATGAAGAAACAGGTCGTGACCTTGATGAAGAAGTCGGCTGGCCGCCTGGCGAGCCCGCTGGAATGCCCCGATTCTTTTCTGGGCTCTAGGCTCTGAGCGTTCTGGCTCTTGATTCCGGCTCTTGTCGGTCAGACCGAGAAGCACTCTCATCAGAGCCATTCCGTCAGCTATGGCGTGATGAAGTCGCACCAGAACGAAAGCCTTGCCATCAACCTCAGGAAAGCAGCGAAATTCCCATAAAGGCCAATGCCGGTCGAGAGCCACCGAAAGTAACCCTCCCACTCGGGCCAGCAACCCCTCCATCGTCGGATTCTCTAGCTGCTCGAAGATCAAATGGCGCTCGACTTCGAAGTAAGGGTCATCCACCCAGTAGGACCTACCGACCGAGGGCTCAACGACCTTCTGACGGAAACGCCGGTAGGCGCAAAGGCGCTCGACTAACACCTTCTTCAGCCGCTCGGGCTCGGGTGCGGTGTCGACTTCGATCAACCCGTTGATATTCATCAAATTGGTGGGAAGCTCCATGTGGAGCCAGGCCGCGTCGGCGTGGGTCAGTGTTGAAATGGTGTTTCACCCCCTGCTCTTGATTCTAACACAGACCTCAAACGTGGCCGATGTCAGCCAAATCATCGCTGGGCTCTTCCTCGGCGTCTAGAAGGTCAAGATGCTCCGGTTTGAAAAAGCGGCTTAAAGACTGCCGGATCGGGACCAGCAAAGCGATGAAAAGAGGAAACAGAATACCCAGGGAGCTAGTTTTCACGGCCCACAGGACCGACAGACACACCAATTGGATAAGGGTAAACTTGTGGACCGTCCCAGAAGGGACCGCTCGAATCACAGAGTCGGTAGGGTATAATTGGGGGTCGAGGACCCACAGGCGCATTCTCTCAAACAGCGTATTGCCGTTCATGGAGGCCACCCCCATGTAGAGAAACAAGCCGAAAAGAACCGACATCGGTATCAGCGCTAGCCAGTCCAAAACGAGCAACGAGCAAGCTAGAAGAAGGTGGACTAATAAGCCGCTGAGACGATTCTCGACAATGCCCCGAGTTCTCTCTTGGCCCTCTCCGTCAACCTCTGTCCGAGCGAGACTGCGGACATGATTGAGAGAACGAACCGTGGCGGCCACCATCCAGGGTAGACCGAAGAGAGAAAATCCTCCGATCAAAAGGGCCACGACCAGCAGGTCCAGGTGATAACCTGACCCCTTTTGAAGCTTGTTGTCCGGACTCGAAACCAGGCGCACGGTGATGTTCTGGTCGAGGTAAACAAGAATCGAGACCAAGAGGGCTGGAATGGCGGCTGCCCAGCGTACCCACATTGGAGCTTCGGTAATGTCCACCAGCCAGGGCCGTCCGCTACTGGTGCCAAGCTGGTGGGAACATCCAGGGTCTCTAGGTGAACCTCGTGAAGAGCGAAGGCGACGCAGGTTGTGGCCAGCATGGCTAGAGCGGGACCGAAGTCGGCCAGGAACTCACGGACCCACCTCCTCAGATAAGGACTACGACGGAACCGTGACAGGTTCATCGCCACCCAGAAGGTGCCCACAGAAAGGACTAGCGAGAGCAAGGCCGTATCGTAGCCAACCTTATGGTCAGTAAAGACGTGGACCATATCCTTGACGGCTTCGAAGATGAAGATGAGGCTGATCAGAGCCGCGAACACTTCGTCGGTGAAACGAGTGAAGTAGCGTATCCAACAGCTAGCATCGAGGGCCACCAGAACCAGCAAAATGGCACACGTCCATAGACCGATCCAAGCGAGTGTGGGCAGGTAAGGAACACCGTATCGTAATGTAATCCCGTAGAGGAGCCCCATGAAAATGATAACCGGTCCGGTCGACCCTAGAATGGTGAGCGGTTGACCGGCAACCAAAGCGTAAACCACCCCTGCCACGGCGGAAGCCACCAACATTTCCACCACCCCGATCTGGCCCTCGGTCAAAACCGCCAACAATCCCCCAAAGGCGATGGCCGGGGCCAGGCAGGCGAAGAAAAGAAAAAAGACCGAAGCGAGGGTCTTAGTGGTGAACCCATCGGTGAAGTCGCTGACCAGAAAGGGGATCTTGCGCCTCAGGTCGTTGACCAGTCCTCCGAAAAGAACTCCGGAAGGAGTGAGTTCGCCCTCTTGGGCGACAACCGCTCGACGAAGGTGAGACTCGAGGGCGGCGCGGTAGCCCGCCAACAACTCCCGGGAATCCTCAGTCCGCTCAGCCAACTCTCGAAAGGACTGGACTTGGAGAAGCTTGGTGAACTCAATCACCAAGTCGAGCTGAGGATGAGTCGGTTGTCCCGACACCAGCACCCACACGAAACGGATCCGGAGACCTTTCTTGTCGGGCTTGCCAAGGGGCTGAGCCAAACGAACCAGCACCGCCAGGTCTTGCTTCATTCCATCGACCTGGACATGGAAGCAGGCCACTCCGCCGCGGGACCAATCGGGTCCGATATCGATCAGGTCCTCGAGCGCCTTAGTGGCAAAGTCCATCTGGTCCGAAGCCAGCGAGGGACCCTGTTGAACCTTCAGCCCAACTTCATCTAAGACGTCGTCCAGATGCTTGTGTTGGCTGGAGAAATAAAGAAAGGGCGTATCGGAGTCTTCAAGCGTAGCCATCGAACACCGTACGGTAAAGCCTAAAAATGATCAACCCCTAGACCTTTTCGGTCTTGGAAGAAAGCTCTGCTATCTGGTCTTCGAGGCGTTCCTTTTCGCGCATCAGCTCCTCTAGAGAGGGGCTAGGGTCGCGAGGTTCGGCGGCTGGCCCGGGATAGTTTAAGCTGCCTAACGGGCCTTGAAGACCTAACTCTTGAGCTTTGAGAAACTCATCGATCCGCTCTTTGTTGTTGTGATACCAGTAGTAGGCAAAGGCGGTGCAGGCCACCCCAGCCACAAAGCCGGTTACGTGATCATTATTCATAGATACCCCTTATCGATTTTGGTAAAAAAGAAGTCGAGTGGAGTTTAACACAACTCCGACGGTCGTCATAGTGTGGATGACAGCCGAGGTCATAGGTGTGATAGAGCCGACCGCTCCCAACAAGATCGCCACCGTGTTCAGCCCGATCACAACGGCGAAATTCTGGCGCACGATGTTCATTGTCTGGCGAGCCACCTGGAGCAGGGCCGGAATCTTCATGGGGTCGTCGCCAGCCAGAGTGATATCAGCCGTCTCAATGGCGAGGTCGGTCCCCCGCGAACCGATCACAATCCCCACGTCAGCGCAAGCGAGAGCAGGGGCGTCGTTGACACCTTCGCCAACCATAGCGACGTGAACACCCCTGGCTTGAAGTTTTCGCACCATCTCAGCCTTATCCTCAGGCATGACGTTGGCGTGAAAGCGGTCCACCGTCAGACGGTTGGCGATCTGCTCGGCACTAGCAGGCACATCGCCGGTCAGGAGAATCACATCATCAATCGACAGCCTTCGGACGCGATTGAGGGCCTTTTTCATATCTTCCCGAACCGGGTCAACCACTCCGATCAGGCCTATCAGGGAACGGTCCAAAGCCACGTAGAGGACGCTTTGACCATCTCGATTCATCCTTTCCACTTGGAAGGAAGCGGCCTCGACCGACACCCCTTTCTCCTCCAGAAACCGCTGCGATCCCACCAGGACCTCCTGGCCTGCCGCCACGGCTTGGACCCCCTGGGCCACCACGATCTCTTCGGAATTGAGTTCAGGCACCTCCCAGCCTCGTTCCTCCACAAACCGCATGACCGCGTCTGCCAAAGGGTGGGGAGCGTGCTGCTCGGCACTGGCGGCCCACACCAGCACCTCCTTTTCAGTGAGACGACCCTTACCGTTGGAAGAGAACGGAATCACCTCTGCCACCTCGGGCTTGCCCTCGGTGACAGTGCCAGTCTTATCAAGAATCAAGGTGTCGATGTTGGCCAAAATCTCCAGGTAGCTGCCACCCTTGATCAAAATGCCTTGACTGGCTGAGTTGTAGATACTGCTGCTAAAGGCGGTGGCCGTGCTCAACCGCACCCCACAAGAGTAGTCGATAATGAACAGATTAAGGGCCCGGTTAAAGTCTCGTGTCACCAGGTAAACCAAAGCGGCCATGGCGAAGCTCAAAGGGACCAGTTGCTGACTGAACTTGTCAGCGAAATGCTGGATAGGGGCCTTCCGCTGACTGGCCTCCTCGACCATATGGATAATGCGAGCCACGGCCGTCGAGTCACCCACAGCGTCGGCTCGTACCACCAGTCGACCGCGAG
>CAYRFU010000264.1:0-1528 GCA_964423525.1 uncultured Burkholderiales bacterium | reverse complement strand
CGCGAGTCACGACCGTGCCGGCAAAGACCGGGTCGTATTCCGACTTGAGCATCGGCATAAACTCGCCCGTGATGGAAGCCTGGTCGACACTGGCCTCGCCCCCTATCACCACCCCATCGACGGAGATCTTCTCTCCTATGTGAACCACCAGATGGTCGCCGGGGAGCACATCCTCCAGAGGGACTCGGCTTTCATTGCCGCTGGTGTCGAGTTTCCAAACATAAGGCTCACCTACCGAGAGAATATTGGCGATGGCCCCACGGGTGCGCTCCGCTGTATAGGCGGTGAACATCTCACCGATATCGGCCAGCAGCAACACCACCAGCGCAGAGAGGTCCTTGCCAGCCAAAATCGACGCCGCGATGGCCGTCATCGAAAGGGTGTCAGCGTTGATCTGGCCTCGCCGCAATCCCTCCAAACCGTTTCGAAAAACAGGTCCGTGTGCGTCCACCCAACCCCGGCTCGAGGTATAGACGACTTGATTCACTCTAGCCAGCGCCTGGCGCACATAGACCAGGGCCCGAGGAGCGTCAGTGGGAACCCGCTGTTCCGGGAGATGCTTCAAGAGCGTGGCCACCAAGTGGCTCTCCAGGCCTCCCTCATGGAGAACCAAGAGACTCCGGGTTGTGCAGTTCTGTTCCACCTGAAGCACCCCCTGGTGGCGACTGAGGGCGGGAATCAAGCCGTCGATAGGCCTATTCAAAGGCTGGCCGGCTAGGCGGAGCCTTCCTGGGGAACGGTGGCGAACGGAAAGAAGTGGCTTGCCGCTAAGAGCGGTATGGAGGATGGGGAGATCCACGTTGGGAGCTTCTCGATCCTGCAAAGAACCCCTACGAGCGCAGCCTTAAGCTTGTCGAGCCATCTGACAGGTCGCCTGCGCCAGAAACCGAAGTCAGAGGGGTGGAACTCTTCTATCAAGATCCAGAGAAGAGGCGCTTACAAACCGTCCAGATAGGAATCCTGCTGGTGCTGGTGGGGCTGGCGGCCTGGTTGGGCTGGCCTGCTCTCCAACTGGTGGACCGTTACAACCGAGCCGAAGACCACCTGGTGCGAGGACGGGATCTGCTGTTTCACGACCAGGCGGAAGAGGCCATCCAAGAACTCGAGAAATGCATCGCCCTTTACGATGAATGGTTGGGACCCTGGGACGCCCTGGGCACCGCCTATCAACACCTCGGTCAGCTTGAGCAATGCGAGGCCACCTATCGGCGAGGCCTCGAAGTGTTGCCCGAAAACGCTCAGCTTTACCGCGATCTGGGGCTGGTGCAGCTAGCTCAGGGCAGAACGGTGGAGGCTCGAGAATCCTTTGGCAAAGCGGTTCAGTTTGACCCGGCCGAGGCGATCTCAGCTCGCTTGCTCGAGCTAGACGACGCTCAACTTGAGCAGTTCGGTTTGAAGGTAAGCCGACGCTACCGAGGCCTGCCCAAATTGTCCGATGAAGAAGCTCTCACTCACTGATGGTGTCCCGCCTCACTAGGGGCGTGTTGACAATCAGCGACGACCGTCACTGCTTTCTTTCCTTTGGTTG
>CAYRFU010000263.1:2520-10513 GCA_964423525.1 uncultured Burkholderiales bacterium | reverse complement strand
ACCCATTGGGGACCGCCGTAGGCTTTCATGGTGCGCAGGTAAGCGGGCGTGGCCGAGACCACCACCGGTAGCCCAAGCCTCCACAGAATCAAGAGTTTATTCTCTGACTTGGCTCGGGCCAGGCTGTTGTTGAGGTCGATCGGAATGATCCCGAGCTGGGCCTGGTTAGCCAGCCCTCGCAGCACGGCCGGGTTCCATTCGGCCAGATAAAACTCGACCTTTCCGAGCTTTTTGGCTAGAGATTTTTTAGTGTCAACCACCGGAAAGGGAAAATTGAAGGGGCGGTAGGTGAGATCTGTGACCAGATGAAGGCGCAGGGGAAACTCGTCGGCCAGGCGAGCGAGCACCGGAGCCACCAGAGCGAAATGTCGGGTCGAAAGGCCGACGCCTTCCCAGAGAATATCGAGCTTTTTCCCAACGGGGCCTGGCTGGGGTCGGCTTCCCAGTTCTTCGTGAAAGTCTAGAATGGCGTGCACATTGGAGTTGAAGGCTTCGAAAGTCGAGCGTTGTTCGGGGGTTGCGCAGACGACCAGATCGGCACGCCGGGCCATCTGGGCCACCGCTCGTTGAAAGTTGAATTCAGGATACCGATGGGCTCTGAGAAGCCACTTTCCCGGGCCTCGGATCAGACCGGTGACATCCCAGCGACTCACGGCTAGATAGGAATCGACCATGTCGAAAACGATTTTGGTCTTGGCGGGCGGTATTCGTCGAAATCGGGTCAGGTCAGCACTGCTGCAAACGTAGAGAACATCGTAGTCTTTTCCCTCTTGAAAGAGTTCCCAGTTGAGCCCGAGTTTGTGAGCTGCAGCCGGAAAGCGTCGACGGTCGCCGGGTCCGGCCCCTTCGGGGGTGTAGGGGAGATAGCCGAAACGGAGACTTTTCAGGTTCTCGAGGCTCACTATCGTCCCCCCGCTTCGAGCTGCTGGTAGGTTTGGTCATACCGTTCAACGCCACCAGTCAGAGAGAAATAGTCTTGGGAAGTCTTGCGGTAGGCGCCCGGGGGGGTGGCCAGATAGTCTTCAAGCTGTTGAGCCGCCCGCAGATAGTCCTCCTTTTCAAAAGAGCGGACCAGAGGGCCGATGCGGTAGTGAGCGTCGAGATAGTCGCTGTCGCCGATACCGCTATTGGACACCACCGGAAGCCCCATGGCCAGCATCTCAGCTAGCTTGGTCGGGGAGGACCCTTTTTTCGAGAACACCGGCCGGATGAACATCAATCCGACGTGAGCCAGGGATAGAACCACAGGCACGTCTTCAGGCCGAACCCGGGTGACTCGGAGTTGAGAGGGAGTGAGGCCGCGATGTTCGGCTTCTTGATAGATGAGCTGGTCGCTCTCAGAGGTGAGCAAGAGAAAAGTCGAGTCAGGATAGACCTGCTGGGCTACGGCGAAGAAGTCGAGCATTTCTCCCAGGCAGTACCAGGCCCCGAGCGAGCCGAGATAGACGAAGACGAGCCCCTTTTCTGGCAGAGCCAGCTGCTGGCGATATCGTTGTCGCTGGTCCTCTGGGACGGCTTGGGGCGAAAAGCGGCTCAGGTCGCAACAGCACGGGATCACTTCGATCTTGTCCTCGCTTACACCGGGCAGGAGCCAGCTCAAGATTTCATCTTTCCCGTTATGGGTCAGAGAGATCACTTTATCCGCTCGCACGAAAAACTCTCGCTCCATCCTCTTGAGAAACCAGTAGATCAGGCGGAACACCGGATTGTTGAGATTCCAGGCCCGGCCTTCTACTTTTTCATCGGGCCAGAAGCCCCGCATGTCGAAAAGGAAGGTGGTGGAGCGCCACCTTTTGAGCCACAGACCCACCAGGCCAGCCAGGTAGCTGCGGGTATGGACCAGCTGGAATCGTTCCCTAAGGTCAAGGCGTGAAGCGTTCCACCAGAGGCGGAGCAGATTGGAGAAAGGGGCCACCAGAGGGGGGCGGCCCCAGAAGGGGATCGGTTGCCAGTCGATGCCCTGCTGGCGGAGGGTTTCGGCCAACTGGGGACACTCGGCCAGACGTTCGGGCTTCTCGCAGCTCAAGATGGTGATCCGCTGGCCCCGCTGGGCCAGTCCTCGCAGATAAGGCAAGATTTGAGAATGGCCGAGATGGTCGGTCAGCCCATCGACCGTGATATAGAGGACCCGCATCAAATCGCGATAGCCTTCTTCGGCTCTTCACTGGCCAGCGAAGCAAACAGGGGGCTGATTGTGCAGAGGTGGTGGTAGGACCCTTCTGCTTTGAGTTGACCGTTTTCCAGCAGAAAGATGCGGTCGCACTGTTTTAGCACCGAGAGGCGATGGGCGATGGCGACCACCGTCAAGTCGGGGTCGGCGAACAGCTGCTCGAAAATCTCTCCTTCGGTGCGGCTGTCGAGGGCGCTGCTGGCTTCGTCGAGCAGCAACACTTCGGGCTCCAGGTAGAGAGCGCGAGCTATGCCTAAACGTTGGCGCTGCCCCCCTGAGAAGCGCACGCCATCCTGGCCGATGCGGGTCTGATAGGCTTGGGGGAGAGACCGGATGAAATCGGCAATACACGCTTTCTGACAGGCGCGCACCAGCCTTTCTTGGGCAACATCGTTTTGGCCGAGGGCGATATTGGCCGCTACCGTATCGTCGATAAAGCTGATCTCCTGGGGAACGTAGCCGACCAGTTGCTCGGTCTCGCAGGTCAGGACCTGGCCTCGAGTCGGTGGCAACAGACCGAGTAGAAGGTCGACCAGGGTCGTCTTGCCGGCTCCGGTCAGCCCCACAATACCGATCTTTTCGCCTCGACCGATGGTGAAGCTGAGGTTGCGGATGGCCTCTTCGTCGACCCCGGGATAACGATAGCTGACCCCCTGAAACTCGACCAGATGGTCGCGAGTGACCACCCCTCTCAAAGACGAGAGTTTTGAGGGAGGCTCGTTGTCGAGAAGGTCTTCAGCCACGGCTCGCAACGAGGGCGTGGCCGCCCGAATGAGGGTGGCCGAAAAGTAAGACTGCTGGAGGGCGGGCAAGAGGCGCACGGCGGCCGCACCGTAGAGGGCCAGAAGGGGAATCATGTCGGTGGAACCCCAACCTCGGCTATGCATCATCACGATGGAGAGGATCACACCGCCAAAGACCAGGAACTCGACCAGAAATTTGGGCAGCAAAGAAAAGTACTCAATCGACAGGGTGGAACTCGAGAAGTCGGCCGCCGATTGGCGAAAGCGGGACACAAACGAGGCTGCGCAGCGGAAGGTCTTGATGGTCTTGATCCCCGAGAGGGCCTCGCCAGCGGCCTGGTAGCGGGCCGCGTTGGCCTCGAGTCTAGCCCGGCCTTTCTTGCGAACTAGATTGCGGCCGGCCACGTAGAGGAGGCCGTAAACCAGCAGAAAACTCAGGCCAGCGGCCACGGCCACCTTCGCGTTGGCCACCAGTAAAGTGGCCGAAATTAAGACGATCTCGCCGCCCCGCACGGTCATCATCACACACTGCTGCAAGACCGAGTTGATGACGGTCAGGACTTCTGTGAGAACCTTGTTTTCGAGCTCGGAAGAGTTGCGCTGAATGTGCCATTCAAAGTCTCGCTTGAGGTAACGGTCGAGCAGTCGACTGGCTAAACGGGGATATTGACTCAAGGAGACCATGATTCCGTAATAGGCCGAGAAGGCCGAAGTCACGGTGCCAGCAGCCAGCAGCCCGAGCACCATCAGACCTGTCTTGCCCATGTCGGAGGGCGGCTCGAAGGGGAGGTTTATGCTGGTGTTGGCCGGGCCGCTCAAAACCAGCATAAAGAACAGAGGCACCGAGGCCACTCCCACCGCCTGCAGCAAGCTGCTCACGGTCGCCATTAAAGGCAGCCAGAGGAACTGCTTTCGACCCCGCTCGTCGAGAATGTCATAGGCTAGGCGAAGAACTTCCATGTCGCCCTATTGTTCCCCGGCTGGGTAGAGTATAACCGGCTCTTTCATGGCAGGGCCCGAGTTATGGGCTGGCTCGAAAAACCCTGCTAGAGGCCTGTTGACAATGTCACTGCTTCTTTCCAGTGGTTGAGCTAATGTGTGTTTTAACACGGAGAGCACCGAGACCACAGAGAGATGAAGTTTAAGGAAGTTAGGATGCGACTATTGCATCAGCCATCGAAGTCCATCGGGAGCTAGGCCCCGGCCTGCGGGACCGCAAGCTCTTGGCCGCTCTCGCGGGGGGCTCACAACAAAGATCCATGCTCTCACGGGCGGCCAGGCGCACGATTACCGACCCGCCAAAGACCTGCTGACCGGCATTCCCCCCTTCCTCGGCCAATCGAATGTCAACAGGCCCTCTAGTCGAATTTCAGCACGGGGCGGCCCACCTCGTTTCGGGTCAGGGCGTTGGAGTCGACCTGTTCCATCAGGCTTTCGAGTTGGCTTCGGTCAAGGCCCTCGAAGGCGGGATGATGACCGAGACGCTCCTCTTCGCGCACCACGGCCTGAACTTCGAGTCGCCTGAGATAGGGCAGTTCGTCGACACTGCTGACCTGGCCCCAGGAGGATCCGAAGGCCACGATTTTGGCCTGGTTGAGAGCCACGGCAGCTCGGGCCAACAGCTCTGGTGAGCTGAGTTGGTAAAGTTTTTCCAGGCGCTCGTCGATCATCGCGAGCAGGCGACGGCGACAAGTCTGGTCGCGGGTCAAGCGGGCCAGGGCCCGGCTGGCTTTTCCCAGAGGACGTCGCTTCAGGAAGCGTTGGCGGCGGTAGTTCCAGAAAAACTCGCCGCTCTGAACCTCCACAATGCCTAACAGCTGTCCGATGACGAAAGCCCGCAACGACTCTTCCAGGGCCTGGCCCTCCTGGGGGGTGAAGTGGATCAGCTCGGGCAGCTCTTCGCGTCGACTGTCGAGGTGAAGAGGTTCACCGGCGGCCAAAAAAAGCTCGTAGTCGGACCACAGCTTGCGGACCTCGAAGAGTTGCGCCAGGGTCACGCCGCCAACCTCGTGATAGAAAAGAAACTCGGCCTTCTGGTTGAGGGTCAGAAACTGCACTTCTCCGTCGCATTGGCTCTGGATGAGCTCACAGAGCTGCCGTTGAAAGGCCTTCAGTTCGGCTTGCTCGGCCAGCGAGCGGCCCGACTCGACGGTGGCCAGACCAACCACGAGGTGGCCAGCCCCAGAATTGGAAGCGAGGCCTTGGCGGCAGGCCTCGATCAACTGGCGGACCTGGGCCTGGGCCGTAGCTAGCGGCTGGGCGAAGAAGCGCCGCAGGATGTGGTAGTCGTCTGCCATCACCTCGAAGCGACTCTGGCAGCGCCTGAGCAGAGCCTCTTCCCACTGGGCCTCCTGGCCACGGGCCCGATCACGAGTGATGTCGAGCAGCCCTCGACCGAGCCGTTGCAGAATCTCGACCCCGATCTGAGCCACCTGCTCGGGCTGTTGGATATAGTGGGCATAAGCCTGGTCGAGTTCGACCTGGGCGGTCAAGTTGACGGTCAGATAGCTGTCGAGCTGGTGCCACCGCTGCTGGCGTCTGGACTGGAACTGGTCAGCCAGTTCGACCAGATAGTCGCGGGCCATCTGAAGGCGAGCCGACAGGCCATCGTTTCGACCCAGGGTCTGGTCGTCGCCTTCGATCCGCTGCACCAGAGCTTTTAAGGCCTCCAGTGCTAGAGCCAAAATCTTGAGTCTGAGCAGGCTTTGGAGCGAGCCGAGCGGCTGGTTGAGAGCCAGGCGCGAATCGAGATAGTTCTCGGCCGCCAGCAAAGCTCGATGCTCTCGTTTTTGAAAAAAGGCACTCCGCTGGCACTGGTGGGCCAGTTCGCGCAGTTGGTGTTGAGCCTGGAGGCTGGCCGTCCTGACTTGCTCCTCGGCCCGTTTGAGTTCGGCCTTCAAAGCTTGTTCCAGGCGCCCGATCCGTTCTTGAAGTCGGCTCAACAGGGTGTGGCAGCCGTCCAGGCTCAGCCGATTCTCTCGAAGATTCGCTTCCAGGCATTGCTCTAAGGTGGCGCTCAAGCGCTCGACCACCGCGTCGCGGTTCTGGGCCAGGATGAGGTTCAGCTCGGAGGTGGGGTGTTCGAGCGAAGAAGTGAGCAAGCTGGCCTGCTCGACCAGATAGTCGAGGTCGCAGCCCCGGAGCTTGAATTCTGCCAACAGGGTTTTCTTTTGCTCGTAGAACCTTTGATCGAGCCCGGCGCCCCGACCGACGGCGGCTTCGCCTCCGCCCCGGGGGTCGAGGAGAGCGGCCAGGAGCTCTTGCTGATTGAGCCTCTGTCTCAGGTCGGCCAAGATTTTGGCGATCTCGGCCTCGTTGACCTGAGCGGGGCCGCTCCAGGCCCGGGTTACCGCCTCGGCCAGGCGAAGGGCACAGACCTTCTGCATGAGTTCATGGTCGATCCCCAGAAAACCGATCTGGCTGCGACCAAAACGGCGACTTAAGCGCTGGTGTCGAGCGCCTGTTTGAGCCCGATGGGCACCCGAGCGCAGGTTGATGCGGACGCTGCGACGGTAAGCAGGGAAGGGTCCTGGGCTGAAATCTCCCACGATCAGTTGGGCCAGTTCGGCCGGGCTGGCGCAGTGTGAAGCGGGGAAAAAGCAGTGATCAAAAAGGGGCCGAGAGACCGAGAAGGCCGGACCGGGATACCAGTCGACCGGCACCGGCTCGCCCCCCAGGCTGAGCCAGTTCAGCTCCTTTAGAAAGGCGTAGAGTTCCGCCCCGGCTCGTCGCTGAGCGTAGGCATCAGGGTTTTCTTCAGGCGGGACCAGATAGGCCTGAAGGTTGACCCGTTGGGTGCCGAAGGTGTGGCGCACCACGGTGGCCAGGTCGGTCACCAGGCCTGACTCGAGGGTGTTCAAGCGGCTGACCAGGTAGACGTTGGTCGGCTGGGAAAGGTCGACCGGGTTGAGGCCGCCCACGATGTCGCGGGAGCGCGCCTCAGCCTGGCGCAGCGCGTCTCTTAGAAAGTCCACCGACTGGGTCAGCAGCCAGCGGCCGTGGAGCCGGTGGACCCGCCCCTCGAGGCCAGGGGAAAGGCCGGGGTACCACCAGGCGCCGGGCGGGTGGCGAGGTTCTCCACTTTCGAGCAGAGAGAAATCTATCAACCCCGGTTCGCTTTTTTCGGTGAGCCTCAGCCACAGGCAGCTCAAGAAAGGGGGGCAGTCGTTCCGCTGGTAGAGGTGGGCCAGTCGCCGCTGCACGAGCCAGACGACCTCTCGGCCCAGGTCGCCCAAGCCCAGCAGCAGTCCGGGCCGGAGTTCTTTGGTCGCCTCGCTCACCATTCTCGGGCGTTACGGCCTGAGCGGGCCGGCTCCTTCCCGGCCAGGGATCGAACCGGGTGGCGAGAAAGCGCGGCCCGTGCGAGGGTGCCCATCGTGTCAGAATCGAAATTCTCCCATTCAGGCCTACTGCTCAGCTTGTGGGAAGGCCCTGGCCGCTCCCTCTGACAGTCCGGCCCAGGCGGTCTTGAGTGACCTCCCGGTGGCTGATGCCGTCCTCGGCGACCTTCTTTTCTGTATCGGAGAGGAGGGCTCGGTCGAGGTGATTTCCCTTTCTACCATGATTGTCCAGGAGAAGTTTCGTCTGCCCCTGGACCAGGTCGTGGGAGAGCGGCCTTTGATAGAGAAAGGTCTGCTGTTGGTGTGCGGACGCAATCAGGTAGTGGTGGTTGACCTGTGGTTTCGTTATCAGGGACAAGAGGTGGCCGGGCGAGACAGGTCGACCGTCTTTCCTTTTGAGGGTGAGGTGATGTCGGAGCTGAGCCGCGGTCCCGGTAAAGCGGTTTGTCTGCTAACCCAGAATGGTCGATACAGCTTTTTGAACCGCTATTCGCTGGCGGGCGACTCACCGCGACTGCTCGAGCCCGTCGCGTTGCCTGGTCCTGGCGGTCCCGATTTCGCGGGGCTTGCACCCCATAACGACTCGGTTTTCATCGCCGAAGCGATGGGCACCCGTCTGTGGCTGGTCGGGAGCGACGGGTCCTGGCTGGAACGGCGCCTTCGGCATTCTTTTTCCTATGATGCTTTGCGGCCTCATCCTCGTGGCGTGGTGGCGGCGGGGGCGAGGGGAGAGCTCTCCC
>CAYRFU010000263.1:0-2510 GCA_964423525.1 uncultured Burkholderiales bacterium | reverse complement strand
TGTTGGATGACCCTGCCCGCGATGTGGGGCGCCGGTTTCTGGCTGGCCCTTATGGGGCTCCTTTACTGGCCTGGTCGGCTGGGCCTGAGTTGGCTGTGTTGTGCCACGGTAGCTGGATTCGGCTGGTTCAGTTTCAAGATCAACGAGTCAGCGACGTTTGCTTGCCTCAGCACTGCGCTGTCGCGCCAGTCTTTGACCGGCAGCGGATCTATCTGGCCAGCGACGAGGGCTCGCTCTACACCCTGGAGGTTTCGCTGGGCCAGGGGAGGGTAGTGAACTATCAGCCACTCTTTTTGAGTCCGGGAGGCACTCCCTTGCCGCCACGAGTGGTGGAAGGACAATTGGTCTGTTTCGGCGGAAACAAAGAACTGGTTCGTTTCAGAGACGGGCAAGATGTCTGTCCGACAGCTCTCCTCGAGGCCTGAACGGAAAGGGAAACATGATAGAGAGTTCGCGATTTTTAATGGTCTTATGCCTGCTGTTGGTGGCCGGGGCTAGCGCCCAGGAAGAGGTGGTTCGCTCCATTCCCCTGGATCAACCCACGGCCGGCCGAGACTACATTCTTCAAGTTGGCGACAAGCTCGAAGTTCATGTTGTCGCTCTGCCCGAGCTGGAAAAGGCCTATAGCATCCGGGTCGACGGTTATTTTTTTCATCCTGTTATCGGAGAGGTGCAGGCTGCCGGTCGCAGTCTAGACGACCTGCGCAACGAGATCGGCCAGCGGCTTGCCAAAGAGTTGAGGAACCCCTCCTTTCGGATCGGGTTGATCAACTACGCTCAGGACACCGTCTCGGTGCTGGGTGAAGTCGGTTCCCAGGGCAAGCACACCATCCGCAAAGGGGCCTCCCTGATCGAGCTTCTGGCGCAGGTGGGGGGGTTCTCGGCCAAAGCCGACCGCCAAACGGCCACCGTCTTGCGTAAGGGTGAGCACCTTGAGGTGTCTCTTCTGCCTAGCGCCGCACCGTTTGTCATGGAGTCGGGGGACATTCTCTACGTTCACTCTGGCATGCAGGTGAGTATCAGCGGGGCGGTTCTCAATCCGGGCACTTACGCCGTCAGTCGCTCCTCGGCCACCCCCGTGCTCGACCTGTTGAAAGCGGCCGGAGGGGCCAAGACCACGGCCGCCCTTCACCGAGTGAAGTTGCGTCGTCTGAGCAACTCAAAGCCTCAGCTGGTCGACCTGATGTCGGCCCAGGATGGCGAGCTTCAACAGTTGGCGCTCGAGGATGGTGACTACCTGATCGTTCCGGCTCGCCAGGCGATGTTGATGGGCGGGGTGGCCGGCCAGGGAGCTATCGACCTGGAAGGGGGCGAGACCCTGGTGGGTCTGCTCAGTCAGGCCAAGCTGTCTGAAAAAGCCAAGCTTGACGAAGTGGTGGTTATCCGGGCCGATGATGTGCGCGAAGGTCGCGACAAGAAAGAGATCTACAACCTTGAGGACTTCTTTCGCGACAGTGACAGTGAAGGAGAGTCCGTCCAGGTCGCTATCAATGACGGTGACCTGGTTTACGTGCCGGTGAGGGCGGATCGTCAAGGCGGACTGTTCGGGGGCAACAATCTTTTCAATTTGATCTGGTTGGCCCGGGGCCTGTTCTTCTAAGCGGTGTCCAACGGCCTGGAGCGGCAGGAACAAGCGGCCAGTGCCGGCTTGAAGGTCGGGCGCGACCCGTTCTCTGAAATCTTTCAGAAAGACGGGCGTGTTCAGAGGGCGGTCGAGGGTCTGGTCGCGCGGGTGCTCTTACACCTTGAGAAAGGCACTCGAAGTGTGCTGGTCACCAGCGCTTGGCCGGGAGAAGGTAAATCGTCGCTCACGCTGCAGCTGGGGTCTCTGCTGGCCCAGGTTGGGGTTAAGACGGTGGTGGTCGACGGTGATCTGCGCCGCCCCACCGTGAGTGGCATTTTTGGGCTTCACAACGAGCTGGGGTTAGCCGGGTTCTTGCGAGGGCAGCATCAGCCCACCCCTTTGGAACTGGCTCCCGAGTTTTTCTTCCTGCCGGTGGGGCCTGACCGCGCCAAAGCTGTTGAGAGTCTGACGGCTGACCAGGTCAAGGCTTTGTTGACTCATCTCAAAGAGCGCTTCCGTCTGGTGTTGATCGATTCCTCGCCGATGTCGGCCGGGCCCGACTCGCTGGTTTTTGCCCAGGCTGTTGATGAGGTGGTTGTGGTGGTCTCGAAACGGAATTTTCGGGGGGCGCCTGAAGGTCATTTTGTGGAAGACTTGCGCGACCAGGGCGCTGGTTTACTCGGTTGTGTGGTGGTGGGGTGGGACGATCCTGTCCGCCCAACCTTTCCCAGGTCTTTCTGGACCCGGGTTCTCCGAGCTTTCGGCTTGAAAGCTTAGGGTTGAGGAGGAAGGGTTTTAACGCGGAGGGCACTGAGTTCACGGAGATCTGGCTGTGGAAGTGTCCAAGACCATCCGCTTGATTCCCCAGCAGACCGGGGCCGTGCTCTCGATGGAGCCCAAACGAACAGTGAACTCCCTACAAGGCCTCGATACACAAGAATGCCGG
>CAYRFU010000262.1:0-10558 GCA_964423525.1 uncultured Burkholderiales bacterium | reverse complement strand
CTCACCTGAAAGCCGATCTGCCCGAGCAAGCCGTTCAAATGCTTCAAGCCGGCTAGAGACTCCATCAGTTCAAGCTTGGACACCCCGCTAGCCAGAGCTTTTCAGGTGTGCCGGCCGCGATGGCTGCCTCAACTCTCTCGGCGACCCCGCTGTCGACCTGGGCCTGAATCTCGACGGCTCGAGGTCCTTCGATTTCCTGGTCGACCCTTTGCCGGACGATGCCTGGCAATTCTTCGGTCAAGCGAGCCTCCACCAGCGGGGGGGCCTCCTGGGCGACTCGTTTTTGGAAGATTTGCTCAGCCAACAGACTGGTCTTGCTTTGGCCTTCACGAGCCCAACGAACCTCAGCCATCTCACCGGCCTTTTCTTTGACGCGCTCCTGAAACATCAATTCCTCCAGAGCGGCTGCTTCCTTTTTGAGGCGTCGCTGGCTTTGGAACTCTTTAAACGACTCGACGCCCTTGGTGAAGAGATGGCCGATCTTCTGGCGGGCAGACTTGCTGGCCAATAAGAATCCTGTCATCCCTCCGGCCGCAACAGGCCCACGGTGGCGGCCGTTGCCAGGCCTATCAAGCTCGCCCCAGCCGCACCAACGATTCCACCGACGGCGGCGAAGAACGCCGGCTTGCGAACCGAGACGATATCTTCGGTGGGGCCAGGCCCCTCGGCCGGACGGTCAGCGGCTTGCGCTGGGGGCTCAGAGGCCGATTCACTGGGCTGGCTCCTGAAGCAGCCGCTGAGAGAAGAAAAGGGTCGAATGTTGGTGCCGATCATGGGTTCCTCCAGAACTTTAGCTATAAGCAAGCTACCAGAGGGCCTCGAAACCATCCTTAAAACGGGATGCCCCAGTCCGGAAACCCCGACTTTCATAACCCGCTTTCTCCCCAGCCTCCGGCTTTTCGAGTGGTAACGGCAGCTTCCGGGTCTTTGGCGGGCACGGGGAGCCTGGCCGAACTCTTTACCAGCTTGGCCGAAGGCACAAAGGCTGGGACGACCTGGCAGAAGCCAGTGCCTGGCTGCGTCGCAAATGGACCCGGGCTACTCCCGAGGCCGAGGATGTGGTGCGCATCTCGAAGATTCTCACGGTGGCGTTCTTGGATGCCTACTTGAAGGGAGACGAGACGGCCCGCGCCAAATTGAATGCCGACTACGCCTCAAGCCTGGCCGGCAAGGTGGTCAAGCGGGTCGAGTGGGAGGCCAGGTAGGTAAGAACCCGAGGCTTTCGGCGACCAGGAGGGGCGAGAGTCTATTTGACCTGGTTGCCTCAATAGGCGCCACCAACGGCGCCGATGCCGGCGCCAGTTCCACCACTAAGAACCTCAAGCTCGACCTTCCACTCGGTGTAGGACCGGACTCCTCGGATCCAGGATCTTGTTAACGCTGCTGTGACTTCGCTCAGGTAGACTCTCACCATGGACTTCCGAATCCGCACAAGTCGAACCGATCGAGACTGGAGAGGGGCCCAGCAGAAGGTGGGGCAGGCCGGGCTGGCTCCGGAGAGTCACGTCATCCTGACCGCTAATGTGGATCACTATCTTCGGCAGATCGACGGGTGTGACAGCGGTTGGGATGCGCTGCGTCTCGACGGCAAATTGCGCCGAGACCTGGCTGAGCCTTACACAGACGCAGAGGTTTTCTCCCATCTGCGGAATCTGGAGAGAGAGGTGGGCTTAACGCTTTCTGCCATCCCTAGCCCGCCTCGGGCGACCTACCTGGTGGGTGGATTGGCCCAGGGGCGGTTCGGCGCCCACTCAGACGCCGATTTGGTCGCAGTTCTGTCGGACGAGAGCGAGGTTCAAAGAGCTTCGGAGCGGCTCGGGGGTGTGGACGGGGTAACGCTTAAGACAGAATGCGGTCCGAGTCGACTCGAGACCTCGCAGGGGTGCTACCTGGAACTGGTCACCCCGGAGGACGCCACCGAAAACCTGGCCTTCTTTAGCCATCGTGTTCCCTTCCCGAGCAAAGGGCTTGAGGACCACTATCTCAGATGCCTGACCGCTCAGGGATTCAAGTTCGCTCTTTACGGATAAGGAGTCCGAGCGAATCAGGCGCCGGGTATGTTCCGGAAGCCATTGGGCCCAGGACCAACTTTACGAGCTAAGATCGGCCGGCCACGAGTCTAACAAACAAACGAGGTGTTAAGACGTCTTGTTAATCTTGCGGCAACCAATCATCTTGGAGACTCAGCCAATGATTTCACGATGGCTGTATTCCCCGCTAAAGACCGAGCGACGCTCCCGCCTATCTACCTGAGAGGAGCCAAACTCGATGGTAGCGTTCCCGAAGAGGCCATCTTTCTCTCGCCTGACACCTTCCAGCGCGCGGTGGAGGAGATGCCCAAAGTTCAGCTCCATCTCCATCTCGAAGGAGCGGTTCGTCCCGCCACCATCCTGGAGGAAGCCGAACGTCGAGGGCTTGAACCGCCGGCGGAAACAGTCACTGAGCTGAAAGAGAAAATTTCGATGAGAGCAGGCGAAGGTCTGCTCGAGTTCCTCGCTAAGTTCGATCCCTTTCGTTTCATGTTCGCTGACGTGGACTCTTTGCAACGACTGGCCTATGAGGCGGTGGAGGACAATGCCCGCGAGAACGTTCGCTACGTTGAGCTTCGAATGAACCCGCTAAAGAGCCCAGACCAGGTGGATGTGGGGAGTGTTTTGGATGCTTTGCTGGCTGGGATCGAAGAAGCGAAAGCCGACTTTGATGTCGAAGCAAATTTCATCGTTAGCCTGAATCGAAGCTACTCCGCAGAGTCGGCGATGGAAGTGGTGCACCAAGCGGTGGCTCGCGTCGACCGAGGCATCGTGGGCATAGATTTGGCCGGAGACGAAATCCATCATCCCCCGGAGAAATTCACCGAAGTTTTTGCCTACGCCCGGGACAACGGCCTGAGGGTCACTGTCCACGCCGGGGAGGCTTTGGGACCTGACAGTATCGAGGGGGCTATCGACTGTCTCAAGGCCGAACGCATCGGCCACGGCGTTCGAGCCAAAGAGAGTCGAGCCACTATGGATCGAATCCGAGACGAACAGATCCACCTGGAAATGTGCCCCCACAGCAACTCACTGCTCAACATCGAGCAGATACGCGGCTATCCCCTCAAGCACTACACCAATCACGGAATCTCCTGTTCTCTGAGCACCGATGACCCTGCTATCTTCGATGTGACTCTCAACCAGGAGCACCTTGAGCAGGCTCGCCAGAACGGACTCTCTTTGCAGCAGCTTCAAAGACTGAATCTCAACGCCGCCGAAGCCGCATTCTTACCTCTGGTTGACAAGCAGAGTTTGGTGGATCATCTGCAAAGCAGCTACGAAAACTTGAATCGGTTCTTGATAGATGAAGACCCTCAGCCTTGTCAGCGTCAGGCAGCTTGATAGAGTCAAATCGAACCGCCTATCGAGAGTGTTAACTCTGGATGGCTGAACAACTTCGAATTCTTTTGTTGGACGAAGGGGAGCCATCGAAACCCACCAGCAATTGCTTTTCTCTCACCATCCAACAGTAGGCTTTAGCTAACGCCGACAGTGTCCCCGCTTTTGATCTTCTTGCGCCGCTTGAAAACGTCACTACCAGAGCCAGCATGGATAGTGACGTTTCGCCCCACCTGGAGTTTGGCAGGCACCTGACTGTCACGGCCGACCAGGGTGAGACCGGTATTAAGCTCTGAGGGCATGAGCTTGTTGGGACTGTTGTCATCGCCCGTCCCGACCTGGGCCTCGGAACCGATCACGCAGTTTTTGTCGACGATGCAGCTATCGACCACAGCGCCTGGCTCGATGACGGTATCGTGCAAAATGATACTATTCACGACCGAAGCCCCTTCAGACACGTGAACCCCGGGCGAGAGGATACTTCGCTCTACGACGCCGTCAACTCGGCAACCGTTCGAGAGAAGATTCCCATCCACTTTGGCCGAGGCCCCAACCCTCACGGGGGCCCTCTCCATACTGCGGGTGTGAATGACCCACTGAGTGTCGTAGAGGTCGAGGGCAGGGTCTTCGGCCAGCAGGCTCATGTTAGCCTCCCAGTAAGCCTGAACCGTTCCTACGTCAGCCCAGTAGCCGGGAAAGGTGTAGGACCGCACGTCGTGACCGTTCTCGACCATGGCTGGCAGAACATCTTTGCCGAAGTCGATCATGTCGTCGTTATCGAGAAGTGAGAACAAAACTTCCTTGCGGAAGACGTAAATCCCCATACTGGCCATGTTCTCCCGCGTTCGTCGAGGCTTCTCTTCGAAGTCCACAATGCGACCTTCGCTGCTGGCCGAAATGATACCAAAACGGTGGGTCTCGTGGTGATTGACTCGGCGACAGGCCACGGTGAGGTCGGCACCTGTTCGTTCGTGTTGAGCCAGCATAGGCCGATAGTCCATCAGATAAACATGGTCACCCGCCAACACCAGAGCGTGCTCTTCGTTTTGCATCTGAACGAAGTCGAGGTTTCGCCGAACAGCGTCGGCCGTCCCTCGTTGCCAATCGCCGTGGGGCCCGCCCCGATAGGGCTGAAGAACCCGCAAGCCGCCTTTGATAAGGTCGAGGTCCCAGGGTGCGCCCGTACCGATATGGTCGTTGAGGCTGTGAGGTCGGTATTGGGTTAACACAGCCACATTGAAGATGTCGCTGTTGACGCAGTTGCTGAGGGAAAAATCGATCAGGCGAAATTTGCCACCAAATGGCAAAGCCGGAGCGGCCCGGACGTCGGTCAAGACACTGAGACTATCACACGGCCCTCCGGCCATGATCATTGCGAAAGCTCTACTCATCGTTATACAGTGGCCCCGTCGGGCACTACTCCATCCTCGGGATAGAAAGTCTCATCCCGGTTACTGTTGATCAAGACGTTGCGGCCGACCGAGAACCCGGCTGGAATAAACGCTCCTTTACCCACCACCGAGATGCCAGAGGTGAGCTTATCTGGGAACTCTTGATTGGCCACTTTATCGTCGCCAGTGCCTACTACCGTGCCCGGACCGATCACCGCTTCTTTGTCGATCACCACCCGCTCGAGGCGAGCTCCCGGACCGACCCAGGTGTCGTTCATCACCACACTGTTCTCGACGACGGCGCCGGGGCTCACTTGCACCCCAGGGCTCAAGACACTGTTGCGAACTAGCCCTTTGATGACACAGCCGTTAGAGACCAGTGAGCCTTCGATTCTGCCCTGAGGCCCGACCTTGACGGCCGGCCTTTCCTCAGACCGAGTCAGAATCGGCCAGCGGTCGCCGTAGAGGTCAAGAGCGGCACTTTGCTTAGCGAGGTCGAGATTGGTGGCCCAGTAGGAGTCGATGGTTCCGACATCGACCCAGTAGCCGGCAAAGCGGTGAGCAAAAACCCGGGCCCCGGCCTCGATCATAGCTGGAATAACGTGCTTTCCGAAATCGAGGTCGCTGTGCTTCTCGATGCCGGCCGTGAGATGCTCGGCCAGGGCGCGAGCGTCGAAAATGTAAATCCCGAGCGAGGCCAGGTTGCCCTTGCTGGGATCTTTCGGTTTTTCGTAAAACTCAACAATCCGGTTCCTTTCGTCGACTTTCATGATGCCAAATCGGAACGCTTCCTCGATCGGCACCTCCATGATGGCCACGGTCAGATCGGCCTCAGATTGCTGGTGGGTCTCTACCATCTTCTGGTAGTCCATCTTGTAGATATGGTCGCCTGACAGAATCAGAACGGCTTCAGCCGAATGATCTCGAATAAAGGCCAGATTCTGGTAGATGGCGTCGGCGGTGCCGGCAAACCAGCGCTGCTGGCCCCGTCCGTGATAGGGAGGTAACAAACGGACTCCTCCCCTACTTCTATCCAGGCCCCAGGGTTTCCCGATTCCGATATGTTCGTTGAGGCTATGAGGTCGGTATTGGGTCAAGACCCCCACGGTATGAATGCCGCTGTTGACGCAGTTGCTCAGGGTGAAGTCGATAATACGAAACTTTCCAGCGAAAGGGACGGCCGGCTTGGCTCTCTGCTCAGAGAGGACCGTCAGACGGCTCCCCTCCCCCCCAGCCAGAATCATGGCGATGGTCTTCATAGGCGTTCCCTTCGAAGGCGTTCCCCCCGACCTCCTTTATCAGCAGAGAGCAAATTCTAGAACTGAAGGACCCGCCCTAGCGAGAAGCCTCGGCGTGGGTCATACTGACAGTGATCCCAGGAAAAATGACGGTCACCGTTTCCGGCTCGGCGCTCTTAACGATCCCAGCACCGTAGCGCGCGTGCTGGACTCGGTCCCCGATTTCGAGTCGTCGCAAAGGTTGGCTATCACTGGCTAGAGCCTTCAGAAAGTCTTGCTTGAGCATCTTCTGCAGGCCTTTGTCGAAATCCACTGTAACAATGTCTTTTTTTGCCTTGACGACGGTACCCTCGCCGAAAGTTTTGTGGACCACCCGATCGCCCTCACTAAAAGCCGACGTAGGGCCCGACTTTCTGCCTGAGGGGCCGACTCTCTGAGCGGCTTGCTGGCCTCGGTAGGTTCGAACCTTCGAGGCCTGAGAAGACTGCCCCCAACCACGCCACTGACTCGACCCGATGGCCGGGGGCTCCTCTGGCTCCCAACGGAGCCCTTTGGTAGACAGAGTTTGCTCGGGGATCTCCTGGAGAAACCGAGAGGCTTTGCGGGGGACTGTCATGCCTCGTATCATCCGACTGTTGGCACTGGAAAGATAGAGCTGGTCCATGGCCCGGGTCAGACCCACGTAACACAGACGCCTTTCTTCCTCCATCTGGTCGGGGTCATCGAGGCAGCGGATATGAGGGAACGTCTCCTCTTCAAGCCCAGCCAGAAACACCACCGGAAATTCCAACCCTTTGGCTGCGTGGAGGGTCATCATGGTGACGGTGTCAGACTGGTCCTCGTAGGTATCCTGGTCGGATAACAGGGCCACATCGGCGAGAAACCCTCCCAAGCTGGGCTCGTCGGCGTTGCGATCGTATTCGCCCGTGACGTTCACCAATTCATCCAGGTTTTCGAGGCGAGCTTGGGCTTCGACCGTGTTCTCTTCCTCCAACGATTTGACGTATCCGGTCTCATGCATCACTTTCATGACGATCTCGGTGACCGGAAGCTGGCCAGCCTGAGCCTGGAGTCGATCCAACCATTCGACCAGGCTAGCAATGTTTTTTCTAGCTTTGCCGGGGAGTTTGATCTGCTCGCTACAACGGAGCGATTCGTAAAGACTCAAGCCGTGGCTCTCGGCGTAGTCCACCAGGCGAGAAAGGGAGGTGTTGCCCACTCCCCGCGCGGGAGCGTTGATGAGGCGCCGTAGGGCCAGCGAATCGGCGGGATTCTCGAGAATCTGAAGATAGGCCAGAACGTCTTTGATCTCTTTTCGTTCGAAAAAGCGGAGCCCGCCAACGATTTTGTAAGGTAGAGAAGCTTGGATCAGACCCTCTTCCAGGAGGCGAGACTGAGCATTAGTTCGGTAGAGGATCACGAAATCACCGTGACGGTAGGAATGAACACTCTTCAGGTCTTTGAGGGTGCGAGCGATGTAGCGGGCCTCATCCCGCCCGTCGGCGGCTTTAAAATAGCTGAGCTTTTCGCCCCCTTCCCGGTCAGTCCAAAGAGCTTTGGACTTCCTACCGGTGTTATGGGCCACCACCTGGTTGGCAGCCTGAAGGATCCATTTGGTCGAGCGGTAGTTCTGCTCAAGCTTGATCACTTTGGCTTCGGGAAAGTCCTTCTCAAAGCGCAGCAGAATCGACACATCGGCCCCCCGAAAGGCGTAGATGCTCTGGTCGTCATCGCCAACTGCGCAAAGGTTTCGTCGAGAACCCGCCAACAGTCGGACCAGCTCGTATTGGACCGGATTCACATCCTGGTACTCATCGATCATAATGTAGCGAATCCGTTCTTGAAAACGGCTGAGCACGTCAGGGTGGTCGCGAAGAAGATCGACCGCTCGAGTGAGGATGTCATCGAAATCGACAGCCTGATTCTCGACCAGTTTTTTTTGGTAGAGCCGGTAAGCCTCGGCCAGATCTTCTTCGTAAATCTGGCGCGCCTGGGCGGCTGCCTGAGCGGGCGTAATCATCCGATTCTTCCAGCCGCTGATATGAGAAAGAAAGCTGCGAGGGGTAAACTTCTTCAAGTCGCGACCCATATCAGTCAGGACCTGTTTCATCAACAAGAGCTGCTCAGCCGTAGCGTAGATCACGAACGACGACACCAATCCCACTTTTTCAGCCTCACTCCTGAGCCAGCGGGCGCAGACCGAATGGAAGGTGCCCAGGTCTCGGAACCGTCCGGGCCCACACAACTGAGCCACCCTTTCTTTCATTTCGGCGGCCGCTTTGTTGGTGAAAGTGACGGCCAAGATCTGGCCCCGATGGGCTTTGCCCTGCTCGAGTAGATAAGCAATTCGGTGGGTTAAGACACGGGTCTTTCCGCTACCAGCACCAGCTAGAATCAGGACAGGCCCTTCAGTAGTGACCACCGCCTCACGCTGCTGGGGGTTCAACTTCTCGAGAATAGTATGGCTGGGCATCGCCCAGCATTCTGGTCGCGCCGCCAGGCTCCTCGCGAAAGACCTTTCGTGTGAAACGGTTCACAATGTGGTCTGGCCCACGGCGGGTTCTTTGCCGATGTCTTAAGATAGGGTTATTCCGAGGTCAACTCCTTCGGAAACGGGCAAAATAGCAAGCGTGGTGATGAGGGCTTCGGCCCTCTTTTTTTTACCAATCCTCAACCTCGAGGCGAAAATCTCCGATAAAGATTTCGTCTTCCTCGATACGGAGTTCTGTCTGCTGGGCTTGGCCCGCTTGCACGATCTCGAGGGCGCTGGCTCGGTCGCCGCTCAGCAAGAGAGCCTCCAAGGCTTCAGAATTCTCCGACAAGAAATCTCCCCCAGCCCGAATGATGGCGAACGACTTGGCTTTGCTTTCGGTGAGCACCAGGGCGGCCAAGAGTTGGGAGTAGGTCTCCTGGAGGCTTCTTTCTCCGAAGGCTCCAGATTGATGTTCCTCACTCAATCGCTGATAAAGCCCTCGAACCACCCCGGGAGACTCCTGACCAGTGAGGGTGGTATGAAGGGTTGCCAACATCCGGGCCTCCTCTCTTAAGGTCAGGCCGGGTGTACGGTGGCCGAGAAGACAGGCGTAATCCTCACTCAGCCCCGAGTGACCCGCTCGAGCCAGCCCGTCGAGACAGGCTATCTGCTCGGTTACGAAGGCTTCAACCGCGTCTGAATAGGGTTGCTGGTAGTGACCCCGCTCGATGCGGGCGTGGAAGACCCCCAACAGGGGCCTGGTCTGGTTGGCATCGACCCGGGTTCCGATCGTCTCGTAAAAGCGAGCCAACGTGGCAGCCGACTCGACCACCCCCTGGTCGGGAAGTCGATGACAAAGCACAGCTTGAAGGTCGCGCTGTGTGGGGGTTTCTTCGACCTCAAGCGAGGCACTCGGAGGAGGTTGCGGGATCTCGACGCCGCTGCGGGCCCGATTTAAGGAACGGCATACCTGTCGAAGCGAAGCGAGATAGGTGCCGAGGTCGTCCTGGTCGGACTTCTGAAAACGGCGATAGGCCTCTCGGCTCCCCTGGTATCCGAAATGCTCGACCAGGGCCTGATGACATTCGAGAATCTCCTCCACACCTTCGCCAAGAGTCTGGCCGGGACGGCGGTTTCTGAGAATGAAAGTGAAATCCTGGGTGGCTTGACTGAGAGGCGACCGTCGCCGGACGACCGAGAGCTCCTCGAGGGGGAGACCCTCGTAGCCCTCGACCAGATGGGCCAACAGGTCCACCTTCTGTCCAAAATTCTCGGGACTCAAATTAGGCTCGATAGCCTCAAAGGCCGGCACCACATCTTCGAAGCTGGTGGCTAGTTTGGCTACCGAAATCAGCTGAGCCTGGCGCGATTCGAGGTCCCGATGATCGACGCACTGAGCTGGGAGTTGGTGGCGAAAGTAGGCCATCGCTTCGGTAGCGACATGCTGAGGGAGTTGCCCTCGCAGAGGTCTGAATTCCTCGACCAGTTCCGTCAACGTCTCCTCGGGACTCCGGAGGGGCAGAAGCTGGCTCAGGTTCCAGCCCGCCCGGCTAAGAGGCTTCTCAGACTCCAGGGTCTTGAGTTGCTGAACGGCCTCAAACCGTTCCTGCAAAGTTCCACCCGGCGGCTCAAAGCACCGAAAGCCCCCACCTTTCTTTTCCTGACGCTGCCAGCCCCATCGTCGGTCACCGAGCTGGCGTAGTCGGTTGCTCGCTCGGTATGATAGATCTGAAAACCTTCGCTCTCTAGGCCGAAAAGCTCCTGAGCCAGCTCGGGCTCATCCAGTTGACCGGGGTCACCGTGACCGTAGAGGGCGTCTAGCACCTTGACGTCGGTCAAGTCTTCCAGAGGCAAAGCTTCATAGCGAGGCTGGGTTTTTCCAAGACTGCTCCAGCTAGATTCTCCGGGAGGCCCGTGGGCGATCAAGTCCCGGCCGAGTTGCTGCACTGCTGTTTCAGGAGTCAGGTCGACTTTCTCCTGGTAATTTCGGTATTCTCTGGGATGGCGACACTTGCGGAAGGTGAAGCCACTAGCCTGGAGCTCCTCGAAGATAGACAGCAGCTGCTCTTGGGCGGCCGGCGAGAG
>CAYRFU010000261.1:0-10662 GCA_964423525.1 uncultured Burkholderiales bacterium | reverse complement strand
AGGGCAGCTGCTAGAGTGCCGGCTCCGCGTTGCACGAAGGTGTCCTTCACGGTGACTACGTCTTGGGGCTGGGGGCGCGGGGAAGGGGTCTGGGTTTTTGGGTTTGGGCTAAACTCTTTTACTCTCACAGGGGCAAGCTACTTTCTGGGTCTGAATCAATCCTGAATCAGGACATGGTGACCGTCAACTTCTAACATTTCCTCATCCAGGGTCAAAGTGGTGGCCAGATCAACCGGGCCGATCAGATAGTCGAGAGCCTGGTCTGGCTCCAAAGGAACGGGTTCACAAAGAGCTTCGCGCCCCTCTCGCTCGATCAGCATCTTGTCGCCGATCCACTTTTGAAATCGGCCTCGAGAGACGGGAAAGAAGCGGTCGCCTTTCCAGGCGAAGACGGTGTCCTCGGTGCCGTCATGGGCTTGAGCCATCAGGACTCCGTTCTTCCAACTGGCCTGGTGAACGCGATAAGGGAGAACAGCTCTCCCTGGTATCTCAAGCCGGGTCTCGAAAGCTACGGCGACCTGCTCACCACCCCAGAACACGGACTGGAGTTTGCCTTCACCGACCCGCTTGAGCTTCCCGTCGGGAAGTGAGCCCGAGAAGACCTCGTTGCCTGAATTGAAAACCACTCGGTCCTGCTCGGGGGAGAGCAACCGGGTGTTGGGAAGGGCGTAACCGAACCTTTCAGCAAAGTCTCTGGCGGTGGCCTCGTCAAGGCCCGGAAAGAGGCGTTGGTAAGTGTGGCACAAGGGCTGCCATACCGCTTCCCCCAGGGCTTCGGCCTGGTCGACATCCTCGATCTGGCTGGTGCTTCCATCGGGCTGGCATAGGTAATAGGTGGGGATGTGAGCCACCCCCCAGCCGCTAGCGTGAGACTGAATCAAGAGTCGGTCGTCCTCTAGGTATTCCAGTCGCTCGATGTAACGAGGGGTTCGGGTGAGCTCCCGCTCCCCGTGCTGGTCTCGCACAAAAACTTTGTTGTGGCGAGAGTAAGCCAGTTGTTCTCCCGACGAGTCCAGGTCGAGGGCCTTTAGAGAGAGGTCCAGGTCGAGTTCTGCTCGGTCTCCGTTGCGGTCGACCACCAGGTGGCTCCGACCTCCCTCGCCTGCCAACAAGACAGCGGTTGTTCCGTCGTCGGCGACGGTCACTCGTTCAACCGGATGATGGAACTCGAGCTGATCCTGTTGCTCGCTTTCGCGGATGACTCGACGTCCTTCCGGCCGGGCCGTGTACAGGCCTCGGGGGGAACGGTCTCCTGGTAGAGGATGGAGTCTTTCCATAGACTCTATTTTGGGAAGGCGCCCTGGCCGGGTGGTGAACCCGATGTAAATTGTAAGGGTTCTTCAAGGAGGGCACCTTACTGTTGGGTCGTCCCAATGCTCCAACCTGGAGGAAGAATGATTACAACGCAACGGGGTCTTTTCCCTAGAACAATGGCAGCCACGGGATCCCCGGATACCTCAGCGCCGGTAAGGGGCAACAACGGCCCCGAAAACGAGGATGAGTACATCAAGTTCCGTCCCGGCAAAGTCTGTGAACGAGTTTTTGGGGTGGGCAACGCGGTCTTGCGAACACCGGGTATCTTGGCGGCAGGCCTCCCCAAAGCGATGGGGGCCAACCAATTCGGAAACAAAGCCGACTGGGGGCTCTCCATTCCCACCTACGTGATTCCCAGTCTCGGCTTGGCCGGGGCCGCGGCCGGAGCTCTGGTGGGAGCTTCGGGTATCGGTACTGCTCTCGGGTTGTTGCTCGGTGTCGCTGGCTCGGGACTGATGGCCTGTTCCATCCTGACTGACCCTGGGCTCCAGCCCCCCAGCCTGTCTCCCGAAACCGATAAGGCAGTGGAAGCGGCCCGAGCTGACGGCGAGAATGCGGCGGAGCGCTTTGGAAAAGGCTTGAAGACCTACTATACAGAGGCTTTCCAAGAAGCCTATCGGGACGGTGCTAAGCCTGGCCGCTCGCTCTATGAAACCGGTAAGAGCTTCTTCACCTCTTTCTTTGAGTGATGTGAACGGGATTACAGCGCCTCTAGGAGGACTTTCCTATAATGAATTCTGGAGGTAGAAATGAATCCCAAGGTTTTAATCACTCATAGCGAAGCAGGCGTTCGGGGCAAGCTGGAATATCTGCTGGAGGCCGAGGGGTTTCGTGTGCTGGTGGCTCGTGACGCCGGAGAAGCGTTGCAGATGATCGCCAGTCATCCCGACCTGGGTTTGATGCTCAGCCAGGTCGAGATGAATCCTCTGACCGGACCTGAGTTGGCTCAGGAAGCGGCTAAGTTCTGGCCCGATCTTCCGGTTCTCTACTTCGACTTCGAGCCCCGCCAGGTGCCGGGGGAGCTGCTGGTTCTTCCGATGCCTTTCGCTGAGTTCACCAGCAAGCTCCGCCAGCGAGCCCGATCAGTGATCGCAAAAGCCGCCTGAGGCCAGAGCCATCTTGGCCGTGTCGACCTCGATTTTCCCCTTATCGAAGCCGTCACCGACCAAGGGAGCGACCGTATCCTCGGCCGAGAGCTGTCCGTCTCCGTCCCAGTCGTACCAGAGACGAAAGTTGGTCAGCTCGTCGCCCGTCAAGAGGCCATCTCCGTCCGAGTCGGCGGCCGCCAAATCAGTCAGACCGCCGAGGCGATCGTCTGAGCCTGGCTGACCGTCCCGGTCTCGATCGAGCAGTAAGACAGGGTCGTTTCCCGGTGTGTAGATTCCGTCTCCATCCCAGTCGCAATAAACTCCGTGGTCGCACTCGCCCAGGTTGATATGATAGGTCCACGGTTGAGGAGTGTAGACAGCCCCACGCTGACGGGTTTGGGGCAGCTCGCCGGCGGGGCCGGTTTGGAGGGCGAAAGCGCGACCTTCATGGTCGGTCACGAAGATTTGTCCTTCTGGGCTGGCTTCAGGATGGAGAAGCAAGCTGTGACCGGTGTGGAACTCGCTCACGAGCTCGCCGCTCGGATTGAGCACGGCGAGAGTGCAGTTTCTCTCCAGCACGTGAATCTGATCCTCGGCTCCGATCACCAGAGCGCCCAGGTTGGCACGGAAGGTGTGACTCCAAAGGACCTCTCCGGAATCGGCCTGACGTAGGGCGATCTCCGTCTCAGCTCCCCGGTCACCGTTGACGCTCGAAGCGGTCACCAGATCTCCTGTCGAAAGGGCTTGCATGACCCGAGGTCGGGGGGCGCTTTCGCTCCAGAGAGTCTTGCCGGTCTCGAGATCGAGGCGATGAAGGTAGCTGGCTGACTCTCCGCTCTCCGGGTGATACTTGGTGAAAGTCAGAAACAGTTCGCCGTTCTCTCCGAAGGCGGTCTGGCTGGAGCTTCGCTAGGGACGCTCCAAAGAGGTTCCCCTGTTCGGGAATCGAGCACCAAAAGATTGCTCGAGCTAGAGTCTTCCAGCCGCTCGATAGCCACCAGTTTCGAGCCGTCGGGTGAGGTCTCGACGGGGCCCAGGGAAGAACCTTCGAATTGATGGTGCCAGAGCACCCGGCCCGACTGTTCGTCGCGCGAGATGAGAGCCGTGGTAAAACCCTGGTCTTGATATTTTTGAGCCATAAAGGTGAGTCGGTCAGAACGGTGATCGATCAGGCTGACCCCGCTGTCTCGAAAACTCCATCGCTTTTCTCCTGAGGCGATATCGTGGCAGCCCACCTCGACACTACGCTCTCCCGCTGAATCGAAGCAGAGTACTTTATCGCCGGAGGCCACAAAGCCGTAGTTGGCGGCAGCGCTCCACAAAGTTTTGCCGGTCTCTGGGTCGAGACGGCCCTGGTCGCCCAAGATAGGGGCGCTAACCTTGGGGGCCGTCAGGTGGCTCCACAGTTCTTGGCCGCTTTCTCGGTCGAGGGCGGTGGTTCTCTCTCGGGAACGGGTCAAGACTGGCCCCTCCGGAACGAGGATCGGGGCCATCGCTCTGCCCGAACTCTGGCGATAGTGCCATAGTGGTTCTCCTGTAGCTCGATCGAGAGCCGTGGTCTCGCCAACCGAATCGGTGATGACCATCACCTCGTCGTCGGCTACGGCCGGACTACTGATCCATTCTTCCAGATCTCTGGTCCAGGCGATCTCGGGTCGGTTGGTCTGCGGGCGGGCGCCCGGCTGGGTTATCGTCAAGGTGGTCTACTCCGCTCGGTCGGCCATTACAAGCCGACGGCTAAATTTGTGGGAAACGAGAATTGCACGAGCAGCTCCCCCCCCCGGGTTGAACCAGCTCTCGTTATAGCCCTCGGGTATGAGCAGATTATGAACAGAATGTTTCCAGGCTTCCGGTCGGTGGGGAGGGAACCGCGGCCTGGCCGCCATAATGGGAAGGGTGCGTATTCTGATCGCGGGGGCGAGTTCGCCGGGGGTTCGAGACAAGAACGATGACCATTTCTGTGTGGGGGACAAAGTTGGTCAGAAACGGCAGCTTTCTCTCAGAATCGATACCGACAACCCCTGGATTCAAAGAGTTGGGGTGTTGGCCGCAGTGGCTGACGGGATGGGCTCCTACGAAGGGGGGGCTTTGGCCAGCCAGACGGTGCTCAGCGAGTTGACTGAGGATTATTACAGCATGCGCCATTCCGACTTCGAGAAACGTCTTCATGGTGGTCTGGGAGCCGCTTTGAAGCGCCTTCAGACGGTTTTGAAGAGAGCTAAGCGCAAGCAGGCCGGCACCACCGTCGCCGGAATCGCTCTTTTGCCACCCGAATTGCTGCTCGTCTTTCATGTTGGCGATAGTCGGGTTTATCGTTTACGCAGAGGTCATCTCAAAGCTTTGACCATCGATCACACGCCGGTGGGCCTTGCTCTGGCCAAAGGAGAGATGACTCTCGATGAAGCGGTGGGCCGCCGGGATGCCTTCCAGTTAACTCGCTCTTTCGGACTGATCGGCAATACTCAGGTGGAGGTTCGCAAAGGCAAATTCCGCCCGGGAGACCGCTACGCCATTATGTCAGATGGAGTGTCAAGCCCAGGACGGGGACTAGACCAGGTCACTTTGGCCGATTATCTGACCAAAGCCCGTCCGGCTGAGGACTTGCTGGAGCCCATGTTGACCCAGGCCGTGCGCCAGGACGGGGATAACGCCACTCTGGTTATTCTCGAGATTCGGTCCTGAGCGATTCCAACCGAACCGGGAAGGCCTTCCTCTGCCGAGCAAGAATCTGACCACAACTTTGCGAGCAACGGATTGGAGCGATCAGTGAAAGTTAAGGATCGGGTTTTCGAGATGGAACTCGAAAACGAAACTGCAGGCTCATACAGCCAAACAGTCTTTGAGAACCTGACCCCACGCGCGGTGACTGTTTCGCTAGTGTCTGGTAAACGAGGCCCCCTTCCTTTTCAGCTCGTGCAGGAGGACGGAAGCTTCTCGGACGGCATCATCCAACCCCATTGCCTGGTGGCCCTGGATGTCCAAGCGCAGACCAAAGTCGACGTGGTGCTGCCACCGAAACTTAAGAAGTTTAAACTCTCTCTCTGGCGAGAGGACCAGTAGCGGCCGTTTTTCCGGCCGCTTTCTTCTAGGAAGCGCCCTCAGTCTTGGATTTCCACTTCGAAATCCCCCACTCTCAAGGTGCTTTCAAGGACATCGAGGTTGGCCACCGAGCTGGCTGCGGTAGAGGGTTCAGCACCCCCTACCAGATGTTCGTCCATCTGCCAGCATAGGATGGTTCCGGAATCTGAGTAGGCTAGTAAGTTGCCGGCCTGGCTGACCTCGAAGCCGTGCACGGGCTCGTCAAATCGAAAACGGTGGATGGGTCGACTGGAACGACCGTGCTCGAAAAGGTAGACCTGACCCGGTTGATCGCCGACTGCCACCAGCAGTCGCGAGCCCGCACGAAGAGCCGCTACAGCTTGAACTTCGGCAAAATCCTCCAGGAACATTTTGGTCTTCAGGACCTGACCATCGACTTCGCTGGTGGCTATCACAACGTCGCCTTCCCAATCTCCAACGACTTCCACTTGTCCGCGAGCTGGGGCCGGAAAAGAGGCCGAATGTCGCCCCCCGGGCTTGAGGCTGGCCCGGGTCACAAGCTCAGAAAGGCCCTCTCGGGAATAGCCCATTTCGCGATAGGCCTCCAGGGGCGCTTGAGATTGAGGCCGGAACTCCAGTCCGTTAGCCGTTCGGTAACCGCCTCTCTGGTGCAAAGCTCCCTCCAGGGACACGAACTCAGGCCACCCTTCGGTGCGACGAAGCTCATCCTCTAAGGTCGCGGGCCCTTTTTGGGCTAGCTTTGTGTCCCGTTGTTCAATCATTTCCTGGAGCCCCGAGTAGCGCTCCTGAACCTGACCGTCGGGGCTTAGCACGTTAACGTGGTCAGGCCCGGCAACCGCCAACTGGCCAGACTCCAACAAGGCGATCCGCGAGGCTTTCTCGGAATCTTCCTGGTAAACGATTTCTGGTCCGCGGCTCAGTCCGACTCGGTCGGCCAGAGCGCCCAGCCAACCCAGCTGGTCGTCAGCTTTCAAGTCGATTCGATAGAGGGTCTGTTTGGCGGGCTTGTCGTGCCACTGGCGACATTGAATAAAGGCTTGCTCCCCGTCAGGCGATACCAGCGTGGTGAGATTGCTGCCTGCGAGATCGAACTTTCCCGTCTGGCCTTCTTCAGCTGACACGATCCGAAAGGTGCTTCGGGTATAATCGTGGTGCTCTGGAACGAGGACTCGGTCACAGTCGATCACCTCAAGGTCCTCATTCTTGCTGCCAAGATCGACCAGCCGACTGTCACCGCTGGCGCAATCCATCCGTAGCCAATGAGTTTCATCTTTCAGGGCATGAAGCTGGCCGTCTTTGATTCGAGTCTGGCGAAATCGCCCCTCGAGGCGGACTTTGCTTTCGCCCTCGGGACCGACCAATTGGAGGTCGTGCGCTCCCACCAAGACGAGGGAGCCGTCTTCCAGAAGCTCAAGCTTTTCAGGACAGAAAGTGGGATGGCATCGAGTCAACGGCTCAAGCTCGTGGCTGAAGATCGTGACCTCACCATTGTGATAGGCCGCGGGCTGAGGTCCGTTGGTGTAGACGACGGAGTCGAGTTCGTTCGGGTTCACTTGGTGAAGCAACTGGCCACTCCCGGGGTGGTGGCTTTGAAGGCCGCTGCTCGTGTGCAAAAGGATCTGGTCTGACGCTTGATGGTAGTGGGCCCTCTTGAGTCCGGGCGGTCTGGCTAGCCGGCACTGCTCTTCGCCGTCGCGGTCGACTACCACGAGCTCCTTCTGTTGGTAGACCAGATAGCGCGGGTCGCTACCGCCGTCAAGCACTATGAGCCGGGGCGGGTTGGTCGGTTGGGAAACGATCTTGACCCGCTCGAGTTGTCCCTGACTTCTGGTAAATAGGAGGGCCTGGTCCGTGGGTTTTTCACCTGGCTCGCTGGCCTGGCGAGAAGTGACTAGGGGCGTTGGGAAATGATTCTGGGAGACTTTCACCGGGAAACTGTAGGCTCCACCCCCAAATGAGTCTTAAAAGGTCAGTACGTAGAAACGCCCCGGAAGAAACCTTCCGGGGCGCAACGTTTGGAGTAGTGTGCATCTATAGTATGGCACAGGCATATGAAAATTTTCGGCATGATTGTTGCTGAGGTGTAACAGATTTATTGTGGGCTTGTAAATTTCAGCTTTCCAGAGACAACCAAGACGTAACGAAAACCGGCAGCTTTCAAAGAAATCCTCAAAAACGAAGGGGTAGCCTGAGAGGGTAGCAATTCTCGATAAGAAGGAACGCCCATGTCTCAAGCTCTCGCAACCCCGTCTACATCATCGGTCGGTGCCGCTCCACCGAAACCTAAGGCCATCCACCCCAAGCCGAGCCATCCAGAGCCGGCGCCGGACACGGACCGCCAACGGTCGTTGGATACCTTTAGAAGTTCGACGACTCGGGAGGGGCCGGAACCCGATACCGTTGAGGGAGGCGATTCCCAGGAGTTAGCCACGGCTCTCGAGGCAGCCTATTCCGAAGACGGCAGCTCCGCGTCCTCAGACCCAGTGATGCGGGTTGAGTCTGAGCCTACTGACTCAAGCTACCAACAGATGCTCCGAAGCCACCAGGCGGAGCCGAACGAACCATCTCAATTTCCCAACTCAGGGGAGGATGGCTCGCTCATCGTTCATCCGGGCCAGAGCGTTGACCAACCCCGAACGATGATCGTTCCCGAGACGGTCGATGCTGACCGGCCTTCCGTGATGGTTCTCGATGATTTTCGCAAAGACCGGGACGCCGATCAAGATGGCCAGAGCGACTATTCTCACGGAGGTATGATTGCGCGGCGATACGCGACCAACGGCTTCAACGTGTTCGGATTCCAAGCGCTTCCGGAGGGCTCGGCTCTTAGTATGAGCTTCGGAGCGGACCGTTCGATAGAGACGATCGGTCGCCAATTCGGTCTTGAGCTGACTCCCGATAACCTGGCCGATCAGCGCTATGAGCTCGGAGCCCGTATCGCGAAGGCTGCAGAGGACCCGGCCCTCCTGAGAGAGCATTTTCCCGACGGTGAGCTTCCCCCAGACGCCTTTCATAGCCCAGAGGAAGTGGGGGATCTTCTCAACCTTTGGGATTTCATTGATGATGCCCGGGGTCAGGGCTTCAGGGTGATTGGGGCTGGGTCCAACAACGAGCAAGAGTTGGATGGGCCCGTCTTCTCACCGGAGTTTCTTTTCGCTGACGCCTCCACTTCCAACACCACCAGGAGTGGAAGCCGAGTGACTTCCAACGTTGAGGACACGGACCTGACTACCAACTCGGTCGGGTCGGTTCAGTGGCATCCTATCCTCCAAGATGGACAGCTCCAAGGTTGGTCGGCTAACGGTGAGGACGGTACTATCGAATTCGGGCCTGACGAAATCAGTTCGGGGGCTATCCCTCGCACGCGTGTGAGCACCACCCATTCTGACGGGAGAACTGAGTATAGTGACTACTTCTATCCCGAGCGGGAAGGAGGGAACTCCTATGCGGTGGCCGACCTCGCTCGCCGGGCCTGGGAGTCTTGGGGTTGGTTCGACAGCTATTCGGCCCCGGAGGACCTGCCCACGAGGGCGGAATCACCCCGATATTGACGCTCCAGAAGCGTAGAGTCTTTGAGGGGGCTGGGACCTCGTTGCCATTTGAAAAAAGAACTCAGGATCGCTTTGAGAGCACAATGAAGCCGGCGAGGCGACCGACTTCAAGCGTTGGCGAGAGCAGGATTCCTGCAGGCCGTGCGCTACGCACCTTTTGCCACCCTCATAAGAGGCTTGAAGCTCGAGGAACTCCTGGAGTTCGTTGTTAGAGAAGCCTCCCTCCTCGAGGATGGCAGCGCGGGCAGAAAGCAGTGCCGTCGCGTCAGAAGTCCAGTTTCCTTCGGCCCGAATGTTGCCGTCAGCCGAGTTGGGAGCGACGCTGTCCGAACCATAGTAGGTGTTCTCCACTTCAAAGAGGGAAGTCTCAGCCAGGCTATTCATCATCCAGGTCTCATTGCCGGCCGCCACGGAGACGGGGATTCCCCATTCATCCTGAATATACTGGATGCTCTCTTGCAGTCGCGTCACATCTTCGCCTTCTACCAGATGGGCGCCCCAAGAAAGGTTGACGGCGTCGTAGTCGGTGCCTTCCTCAAGAGCGGCGATAACGTTGTCGAGCTGGTCGGCCAACTGGCCGATGCTGGTGCTTCCACCTTCCTCGGTGGTGACCTCGAAGCGGTCAAACTCGACTCCCTGGTCGGCCAGAACGTCTTCCATGTCTCCCCCGTGAGAGCGACCAGAGTCATAGTAAGAAGAGTCAGGGTGCTCATTGCCGTCGAAAGCGTCGATAAGGGCCACTTTCACGACACCGTCTGAGCTTCTTTCGGTCGATTTGCGAAAGGCTCTCTGGACCTGGTCAAAGGTCATGGTGCCGTCGTCGAGCTGTTTGGTCCAGAATTCAACTCCGGCTTCGTCTCCCTCGCGCCCCAACACGTCATCATAGAGGCCGGAAATGAGGTCTTGATTAGAAACGGGGGCGTCGACCTCTTCAGCTTCGTCGAGGGCGTCCGGTTCGCCACTGGCGAAAGCTTTCAAACCCTGGTCAAAATTGTCACGAGCTTCAATCTCCTCGCTCTTAAGGTCCACCATTTCGACAGAGAGATCGACCTCCGCGCTGTTGGCGTTCCCGTTTTGGGTGGCCTTTCCGGTAGGCGCGTTGGCGTTGGTGTTGATGGGGCCCTGAGGCTTAGCCGCTTGGGCTGCGGTGCTGGAGCTTGAGAGTGTGTTTTGCATTGGTGTGATCCTCCTGTGCCAGCATCATGCTTCACGATTGTCGGTCGGTTCTAATTTATTTCTGGTAGATGTAACAGGGTTGTAAACATTGTGGTGGCGCTCTCACCTGGTTGCAGTGCGGCCGTTTCAGCGAAGTTTCAGAGGGGCTCAGTAAGTAAAGGATGCAGCGGGTTGCTACGCTACTCTGATTTAGGATAGGAATCCCGTTCTTGAACGCAGCTCGCGGACAAAGACCCCAGCCAGATAGCTCAACCCCAGGCCCCCTCCGGAGGGCCGTCAACTGGGTCGACCGGACCTCTGTACGCATCGGAGATGCGATCTATCAGCATAGCGAGCCCCGGGGTGCTGCTTTCGGGGATACGGTGGTCGACAGTGTCGAGCGAGTTAAGAACCTCGACCTGGGAAGGACCGCCCGTAGTGGCTTTGGCCTGGCGAATTCGGTATTCTGCCTCCCAGCCAACCTGACTGCGCCG
>CAYRFU010000260.1:0-10680 GCA_964423525.1 uncultured Burkholderiales bacterium | reverse complement strand
CGCCAACTCGTTGACACCTCGAATCAAGATCAAGAAGGTGGTGCCCACCATGGTGAGATAGAGCAGAGCCAGGTTCGCCAACGGCCCGGCCAAGGCCACTCTGAAGGGGCTGCTGCGGGGGCTTTGAAAGTGAGCCGGGACCACCGGAATCGGCTTGGCCCACCCCACTACCAAGCCAGAGCCCACCAACCAGGTCAGCCCTCCCGTCACTAAGGGAGTCAGAAAGGACCCCACCGGGTCAAAGTGAGCGAGGGGGCTGGGGTCGAGCCGGCCAGCTCTGTGAGCGGTATCATCCCCCTCCAGCCGAGCCATCCAAGCGTGGCCCAACTCGTGGACAACCAGGCACGCCATCAAGGTCCAGGCGACCAAAAGGAGTTCGACCTCCCGGTCGAGCCAGGGAGCCAGGTACAGCACCAAAGCCGCCAGCCCAAGAGGCGGTAGCCACCACAGTAACGATCCCTGGCGAGAGTCCCAACCAGCCTCGACAGCAGGTTGCAGAGTGGGACCGGAGGGGGTTCTTTCTAGCTGGGGCTCAAGGTCCACCGAGCTCGATCCGCTTGCTCTCCATCATTCCTGAGGAGGACGGTGTCGGGTCGGATTGCGGTGCTTCCCCTCGGCCTTTGAGGTCTTCCAGCTCTTTCTTCTTGCGGTAATAGTCTTCTCGCTTCAACTCGCCGGCGATATAATGCATCCGTAAAGCTTCCAAACTTTGCTCGATGTCCTGCTGGGAAAGTGTGCCGAGGTCAGCCGGTTCCACCTTGGCCGGGTCGAGCAAAGTGGGAGCCTCGTTGGCCACCGTAGGGTTCTGAGCAAGAGTTCTTTCGCGCGCCGCTAGAGTAGGCTGCTCAAAGGCAGGCTGCAGTGAGCGCGTCGCCTCGACCGCGAGGGAATCGCCTGCCTTCTTTTTGCCGAGGGTCGGCTTCACCTCAAGCTTGGAAGGGATCGGGCGAGTCTTGGCCCCGACATCAAGCCGGGCAGGAGGAGCCGGACTAACAGGGGGTCTTAGACGACCGGGCGGCTCCAGGCGGTCCGGTGTCGGCTCAACCTGACCCGGCAAGTCCAATTCTAGCCGGTTGGGCGTTGGGGTCGGCTCCGAGGGCTTGATGGTGGGAGCGTCGAGGCTTGTCTTGATGGAGTCTTCGAGAGCGCGACTGCGGCGCAGATACTGAAGCCTTTCCTCATCCTGTTTTTGAGCGGCCGTGGCCTGTTCTAACATTTGCTGCTCTTCTTCCAGGCGTCGTTGTTCTTGGAGCATCTTCCAACGACTGGCATCGATCGGGAGGGTTTCGACATCGGTGTGATGGACCCGAAAACGCCCCGACTCGAAGGTGGCCAACTCTATCCCTCCTTTAGGAGTGAAATGGGGCAGAAAATCGAGGTTGAACTCCAACAGGGGGCCCAGGTCGATGTTGGCCTCGACGGTGTCGTCGTAGGCTTTGACGATCAAAAAACGGCGATCTTCCGAGGCTAGAACGATTCGCTTGTGATCGAAATGATGAACGTTGCAACCGACGGGAAGAGCTACCAGATAGCGATCCTGGCTATAAGTCCAGAGCACGAGGCGTTCTTGACCCGGCACTCGGACTTCCATCATAACGGTGCCGTTGTCGGTCACGCGCAGAGAGTCGATTCTCTCCACGCCTATCACGAACTCGCTGCAGACAGACTCATCGATCACATCGATCAAACGGCACACGGTCTCGCCCCTAGTGTCTGACTCAGCCACAACCAAGAAGCCGAAAGTGGGAGAAATGGCCCAGCGAAAACTGGCCATCTTGCCGGGGTCCACCACGGCTTCATAGAAGGTGACGCTCTGTCCCGAAATGCTGTTACAAAGGACTAGACTGCGCTGGGTGACCTTCACCTTCTCAGGCTGCTTGCCCAACAGACCCAGGAGCGTCGAGCCGGTCCGCTTGGCCGGCAAGACTTGCTCATAGCAGAATTCTCGACCGTCGGCGTTGACTGCGAAGCCCCCCAGAATCCCCCCTTCTCGACTGCCATCGAGATGAGCCAAAACTCGGGGCCGCTGGGCCTTAACATTCGGTTCGCGCTTGAGGCGGTAGACGTTTTGGGCATTGCGGAAGAAAGCGTCTCCGTTGTTGCCCAGACGAACCAGCTTGCCGGCCAACTTATCGTTGACCCGATGACGCAGCTCCAAAGCAGGTCCTTTATAAAGCCGCAAACTGCCGGGCTCGCGCACGGCAAAGAATCGTGAGCTCTGGCTGGCGAAGAGTTGGGGCATGCGGCCTTTCGTAGGGAGGATTGGGAAATTTTTTGATTAAACTATGCTGAAATATTTGCCCTGTCTTGGGCCGCTTCCTTCCGGAGGGCCAATGTCCTTAGTTCTCGCACTCACCCCATTAGTGGTAGGTTACGTCGCACTTGAAGCCTGGGGGAAGAAGGTGGGGGACTGTAAAGTCCGATTGCGCACCGACCAAATCGGTGAACGTTCCATCTTCTTCGCCGACGAGTCTCACGCTTGCCTTAGAATGGGTTTACCTATGACCAACACGGGTCGCCAACAAGCTCTCGTCATCGACGCCGGTGTCACCCTTCAGCCAGCGGGCAATCTCTACAGCCCCCTGCAGCCGGTGTGTCGATGGATCAATCCTGAAGTTCCGAGGAGTGATGGCTACTGGGAATCCTGCATTATCAAGCCCGGTCAGCGCCTTGAGACCTATATCGAAATCTGGCTTTCGGCCCCCGATATTCGAGTCGAGCTGGAACGCTTCGACAAGTTTCGCATCGACTGTACTTACAAGTATTACGGTCGTAACGCCATGGCCTATCAAAGAGAAGAACTGGTTCTAGATTACAACAGCTTTCGGGTCGTTGAAGATCTTCCCGCTGAGCCTCCCGAGGAAGATTCTCCAAAAACCATCGCCGAGAACGACCGGGTCATCCCCCTCAAGACTTCTCTGCTGCGACCGGGAGACGACCTGGTTGAACTGATCGCGGAGCGTATCCAAGACTTGGCCAAACCCGGTGACATGGTTGCCGTGGCTGAGAGCGTGGTGGCTATTTGTCAGGGCCGCATCGTTTATTGTGAGGATATTAAGCCCGGCTTTCTAGCATCTCGTCTCAACAAACTGTTTGCGATGGACTCCTCGATGTCATCGGTCTACGCGCTTGAGATGGCTTTCCGAGAGGTCGGAACCGTCAAAATGTTGGTCGCTATCGTGGCTGGAGTGGTGGGTAAGCTGATGGGGAAACCGGGCGAGTTCTATCGCCTGGCGGGTCGTTCGGTTGCCACTATCGATGACTGCACGGGCACTCTACCCCCCTTCGACAAACACGTCGTCATGGGCCCCGCCCGGGGGGACGAACTGGTCCAAGCCATCAAAGCCAAAACGGGCATCGATGCGACCATTGTCGACGCTAACGACCTGGGCAAAGTCGACGTCCTCCACCTCACCGCTCCCGAACGTCACGACGAGGTGGTCGAGGCCCTCAAGCCCAACCCCCAAGGCAACGCCGGAGAAATGACTCCACTGGTCTTGATTCGGGGCCAATAGAAAGAGCCTCCCGATGGGGAGGCTCGAACATTTCGGTTTGCGCCCAGCTACATCTCTTTGACGGGGGTGCCTTTTTTGCGTAGCGCTGCTTTTTTCTTACTGGTCGACTTGGCAGTCGTCGTCTTTTTCTTGGCAGCTGCTGACTTCTCGGTTGCCGCAGCTTTCGTGGTCGTCTTTTTGGCAGCAGCCTTCTTCTTACCAGTGTCTTTTTTCTTAGCCGTGGACTTCTTGCTGTCTTTCTTGGGCGGCATAGTTGTTCACCTTCCTTAGTCAAATTAGCGGGCGCCTGGATCGCAAGAGCGGCTCCTAGGAAGCGCCGGCCGGTCGAGACAATCTTTGTATTTTGTGTTCTCGGAAAAAGCCACTCTATCGGATCCGTGCCATTCCTTCCTGCAAAGGCTGATAGATTCCTAGTTTTCAGGGGGAACAGTCATCGAACGCGCCCGTTCTCCCTCTCTCAGGAGCTCGAAAAGGAAAGACCCAGCACCAGTTCGAACGACCCGCCCGGACCTTTACCCGGCTCCAAGGAGAGCCTCCCTTCTATGTTTCATGGATAAGCGTGACAAGATCCCGGAGCCGACCGTGGCTCGACTTCCCCTTTACTTTCGTTGCCTGGCGGAGCTGCACAAGGCTGGTATCTCTATTGTCAGCTCCGGGGAGGTCGCCTCGCGGGCTGGTATCAAAGCGTCCCAATTCCGCAAGGACCTCTCCTATTTCGGCGAATTCGGCATACAAGGCCTGGGCTACCCGGTCGAGCACCTGCTCAACCGGATCAGCTCGATCATGCAACTTGACCGGGAACACCGGGTCGCTCTGGTGGGGGCTGGCAACCTTGGTTCGGCGCTAGGAAACTTCCCTGGCTTTGCTCGCTGGGGTTTTTCCATTGTGCATATCTTTGACGCCGATTCTGACAAGGTCGGAAAGCAGCTGGGTGGGGTCACTATTCAAGATGTGGCCGAACTCCCCCAACCCCTGGGAGTCGACCTTGGTATCATGGCCGTGCCTCCGCCGGCCGCCGAAGAAACCGCTCAACTACTCCGGGAGAGTGGGGTGAAGGCTATTCTAAACTTTACAGGTCGGCCCCTCGCCTCAAAGTCTGAGGCCGTTATCCGCAACGTCGACCTGACTCACGAACTCGCGATCCTGACCTACCATCTCTCCCGTACGGATGATTAGGACCCGTAGTCACTCGTCAGGAAGGCTTGAGCCGACGGAAGATCGGCGAAAAGGTGGAAGAGTTGGGTCAGGCCGGTCAGTTCAGCCACACGGGTGAATTGGGAAGGACCACTGACCAGAGCCAGTCGGCCGTCGAGAGCTTTGTGAATAGACACCAGGGTGCCAAGCCCTGAGGAATCCACGTGGGAGACAGAAGAGAGGTCTAGAATCAGTTGGGAGTCGCGAGCTTCAAGAATCGGTTCGAGTTCCTGGCGCAACCTCGGGCTAGTGGCCAGGTCGAGGTCCCCCCCCAGGATGGCCCGAGTTACACAACCCTCTTGTTCGAAAGAAACGGTCAGGCTTTGTCGCCTTCGTCCTTAGACTTGGTGCCGTCGTCGGTATTGGTGGCTTTCTTAAAGCTCTTGATGCTCTTGCCGACCGCTTCGCCCAACTCGGGCAAGCGCCTAGGGCCGAACACTAGCACCGCCAGCACGAGAAGAACGATAAGCTCAGTCGGCCCGAGGGGAAACGCCATTAAATAGTCCATTTTAAGACCTCCAGTTTCTATTTACCCGTAATTCGAATCAAAATCACACTGATTTCAAACAGTAGCCAAATCGGCAGAGCCACCACCGACATGGTAAAGGCGTCCGGGGTGGGAGTGGCCACGGCCGCAATCAAAAAGGAGGCAAAGATGGCAAACTTGCGCCCGTCGCGGAGCTGACGCGAGGAGATCAAGCCGATCTGAGCCACGAAGAACAACACCATGGGGAGCTGGAAAGCCACGCCACAGAGCAGGAGCACCCCCGTCACAAACCCTAGCAAGTCTCCCACCGAGAAGAGTGCGTTCAAGTCCGTGGTGGTGAAGCTCAGAAAAAAGTGCATCGTGACCGGCAAGACCACGAAATAGGCAAAGGTTGCACCCAGCGTGAACAAAATGATCGACACCGGGATGAGACGAAAGAGCCATTTCTTTTCGTGGGCCTCCAAACCGGGAACGACGAACATCAAAACCTGATAGGCTAAGATGGGAGAGGCCAGAAAAACTCCGGCCACCATGGCCGTTTTTAAATAAGCGATAAAGGCCTCGGTGGGCCGGGTGAAAATCAGCTGAACCTCGGGACCGAGGAATCGCTGGCGCACAACCGACAGGAGTTGCGGGACGAAATAGTAGCAAGCACAAGAAGCCGCGACCCAGGCATAAAGAGACCAGATCAGGCGAGAGCGAAGCTCGTCGAGATGACCAAAGAAGGTCATAGATTGGTCTTTGGGACCACTCAGCGTTCCTCTTCCTCCTCGGTCTCGTCTTCCTTGTCAGCATTCGAATCGTCGACGGCTGATTTGAAGCTCTTGATTCCCTGGCCTAACGATTTGCCGGCGCGCACGAACATCGAGGGTCCGAACACAACCGCAGCAATGGCCACCAGGATAACAATTTCAACGGGTCCTAGACTCAAACGGTTCCCTTTCTCTCAAAAATTCGACTCGAGCCTCGAGCTTACCTATAGCCGCCTGTATATGCAACCGCTAGTCCGACGCTAGGTTGCAAAGGGGAAGCCTGAGATCCTCCCGAAACGACTAAAAGACCGTGGCCTTCGACCTGAGCAAGGAACTCTACTCCCCTTTTACCGACCAGCAAGCCGCCAAGAAACTCACCATAGGCGGTCTCCTCTCGGTCGTCCCGATTGTGTTCTTGATTCCGATGGGATTCTTGCACCAAGTTCTCTCAGCTGCTATGGAAGACAAAGATCCTCCCGAAATGCCCAGCTGGGAGAACGCCAGTGACCATTTCTTCCAGGGTTTTGGGGTCTTTGTCGTGGTAGCCGGCTACTGCCTTGCCGCCTGTCTCCCAGGAGCAGTCTTGGCCCTATCCTACCTCCACATTTACGCCTCTCTCATGGCTGAGGAGAAGGGCCTCGGCAGCAGCACCTTCGGCATCTTCAGGGCTGGGGGGGCTGGTCTCGGGGCCCTCTTGGTCTCGTTGCTGATCCTCCTTTGTATTCCCGCCGCTTTAGTTGGCTTCGCTGAAGAAGGCGATATACCAGGTGGCTTTCGCGCCCGCGAGGTTTGGGAGAGAGTCAGCGCCAGCCCAGGCGAGTATTTTCAAGCCTCTAGCCTACTTCTTCCGGCTATTGCCGGTTGGGCTGGCCGACACTTCCTGACCGTGCCCGTTCTGCGGGAACTGCCAGCCTATTTTCTCCTGTTCTATGTGAGTGTGGTGGTGGCTCGATGCGTTGGAAAGCTTTATCACGGCCGTTGGAAGGGTCGTTAGCGTGCGCTGCCCCGAGTGCCACGAACTGAACCCAGATGAGGTGAACCTCTGCCCTTGCGGTTACCGCCTCAAGAGCCTCCCGAGGGCCTTTCGCAGTCTCCTGGGTGGAGTGCTACGGCAGACCACCAGCGTCGCCCTGGTAGCCCTCTGCCTCTGTGTCTTCATGGGCATTTACGGCGCTCTGGCGGTCATCAGCTTGGCTGCTCTTCGAGACATCCTGGCTCAGCCCAGCCTCGGGCTGCTTTCGCCGTTGGCCTGCGTGGCCTGTGTCCTGCTTGCTCTCTGGACGGTCGCCCGCCTGCACCGCAAGGTCCCTGAGAGCTGGCAGATCCTACCCAAGTAAGCGGGAGCACCCCCAGCAGCCTCGCCATCTTGTAACAACTCGAAGTTTATACTATAGTATAGATATCGTGAAACCTCGATCGAAATACAACATCCCCTTCTATGAAAATCGACTCGAGGAAGCTCTCGCCAAGCAAGACCAACGGCACGTAGCTCGAACAGCTGAGGCCCAAGCCAAGAAAGTCTCTCGAGACGACTGCCGCAACCCCTACCGAGAGTTGGCCCTGCCCGGACTCGGGGTCTTCATTCTGCTAGGCGGCCTGTTTGCCCTCGCTCCCAAGCACGTCGGCCTGGTCCTCGGCTGTCTGATGTTCCTGGGTCTTTCGAGTCTTTTTTGGAAAGCCCTGAAGAGTTCCAACTGATCTGTAAGCATTCTTTCAGGGTCCTCCCGTAGCTTGCTCGGTAGGAGGTCAACCTTGCAAGTCACTCCCGTAAAAAACGAACACCTCATCCATTACAAGCATATCACCGACATCCCTGAGGGGGACCAAGGCCTGGTGGCTGACAGCCTGGTCGACGACTTTATCTTGACCACCGAATCGGTGGCCGAGGTCAACAACGGAATGGCCGCCGGCTTCGGCTGTGCCCTGACTGGAGCGCTCGCCTTTGGCCTGACCAACGGCTGGGCTCTGGTCGGAGTTGTCCTGGCTGGAGCCGTGGGCTTGGGCGTCGCCTCTGGCGTCAACGCCGTGAGTAACGTCGTCGGCAACGTCACGGCCGACCTTTCCAAATCTCCCCGGGCCGGCCGGGTTGTTCGCACGGGGCTGAAGCTCGCCGCCGCTGCGGGTAGCGCCGCTCTACTAGGAACCCCGCTCTTGCTGGGCGCCTGTGCCGCCGGCGGAGCTGTCGTGTTGGCCGGGGTCGGACTCTACAAAGCTCTCCGAAAATCTCCCCAAGAGGCTCAACCGGTCGAAAATGTTTCGACCCAACCGGCTGAACCAGAAACAGAAGAAAACCAAGCAGCTTAGACAATCAAATACCTGGAGGTCAAGATGATTCAGTCCTATTCAAACCCTCCAGCCAGAAGCTATCTCGCCACCAACCCCAAAACCGAGCCGACTCCCGAAAAGGAAGTTAGCCAGGAGCCCACCCCCACCGAAGAATACGAGTCGGCCCGCAGGCCTCTGATGGTCGGAAACGACCTCGATGCCTATATCGCCGCTTACCTCAGAGAAGAAGGCCTTAACGGCCCTCGTCCTGAGCCCAAGAAGGAAGACTAGGGTTTTTCGCAAGATGCTCAAACGGTGAGGTCTATGGCCTCACCTACCGAGTATTTCTATCAACTGACCCCAGACAAGATTCACGAGGCCTTCGCCCAGGCTGACCTCGAACTCTCCCCTACTCTCCGTTGGCTGAACTCGATGGAGAACCGAGTGGTGGGAGTCGAAGATCTCGATGGCGACCGGTGGGTGGGCAAGTTCTACCGACCCGGTCGCTGGACTCGGGCTGCCCTGGAAGAAGAGCACGACTTCCTCTATGAACTGTTCGAGGCGGACTTTCCGGTGCGACCGCCAGTGGTGCTCGACGGGGACGAAACGGTGGGCGAGGTGGAGGGGATCTTCTTTAGCATCTTCCCCCACCAATACGGTCGCATGCCCGACGAGATCCTGACCGAACAAGCGGGCCTCCTGGGAATGTTGGTGGCCAGATTGCACAACATCGGCGAAGAGGCTCACCACCGCCATCGGCCCAGGGTCGGACCCTCCGATTGGGGCCAGGCCAGCCTGCGTGCCCTGGAGGAGGAAAGGGTCGTTCCGGACCTTCTGTGGCAGAGCTACGAGCGCCTGGTCAAGGAGTTGATCGGGCGGGTGGATAACCTCTTTCGTGGCTACCGAGAACTCCGTCTCCATGGCGACCTCCACCGAGGCAACATCCTCTGGTCTAGCCAAGGACCGAGCTTCGTGGATTTTGATGACACCACCATGGGGCCGGCCGTCCAAGACTTGTGGATGCTGATCCCCGGCCGCGATCCCGATGCTCTAGCCCTACGCGAGATTTTTCTGGAAAACTACCAGCGATTTCGAACATTCGACCGGCGCGAACTGAATCTCATCGAAGCGCTCCGAGCGCTCAAGTTCGTTCGTCACGCTGCCTGGGTGGCCAGGCGACGGCGAGACCCTGCCTTCGCCAGACTCTACCCCGATGTCGAGTCGCACACATTCTGGCGCCGGGAACTGGAAGACCTCGAGGGCCAGCTCCGTGTGCTCGGAGGTCGACGATGAAGGCCCGATATCGAATTCTCGGTCCGCTCTTTGAAAAGGCCTACGGAAGCCGATTGGGCGCTTTGTTGCTGTTGCTCGCTGGCGCTGGGTTAGGCTACTTCGCCATCTATCTCCCCATTCTCCAAGCTCGCCAAGGCGTAGAGGACGTGAACTTTTACCCGATGGCCGTCATTCTTGTGGCTACCATCATGCCGATGGCTCTGGCTCAACTGGTGATGGGCCAAAGATTTGTCGAGCTGATCTCGAGCAACCGGGCTTTGGAGTTATCGACCCACGAACGAATCGATCACGCCCTTAAGAGTGCCCGAGGGGAGACGACCCCCGGGGAGGCGGCGGCTCACTTGACTCCCCTAGGCAAAGTTCTCACGGTTCTAATCGTGCTCTGGGCCCTGACCGCCGTCTTTCTGGTGAAGGGATACCTGAACAGCTTCGGTTACGACTTCTAGCGAACCACGATCTGGAACAAGCTTGGCCACCTCTTGCCGGTGACAAAAAGCCGCTGCCCGACCACGTCAAAAGCTATCCCGTTAAGCACGTCAGCGCCGGTCAAACCCGCCGCCGCTCGGTCAAGAATCCCGGTCAGGTCGACAAAGAACTGAACCTCTCCATTAGTCAGGTCGATGGCCGCTAAACGGTCGCTCCCGAAGAGATTGGCGTAGAGGAGACCGTTGACCAACTCAAGTTCGTTAAGGCTTGTGACGGGGCTCTGTCCGTCTCGCACAGACACAGTCGCCACCACGGCCAGGCTGTTCCCGTCGAGGACTCGGAGCTGGTCGCTGCCGTCGCTCAGGAGAAACTGGTCGGTATCGGCTCGATAGACCAACCCCCAAGCTGGTGGAGCGACTTGGAAAGTTCCCAGCTGGGAAAAGGTGGTCTGGTCGAAAATAAAGCCGTTTCCTTCCAAAGTAACCAGATAGAGACGTCCCTGACGCAGGGCTAACCCTTCGCCGAAGAGGTTGGTGGGGAGAGCGGTTCGCTGTTGCACCGATCCTGTGCTGAGGTCGACCTGGCGCAGGTCCGACTGGCCGCGCAATCCAGTGCTCTCATAAAGCAAGCCGTTGTCGAATAGGAGGCCCTGGGTGAAGGCGTCGGTCTGATGCGGGAAGACCTGAATCGTCTGGAAGCCGCGGACAGGAGCTGCGACCCCGGCCGGAAGACCCTCGACAGCGGGGGC
>CAYRFU010000259.1:0-10831 GCA_964423525.1 uncultured Burkholderiales bacterium | reverse complement strand
GCTCTACGGTGGCGACAGCTTGTGAAGGCTCAGGATTGTCCCCTCTGCATTAGAGGGCCCGGCCTGCTTGGCCCGTGGTTCCAGCGTGAGCATGCTCCGCCGAGTGGGTGGAAACTGGGGGGCTTGGCGGGAGGTTCCAGCGTGGGGACGGAGCACGCTCCGTCGAGTGGGCGGAAACTGGGGGGCTTGGCGCGGGTTTCCAGCGTGGTGACGGAGCATGCTCCGCCGAGTGGGCGGAAACTGGGGGGCTTGGCGGGAGGTTCCAGTGTGGGGACGCTCCGCCGAGTGGGTGGAAACTGGGGGGCTTGAAGCGTGCAACAGAGGACGCTGGTCCTTCCCAGCGAACCGAAAGCGATGGACTACCGGCTTTTACCCGTTCGAGCCGGCGACCGGGAGAGGTTTGCCATTCACTACAGTAACGACTTCGACGGGGTCGTCTGTGATGAGTCGCAACGGATTCGCATTTTTGAAGAGCGCCACCACGCCCTCGACTACGCTCAGACTCAGAGTTGCACCCTGGGTGAAGACCACGAGGCTCTCGACCTCGACCGGCTCCAGGCCTTTTGTAAGAAGCCCGGCAAGCTCGATTGTCGCTTTCTCTACTATTGTTGGAACATTTTCGGCGACACCTGTCGCTCGGTCGACCACGATTTTCTCGGCTACCGTGAGGATTATTTCGAGATTCACGAAGAGCTGTTCTGGGGTTGTGGCTTTCAGGGCACCGTGCCGGCTTTCGCGGAGTTGACTGGAGATGAGCTCGAGGACCTTTGTAAGATCTTGACCGACGGGGTGAACGTCTGGTTGGCCTCGTTAAAGGAGCGGGTGGCGTGAAGTTCGGACTGGTCGCCTCGCCCCGATTCACCGACCACGACACGGGTGACCACGTCGAGAATCCGTTCCGGAATGTGGCCCTCTTGAAGGCTTTCGAAGGGATGGAGTGGCCGGTCCGTCCGGAGAAGATCCCTCTACGAGCGGCCACCGACGAGGAGCTTCAGGTCTTTCATCCTCCCGCCTACGTAGGCCAGATCGAGCAGATGGGCCAGGCCGGAGGAGGTTGGCTCGACCCCGACACCTTCGTTTCTCCCGCCTCGCCCGGGGTTGGGAGAGAGGCGGTTGGGGCGGCTATCGACCTGGCTCGGCAGGTGGCCGAGGGCGAGCTGACTCGCGGCTTTGCTTGCGTCAGACCGCCGGGTCACCACGCCACTCCTAATAGGCCGATGGGTTTTTGCTTGTTCTCGACGATGGCTCTGGTGGCTCGGGCCTGTCGCGAAGTGGGGAAGGTTTTGATTTTCGACTGGGACGTTCATCACGGTAACGGCACTCAGGATTGTCTTTACGAGGATCCCGACACCTGTTTTGTCTCGATGCACCAGTATCCGTTCTATCCGGGAACCGGCGCTCCTGATGAGAGGGGAAGGGGGCCGGGAGCGGGGTTGACCTACAATCTACCTTTGCCTGCCGGGTGCGGAGACGCCGAGCACTTGATGGCTTACGACCGGGTGGTGGCCCCCATTATTAAGGAGTATCAGCCGGATCTGATTCTGGTGTCAGCCGGATACGATAGCCACCGAGCCGACCCTCTAGGCGGGATGAGGGTTACCACTGAAGGCTTCCAAAGCCTGGCCCGACGGGTATTGGCTACCAGTTACGAGGTGCCGGCGCAGGGGAAGGTGGTGGGGCTGTTGGAAGGAGGCTACCATCCTCAGAAGTTGGCAGACTCGGTGGTGGCTACCATCAGCACCTGGATGGGCGAACCCGGTGCGGTCGAGCCCGTCCCGGACGCGGCGCCCGGCTTTGAGGACTTTCTGGCCCAATGTCGTGAACGGTTTACCTGAACGTAACGTTCCGAGTCTCCGACCAGCCTACTGTAGCATCCGGAGGAGACACGATGCTGGTTACGAGTTTGGTCTGCCGGCCACGACCCACGCCCAGCCGGCCCGCTCACCCTCCGACCAAGCTCGATACTGTTAGCGTGACGAGACCTGTGGCCCCCGACCTGAGTTATGTTAGCGAGGCGGAGAGCCTTTGGCAATCCGATTATTTCGTGGCCCGAGACCGCTTTCGTCACTATGCCGCCCACTTCGCCGGCAACCATCCTGGCGGGGTGCTGGGAGCGATCGATGTTCCCAGTCAGACAGACACGGATCTTACGGTCGATTATCTGGTGCTGCCGGCCACCGAGAGGGCTGAGAATGTGTTGGTGATTTCGTCCGGGGTCCACGGCGCGGAAGGTCCTACCGGGTCGGCTATGCAGGAACTGTTTTTCCGCGAGAATCTGGCCCGGCTTGACCTTTCCAAAACGACTCTGGTGATGCTTCATTCGGTGAATCCCTGGGGTCACGTGCATAACTATCGCAACGACGAGTTCAACGTCGACCCCAACCGTAACAACCTGATGGATCCGGACGGTTTCGACCACTATCCCAATGGAGAGTACGAGCTGGTGCGGCCGATCATGGAGGTTACGGGCCCCCCAGCTTACACCTGGCTCGGGACCTTCCTCGGGGTGGCAACTGGCCTGGTGGGCTCGCTTTTTTCGGTCTGCTTTGACGTTCAACGGGTGGTCAAGGCGATGGCCGAGGGACAGACCCTCGACCCTCGTGGACCGTTCTACGCGGGCGAGGACTATATCCCTCAACTGGGGCCGATTCGAGACCTTCTCCAGGCCCATCTCCCCGGCGCTGACAGGGTGATCCACTTCGATATCCACACGGGTCTGGGGGAGAGCGGGGTTTTGCATATGATCAACACCTCCTCTGAAGAACACGCCCAGGACTTTATGCGGGGAATGTCGGGTCGCTATCTCAAGTACACCGGCCGAAACAGTCCCGGGTTTTATGACAACTCCCTGGGGGATTTTTCCAACAATACTCGGCTGGCCACCGATGACGGGGCTGTCCATCTTGCCTTCACGGCCGAGGTGGGAACGTTGGGGAATTCGACTTACGATAAAGTCGTGACCGCCTTTCGGCTCAAAGAGCGGAGCCAACTTCATTTTTATCCCGACGTGTCTGAGTGCAAAAGGGAAGCGATCGAGAACCGCTATCGAGGCCTGTTTGACCCTCAAGAGCGATGGTGGCGCGAGCAGACGGTCGACAACTTCCGGGAGATTTGGCGGCGAGCCGTTTCTTACCTGAGAACCCCATCTTCGACATCAGGACTGGAAGGACTGAGATAGGCTGCAAGTTGAAGGGTGGCGAGATTGAGGGTGGAGGCTATGCTATACTGGGGGAGTGTTGAGAGTCGCTCAAGTGCTGCTGGCGGTGTTCCTCTGCCTGAATATGATGCCAGTCCAAGCCGCCCCCGATGTTCCCAGTTATCTGGTTCGCAGAGCTCTATTCGAAGACGAGGGAGTGAACGGTTGGGTCTTTACCCCCAACCTGGACAAGAGGCCGAGCCTGGGTGATACTGGCTGCGGCGGAGTGGTCGATCCCGAGACGGCCTCGCTCGAACTGAAAATTCGACGACTCCTGATTTCTCAACTCGGAAGCAACGCCTATTTCTCCTTCGTCCTTTTTCAGGACCGACTCGAATTGGCCATCACCGAACCTCGCTTCCAGGCTCGCTGAAGCCGCTACGGCGTCGTCTTGGCTTGCTGACCGAGTTGCCCGAGAGCAAAATCTTGGTCACTTTTCCTCCCCCGATGGAGAGCTAACCTGAGGGAGGGGTCGGGAGAGACTTTCCCCCCGACCCCTACGCCCAAGCTACTCTTTGGCAGCTTTGTAGCGATGGTCGCCTTGGTTAAAGGCGGCTATCAGGTCTTGGGGGGTAGTCTTGGTCGAGTCATACGTCACCTCAGCGACGTCTCGACCATCCATTTTCGCGTTTTCTACGCCATCCAGGCGCATCAGGGCGGATGTGACCCGCGACCCTCAACCAGAGGGTCAGGTCATGCCCGAGATGCGGAGGCGAACCGTTTTGGTCCCCTCGGCCAGGGCGGCCATAGGAAGCGCGAGTAGCCAGGTTATGAATAGTCTACGCTTCATACTCGCCCTGTTCGGCTTCGGGGCCCTGACCCCTGGGTCGGAGTCGCACCAGTTGGTCGTAGTAGGCCGCGCCTTCACCCTGGTCGGTCTCCTCGGCTTTGACCAGGGCGTTGGAGCACCAACCGTAGCGCATCATCCCTCCCTTGGCCATCAGCACCACATCGGGTCGAACGGCGCCGTCGTGGCGAACCATCACCTCGAAGGAGCCGTGCTCGTTCTCGAGCCAGCCCACCTCGCCATCGGCTACGGGGCAACTGGTGTGAACCGTGACCTCGGGGCGCTCCGGGACCTCGACCGACCACTGGGAAGATTGAGCCTTGGGGGTAGAAACGGCTAGTAAGGTGTAAGGTAAGTCGGCGCTGACCCGGGGCGGGGGGTCGGCGGCCTCGGTGAGGAGTTGGGCTTTACCGTTGGGAGTGGCAAACCGACGCCCCTCAAACAACACCTTCGTAGCGAAGGGGCTGGCCACCGGGCCCTCGGTCATCTCTTCCAGGCTGAGTTCAGGACGGAGAATCTTTCGCTTCCAGTCGCGTGGCGTCCCCTTCATCGCCTCTCCCAGTCCTACTCGTTCAGCCACTTGCTGCAGAATCCACAGTTCGTGGCGGGCCTGGCCCGGGGGAGGCACTGCCGGGCGCGATTCGCGCACGAAGTGGTTTCCGTAGGCTCCAAGGATATCGTCGTCCTCGAGCAGGGTCAGGGTGGGGAGGACCAGGTCGGCCTGGTCGGTGGTGTCGGTGGGGTGGGTGTCGACCACCACCACGAAGTCGATCTGCTCCAGGGCTTTTTTGACGGAGTGTGATTCGGGCAACATCGAGACCGGGTTGCCGGCTGAGATCCAGATCATCTTCACGGGTGGGTCGGCGGCTAGCAATTCGGGACCGAGGCGAGGCTCGGAAAAGGTTCTGGGGGCGGCTTGGCGGCCTCGGATGAAGCCCAGGTCGAAAGCGGCTTTGCGTTGGAAGTAGAAGGAGCTTCCTCCGCCTGGAATGCCCATGTTGCCGGTGACAGTGGCCAGTCCATCGATGGCTCGGACGGTTCGAGCGCCGTTGCGACGTCGGCCCATTCCCCAACCCACCTGGATACAGGCCGGGCTGTTCTCTCCGTAGAGTCGAGCCAGTTCCACCAGTTGGGAGGGCTCGATGTCGCACTCGGCTGCCCACTGGTCTATCGTCTTGGCGTAGGCCAGGGCTTTGAACTGCTCCAGGTTGTCGCAGTAGCTGGCCGCCTCCGGGTCGGTCAGTCCGGCCTCGTCAAGCCAACGCACCATCCCCATAGCCAGGCTGTAATCCGAGCCGGGGCGAGGCATCACGAAGAGGTCACACTGGCGAGCGATGCGGGTCTGGACCAGGTCGATGCCCACCAGGAGTGCTCCTCGTCTTTTGGCCTCCATCAAGACCGGCACTAGGTGAGCACTGGAAGTGTGAACGTTCTTGCCCCAGATCAGGATCAGCTTACTGTTGTACAGGTCGAACAGGTCGGAGCTGTCGGAGAGTCCGAAGTCGGCCTCCTGAGCGAACTTTCCCGCTGCCGAGCAGACGTCGCCGTGCTTGATGCTGACGGGCCCGAACTGCTCGAAGAAGTAGTCGGTCAGCTGTTTGAGGATTCCTAGCGACCCTCCCGAGCGATAGTTGAGGATCGATTCCGGCCCGTAGGTGTCACGGTAGTGGCAAAGTTTTTCGGCTACCAGGTCGAGCGCTTGGTCCCAGCCGATCGGCTCGCCTCGAAGTAGCGGGGTGGTGATGCGGTCGTCAGCATACTGACGGTCCAGGAAACGGCTGGTGCGTTCACACAGAAATCCTTTGGTGACGGGATCGTGACGAGCGCCTTTGAGTTTGGTGGCCCGGCCGTCTTCGACGGTGACTTCGAGGGTGCAGGCGTCGGGACAATCCCGGTTGCAGGTGGTGAAGTGGGTAGCCATCTGGAGGATTTACTGGCGGGTTTCGGATATCCTCCGACGCTCTAACTGGGTCAGCACCTTCTCGCCCTCATTTCGAAAAAGAAAAACGAGAGGGCTTTCACCCTCTCGTGGCTATCGGCTGGGTAGGGGAGTCTCGAGGATCTCCATCAACAGCTCCAGCCGCGAAGGACGGGTCAGCATCGGAATCAGGTTTGGCAGGGCGTAGTAGTCGCCGGTGAAGGTGAAGGTCTCCACCGGGATTCGCGCCTGACGAATCCGCTGTTCCAGATAGTTGCTGGCCTGCACCTTGACGATCACAACGTCAGGCGCTACGCCCATCTTGTCACGATAGTGGTTATAGGCCGGCACGAACAGAGGCTGAGTGTTCTCACCCTCGTCGGTGACCAGGATGATCTGCTCCACGCTCTGGCCGGCCCGAGCCATCGCTTCCACCGGAGCACCGATACTGGTGCAATGGTCGGCGGTCAGGCCCTCGAAGGCGCGGGCCCAATCGGCTTCGGTTTGACCCTCGGCTACGATCGGGATCGCCTTGTGGTCGAAGGCGTAGACCACCAGCTCGGTTTCTGCGATGGCCGAAATCATCGCGGCCAGACGCTTTCCGACTTCGAGTGCGGCTTGCATAGAAGCCGACTTGTCGACGAAGAGCGCCGTGGGCCGACGGATTCGACCTTTGTTTTTCAGTTGCTCGTCGGTAATCGCCTCGAGCTGCCGTGCCAGATCCTGATGGATCGGGCCGGCCTCGGCCGCCACGGTGGCCTTATAGGCCGACACCCGTCTGTCGCTGCGGGCCGCCTCGAGTTTTTCATCGACTCGGGCCCGAACGGCCGGGTCATCAAGAGCACCTCGGCTCTTGAGCGAACAGAGACTGTTGATCACTTCGGCGGGGCTCATCGAGGCCACCAGGGCCTCAAGCACCACCGGCTCCAGCTTGCGCAGAGCTCCAACCGCCACCGGGTAAGGGATGCGGAACTTCCGGATCGTCTCAGCCTGGTGTTCGGCCGTCTCAGCCCGGGCCAGCTGCTTGACCTGGTGAGCCAGGCTGTCGACCGGCGGGGTCTGCTTGAACAGAATCGCGTCGGCTCGCTGGTCGGGCTTGATATGGAGGCCCGCGTAGAGTCGCTTGAGGGCTTTGCGGCCCCGCAGAGCGGCCCTATCAAAGCGGTGCGGATCGGCTTCTCGATGGCGCAGGTAATGGGTGACCGCCGTTCGGGTTGAACGGGGCATGGTTCCCAGTTGGGCCTTCATGAAGCCGATAACGCGGGCTACCTGGTAGGGAGGCAGCGCCTGGAGCAACACGTATCCGGCCGAGCGGTGCTCGGGGAAGGTGCTGGCGAGCAGGTTAGCAATAAAAACCTCCTGATGGTCGCGAACGTCGCCTTCTTTCTGATACCAGACGGCCAGGTGGCCGTAGAAAATCGGGTCGAGTTCTAGCATGTCGCGATGGATCTCAGCCACGTCCTCTAGCTTTCGGTGGGGGGTGCTGAGCAAACTGTTGAGCATTTCTACTCGGATGTCGCGCTCCGTAGTGGTCATCGGACTGCCTCCTTTCTTTTTAGTGGTAGTGACGGCGGAAGAGTCGGCGGTCGGCTCGGTGCAGTCGGTGGACGAGCTCGCGTTGCCTGGTTAACTGCCAGGTGCTGGTCCAGCGACTGTGGGTATGGAAATGAGCCAAAGAACGCCGACCCAGGGTGATGGGTTGTCGGATTCTCAGAACGTCTCTCCTCTCTTTTGGCCTGCCAGGATGGGCCGCCCGCTCCGGCGGCCTGCCCCGGTGGTTCGGGGCAGCGGGAGTCGAACCCGATGCGGCGCCATCCTGCCCTTTGGGTCCAGGCTGGTAAAAATGGCGGGAAGCGCGCAAGTCTGAAAAACCTTCGAAGTGTCGCCTCCGTGATGGCGGAGTTTCCGTATGTAAGCTTTTGCGGTTGGGGCGCGCCGCCCGCTCAAAAATCGCTTCGCGCAAGTTGTGAAGGCGTTGTTCACATCAGCGCGTCTACCAATTCCGCCACGGCGTTTCCGCCGGAGGGACTCGAACCCTCAAGACTTTTCAGTCACTGCTTTCCTAGCAAAGTGTGTATGCCATCAGCGTCGGGGCGCGAAGCTAAAACTTATAGGGGGCTTAGGGTGCCCGTGGGTAAACGGGGTTGTCGGGTGGGGGTTACTCGTTCGGTTCTGGGCTATCCGTAGACGGCTTCAGGTCGAACGATGACGGCACCGTTTGGGCGCCGGTCTACGACGTAGTGCCGGAAGCGACCGACGTCAACTTCCAGGTAACGGGCCAGGTGAGCCGTAATGTCTCGGTCGCTAGCGCCGAGATTCAGATTGAGGACCCGCCCTTCGAGGTCGAAGCTGTTGCCTTCAAAGCGCACGTGGATGTTCATTTTTGCCTCCTCGGTAATCAAAAAGCCCGCCTCACTGGTCTCTCGGCAGGGGCGGGCTTGGCGGTCCTATTATTGTAGTTTGACTACAAGCGCCACACCTCTGCCATCGATAGGTTACGTCCCGGCTTGCCGGGCATTTGCACGCCGCCGCATTCGAGGCTGACGTGTCTGTATGTGTCGATGGTCGAGTAAAACATTTGCGTTTCCCGTGGTAATATTCGTTACATCGAAGTATAGGGTAATATCTTGCTGGTGTCAACCCTTTTCTTTTTCTTTGATGTCTGCTGGTCAGTGGCCGTGCCTGCCTGGGTTCGGTTCAGGTGGACTGCCTGGGCCTGGTGGGGTTGGTTCAGGTTGACTTGGGCTGCCTGGGCTTGGTGGGGCCGGGTTCAGGTGGACTTGCGGCGGTGGGGCGGGCAGACTTGCACCTTCCCGGGCCTGGTGGGGCCGGGTTCAGGTTTGGACTTGCGGGGACGTCGCGACTTTCTCGAGGGGACTCGGGCCGCCCGGGCCAGAGGGGGTCAAGAGGAAAGCAGGGAAGGGACGGGGATGCAAGCGACGGAGCGCGACCTGCGCCTGGAGATGTTGAACAGTCTGCTGACGACCCCCCACCGAGAACTGGAGAAGGTGGGAGAAGTGCACAGCGAGATGCTGGAGCTGGACCCGGTCTTTTATGGGCACCTGGCTGTCTGGTATGAGAAACACGGCGAGGTGCGAGATCATAAGGAAGTCTTCGTGGCCCATCTGATGGTCAGCGAGAACCCCGACCATAGAGAGGCAGGGGCGGTGCTGTTGGGCCGGTTGGCGCCCTACCAAGTGGCCCGAGTGGTCCAGTTCATGAAGGCCAATCTTAAGAAGATGCCGCGGTCAGCCAGGACAGCCGTCACCGCCTATCTGCGGGAGCGTGAAGAGAAGCCGGACCAGTTCGACCGAGCTGTGGTGAGGGCCCGCAAAGCGATGAAGACTCTCTATGCTACTCTCCATGTGAAACCAAGCGAGCGGGCCGACCGGATCCTGTTTAAAGATGATCCGCCCGAAGAGAGCCTGGCTTACAAAGTGAAGATGTTAGCCAAAGCCGAGACACCATTAGAGCAAGCCCAGGTCATTGTGGAGAATAAGATCCCCTATCCGGTGGCCGTGGGGGCCGTTCAGGCCGTGACTCCTACGGTGCTGGTGGCCCTTATCGACGCCATGACTCCGGGGGAAGTGATCAACAACCTGAACTCGCTGAGAAAGCGGGGAGCCTTCGACCACGGTGAAGTGAAAAAGCTGATCGAAGACAAGCTTGAGAAGGCTCGAAGCGACAAGCGGGTGTCGGCCTACAAAGCCAAAGTGGCGGGAGAGGCGGCGGGGGTGGAAAGCGACCAGCTCGACGCCATCACGGAAGCCCAGCTGGAAGGCAAGGGTCGCATCCGCAGGCCGACCGCTTTGCTGGTCGATAAGTCGAGTTCGATGGAATCGGCCATCGAGGTGGGCAAAAGGCTGGGAGCGATGATCTCCAACCTCGCCGACGAAGAGATCTTTGTCTACGCCTTCGACTCTTTGCCCTATCCGATCAAGGCCGAGGGACGGAGCCTGTCGGCCTGGGAAAAGGCGTTCAAAGGGATCAACGCGTCCGGTTCGACCAGTATCGGAGCCCCCCTTGAGGTGATGAAAAAGCGGGAGCAGAAGGTCGAGCAGATCATTTTGGTCACCGACGAGCAAGATAACACCTCTCCCTATTTTGCCACCGCCTATCCAGACTATGCTGAGGCGCTCGGCATTCAACCGGAAGTGGTGCTGGTGAAGGTGGGTCACCCCAGTGGAGGGATCGAGCGCGACATGAGAGAGCAGAAGGTCCCGATTCAAACCTTTACCTTCGCTGGGGATTACTACAGCCTGCCGAACCTGATCCCGATGCTGACCCGGCCCTCCCGCCTGGAGTTGTTGATGGAGATCCTCGAGACGCCTCTGCCGACCCGGTGAGTGACCTGGAGCTTTTGCTCGAACAGTTTCGGCGGGCCGGACAGGCCGAGTCGAGTGGAAGCTTCACGCTCAACTTTAGCCAGGCCGAAGCGAAGCTGAAGAAGTCTCGCCTGGCTCACCCGAGTCACTATGTGCTTCATCTGCTCGAGGCCGCTCTGGGGCGGGGTCCGGGCTTTATTCGGGTGAGGAGCGGGGACGAGGCCCTGGCTATCGAGTTCAACGGGAAGCCGTTCCCGCCGGAACAACTGGAGAACCTTACCGGGGAGCTGGCCCGAGGGGTTTACCACGGACTGGCGACAGGGCCCGACGCGATTTTGCTTGAGAGTGGAAAGTATCGGCTGATAGCCGACCGGGAGAAGGTGGTCATCAGACCGGCAACCTGCAAGGTTCAGCGTCTTACTGTCGTGAGGCTGCGCCGAGGGTGGCGTTGGTTGGTGCCCGAGAGAACTCCCTGGTCGGGTGAAAAGAAGACCATCCGGGAGTGGTGTTGTTACTGCCCCGTCCCGTTGCGCCTGGAGGAAGGGGAACTGCATCCCCCCAGGTCACCCAGTTTGTGTTGGATCGAGGTGCGCGGGCCAGACCGG
>CAYRFU010000258.1:5370-10838 GCA_964423525.1 uncultured Burkholderiales bacterium | reverse complement strand
GTCGACCCTCGCCAACTGGGTCGCAGCTTCCGGCTCGACCGATGGACCGGTGCGGTGGTGATGAACCACCATTACGGCAACGATCTGGCTTACCTCCATCAACTTTGGGAAAGCCCCATCAGCTACCTGGCTTGTGTCGGCAGTCGGTCTCGACGCGAAAGTCTGCTCACCGATCTGGCCCAGGCCGGACTCGAGCCTGAGAGTCGGGCCTTCTACAGTCCCGCCGGTCTCGACCTGGCTTGCGAAGGGCCAGCTGACATCGCTCTTTCCATTTTGGCTCAGGCTCAGCTGTGTCTGGCCGCCACCCCTACCGCGACTGTAACGAATTTGTAAAAGCCCCGGCTCTCTTTTAGGGTAGCGTCGCGGTGGTGAACTCGACCGGCTTTTGCAGACCACCGAGAGTGCCTACCGAGAGGGAGTGCTCGACTGGATCATTAGCGACCGCCTCGAGGTCCTCTCCAAGATGGCCACCACCTTTCCCGAGCTCGCCGATCGGCCCAGCTTGTGGCAGACACTGACCTACTACCTGCCTCACCAGTTCCGCTCTCAGGAGGCCCTGGCCGACGTTTACCGACCCTTATTCTCTTCCCACCCAGACCGAATCGGGGAGGTGGTCTCGACTGTGGTGGAGGGTCCTCAGGAGGAAGTGGGAGCTGCCCAAGCTCGGCTGCTAGAGATGGCTGTCATCGAGTTCGGCTATCGCCCAACCCCGGAGCAGACGACCTACCTCCTCAGTCGGTTGATCCGCCCGGCTCTCGAGGTTTGGGAACCCCCGTGAAGACGACACCGTGCTCGAGATCTCGGCCCATCTCCGGAGCCTCATTCATCTCAGGGACCAAGACCCTACGCTGTTAGGTGGTCACAAATTTCTCTACCAAGGTGAGAGACTACCCCCTGAAGAGTTTCTCTTTCGCCAGTTTTTGCGCCTGGACGGAGCCAAGCTTCAAGACCGCACCCTGGAACGGGTGAGCCGGGGCGACGGAAGCTTCTTTCCAGCCTTCGCCGCCTTCGTGGACCTCCCGGCTCGAAGCCCTGACCTGTTGGCGCGGGTAGAGGGGGCGGTGAATACCAGTATCTTCCTCGATGAGGCTCGCCCCGAGACCCTCCTCTGCTTGGCTCTGTTGGCCCAGGCGGTAACCGTCAAGCCGGAGTTAGAAGATCGACTCAATGAGCTGTTAGCTCTGGCTCGAAGCGACGACTATCAGACCATCCGTTCCCTCAAAGAGCAGCTCTATCGACGTCAGGAGGTAGAGAGAAGAAGCCAGCATCTGGCCGAAGTCCCTTGGCCCGAGCTAGGCCAACGGACTTCGATGTTGTTGCAGGCCTGTGAGCGGACTCGGCGCGAAATCCCCCTCACCGACAAGACCCAGCAAGTGTTGGCGAGGTGGGCCGAGCGGGTGGAGCAGCTCCCGTCCTGGTCGGGTTTACCGGAGGCCTTCGAAGACCCTCGGACGGCCTTTGACCATTTCCGTTTTCTTGAGCAACACGGCCGGGTCGACACCTGGCCCCGTTTGGTCACCTACTCCCAACTTTGCACCGACCCGGAGGCCGCTCGGGAAGTGATGCGCCTCGACTTGAAAGTTCGCTCCCAGTTCGGCGAGAAAAGCTTCGACGAGCACTGGCCCGCCTTCGAAAGCCACCTCAGAGAGCACGATTGGGACCCTGTCGCTGGCTGGGAGCTCTATGAGGTCTATGCTCAGAGCCATCAGGCTGGCCCCAGCCAGGTCGACCTCGACATCGATCTCGATCATCTCCGCATTGGCGACATCGTTATCGAGGTTGAAAGCTAAGCCAGAGTTTAACGTTGGTCAAATAGGTGTCCAGCCTCTCTGCCTCGGCTGAGGGCTCCTGTCCGTGATATTGGGGGCCCTGGAAGGTAGCGATACTCCACCCCTTCAGCCGGAGTTAACTCTTGCACCACTGCCTCCAGAGGAAGCGCTCGGCCGTAGGCGCTCAGCAGAATGGCTGAGCTTCCCATCGGGACACAGTCCCCAGGGCTGAGCCAGACGACCAGCTTCTTAACCCGGCCGACCAGTTGCTCCAATCCGGCCGAGTTCACCAACGTTCGGTCGCCCCCCAGCAGATGGACTTCCTCAGCCTGGATGAGATCTTTCCTCAACAAAACCTGAGCCAGGTTCGCTCCCCGACCGTGAGCCCACAGTCTCTCAAAGCGAGCTCCTTCCAACGGCAGTGGTTCGCTTCCCGCCACGAAAACCTGAAAGGGCTCTCCCGAGAGGGGGCTTTGAGCCGAAACGAGCTGGTCAACCAGCAGGCCCTCCTCAATGGTTGCCTCCGACGCGGGCCTGACTTGAAGGGAGCTGGATAGCCTTTCGAGCTCCCTTTGCAACCGTTCCCGATCGCGCTGGATCCCTGTTTGATAGTGGCTGAGAGCGGCCTGGACCTTGCTGGAGAGGGCCTCCACCTCCGAGCGGAGGACCAACCGATTGAAGACCCTCACCTCTTTCGAATAAAGGTCGACTTTCTCCATCAGGGCCTGTTTTTCGCGCTGACACTCGATCGCCCGTGGACTGCCGTCGGCCACTTTCTGACAGCGCCGGTTGTGGGCAGAAAGCTGATCGGCCAAACGGAATTTTTGGTCCAAGAGAAGCCGGCGTTGTTCCCCTAATCGCGCTCTCTCTGGGCCCGTCACGGCAGCTGGCACTTTGGCCAGTTCGGGAACCTGAACCTGAGCCAAAGCCGGACTGAGGAGGACCAGAAAGAGCAGGACAAAACGCATCAACTGAGAGTCTTTCGCCCTCCTCTTTGGCTGCCCTGTCGGCGGTGATGTCCCAGCAGCAAAAGAGCGGTGTCGGTGGCGCGGGCCACCGACAGTGGAAGCTCTCCCAGGAAGTTTCGGCCTTCGGTCGCCTGCAGTCCCATGACCATGAGATCGGCCTCGCGGGCCCTTTCCACCAGCGCTTTCTGCACGGGTTGGTCGGCTACAAGCTCGAGGCGATTTTCTCCTGGATGCTCGTCGAGGGCGAGCTTGTTCAGGAGCCGTCTGGCCTCATTTTTGTCTTCCCCGGCTGCCAGAACCTTGAGATAGGTGACCTCCAGGCGACGGCTACGGCTCAGGCTGCTAAGCAGACGAGCCCTGAGAGCATCGTGAACCCCGAAGCCGCTGACGGGGACCAGAATTCGCTCCACTCGGTCCAGCTTCCAGTCGGTCGGGGCTCTTAAAATGATGACGTCGCTACTGACCGCACTCACCAACTCCTCGAGCTTGGTGCGAGTGTGGTCGAGTCGGGTCAAACCGAGTAACAGACTTTCGCAACGATGCTCAGCCGCCACTCGGGCGATCTCTTTCCAGGGGTCTTCGGCACGGGTCGTCAAAGCCTCTGGGTTGAGATCGGCCTCGAAACTGACGGTCAGGGCCTGGGCCAGGATCGACTGGGTATCCTGGAGGCGTTCGGGAGCGGTGACCACCGAAAGGAGTAGGACCTTTCCCACCTCAGGGGAGGAGAGCGCGGTGGCCGTTTTGACCATAGCCCGAGCGTTGTCCGGGTTGGCGATGGGCACCAAGACCAAAGGGCTTCGGCCTCGCATCCGCAGCAGGTCGGGGTCGAGGGCTTCAGCGGCCGCATCGACCACCCGGGCCCTCCGTTCGAAGCGGGACACATAGAGGAAGGCCCCTACTGCTAACCAGGCTAGCGCGATGCCTCCGGCCGCCGGCACCTGGACGCCCTGAAACAGAGCCAGAGTCACGCAGGCTAATGCTCCCACAGCTTGGAGGTAAGGATAGAACGGAACCCGGAACGAGCCCGGTCGTTGACCGAGTCGGGGTCGAGCCAGCAGCGAGATCCAGTGAATCAAAGCAAACGACAGTAAGAAGATCAAACTGGCCGCTGAGCCGGCGTTACCAACATCGTAGAGCACAATCAGCAGGCAACCTACGATTCCCGAGCTCAAGAGGACGGCGTTCACCGGAATCTTTGAGTCCGGATGCACCTCGGCGAAACGATGGCTGAGAGTGCGGTCCAGAGCCATCGCCTGAGCCACCCGCGAAGCCGCCAACAAGTTGGCCTGAAGAGCGCTCAACATGGCTAAAATGGCGGCCCCCACCACCAGCCAGAACCCCGTTTCTCCCATGAAACGACGGGCCGCGATGGCCACCACCGTCTCGGGGTGCTGGCGACCCAAAGTGTCGACCGACTGCCCCGCCTCAAGACCCACAGTCGAAACCAGAAAGAGCAGAGGCAGATAGACCGCCAAAGCCGCCCCCAGGGAGAACAGCATAGCCCTGGGTAAATTGCGGGTCGGGTCCTTCACTTCTCCCGCCACAGCCGCGATAAGGTCAAAGCCCTGGAGAGCTATGAAGGTGAAGCCCATGGCTTGGAACAGACCGCTGGCGCCGTGGGGAAAGAACGGGGTCAGGCGCTCGCCCAGCTCCTGGACGGGCAGACTCGGAAGGGCCCACAGGCCTCCAGCGATCAAAATGCCGAAGACGACCATTTTTCCGATGGTTTCGCCCTGGCCTCCCCCCGCTTTGCGCCGGGTGAGGTCCCAGGTGTAGTAGCCAGTGGCTAACAGGGCTAACCCGGTTTCTCCCGGGTATTCCGTTAGCCAGGCGGGAGCGTCGACCAGTAAAGCTAGAGCTGCCGCCGTGTAAACGGCAAAGCCCACGGCGTAAAGCACGGCTGCCACGATGGAGGCAAACCACACCAACCATCCCACCACGAAGGCCGCCTGGATAGAGAGGACCTTCTTGGCGAAGGTGTAGAGGCCCCCGCTGACTGGAAAGATGGTCGAAAGCTCCGCCAGGCTCAAAGCTGTCATGACCGCGATCACGGCGTTGAGAGTGAAAGCCACCAGGGCCGAAGGGCCGGTGGCCTCGAAAGCCGCTCCGGCCAGCGCCAAGAAGCCCCCGCCGACAATGGCGCCCACCCCGATCAGGATGGCTCCAAACAGACCTATGGTTCGAGGAGTCTCCAACCCGGGGCTTATTCCAAGGTCAGGCTAGAACTCTTCTAAGACGGCAAATTCTCCCCAGCTTGGACCGGGGTCACGCTACCCGCCAGCACTGGCCCGTCTCGGGAACAGATCCGCAAAAGGCTGGACCGGCTCGAAGAGGCTAGCTAGCAAGGGAACTAGAAACGGGTTGAATGAGAAACCTCCTCTACGGTCTCCTAATGCTCGCTTTGATGTCGGCTGGCTTCGCCGATGACGAGGTCTCGGTGCAGAAACTCACCGCCACCACCTCTGGAGCTTTCAATCAGCTAGGGGCCCCTCAGTATGTGACCGGTCTTTGCACCATCGGCAACCAGACTGAACAGGACCTTCGCGATATCGAGATCCAGATCCGATTGCGCGATGGCTACGGTCAGGATGTTCCCGGAGCGGTGGTGGTTAGGACGGTTGAGAGATTGGGGCCCGACAAGGTGTTCACAGCCAATTGGAGCTGGACCAACGAGACGGGACTCTCGGTCTTCGAGCCCGCTGTCACCGTCACGGGCTTCGCTGGTGAGAAG
>CAYRFU010000258.1:0-5360 GCA_964423525.1 uncultured Burkholderiales bacterium | reverse complement strand
GTTTGAGGTGGTCCATGGTCAAAAAGTCGCCCCGGCCACGGGAAGACCGCCTGGCTATTAGACTAAGCGTCCATCAATTTCTTGAGGCTGTCGACGGGCCACTTTTAGCCTTCCACGACCTAGATGCAGACGGCTGCGCCGCCGCAGCCGTATGGAAGAAGACTCTCGAGCAGCGGGGCTTCACTACGGAGCTCTGCTGTCCGGGTCGCAGTCGAGACCCCTATCAACGCTCGGTGGCCGGCTTCGCCGCCGTTTTTTTGCTCGACCTGGGTAACCGAGCCCGGGTCCCCTGGCAGACGCCTACCTGCATCATCGACCACCACCTTCCGGTGGCGATAGAGGACCATCAACTGCTTTGTAACGGCAGCCAACGCGATCCTATCCCTTCCACCTCTCTTCTAGTTCACGAACTCCTCGAAGGAGACCAGGAGACAGAGTGGCTGGCGGCCGTCGGAGCCTTGAGCGACCTGGGCGATAAAGCTCCTTTTGAGTTGGTTCAGAGGGCTCGCAAGCGCTACACTTTGAAGTGGCTTAAAGAGGTCGTGGTCTTAGTCAACTCTGCCCGCCGTGCCAGTCCCAGTTGTCCCGAGCTAGCTGTCGAGGCCCTTCTGACCTACGACGACCCGAAGACCTTGGTTCAGGCTCAGCACGATGAGGTGGTCGTCGCTCTCCACCAGGCCAGAAGCCAGGTTCATCAGGAGATGACGGGGGCCAAGAGGGCTGCCCCTCAGTTTTCCGACCGTCTGGCTCTGATCGAGATCGCGTCAGTCTGTGAGATTCAGCCCCTCATCGCCCAGATTTGGAGGGGACGGTTGCCCAAATATTTCGTGCTGGTCGCCAACCGGCAAAAGGAGGAGGTGGCCCTCTCGGCTCGGGCCCGCCGCGGAGACCTGCTCAGCTGGCTGCAGCAGTTCGAACCGAGTTTAACCGGTCACCGCCAGGCTGTGGGCTTTCGTCTTAGTCACCAGGCCTGGTCGAGCCTGCGCCAACGACTTGGCTTCGAACCCTAAAAGCGCTTTGGCTTCGGCTGGCCTTCTCTGAATCGTTTCAGGCTGTTTTCACGGCCTTTTCGTTAACTAGCTGGGTGCGAGTTGCCCAACCTCCGCTGAAATACGTCGCTCTAGGCGACAGTCTGACGGCTGGCTTTCAGGACCTCACTTTACGTGGAGATTCCCAGGAAAAAGGATTCCCCCAGCTGATCGCCGATGCCGCCTGGATCGATTTCGAGACCCCCAGATTGGTCGACGGAGCTCCCCCGGGCCTTTTTCAGGGAGCTCGAATGACCATCGGGAAGACGTTTGCCCAGGCCCTGAGAATCGCTCTCGGAATGGCCTTGCCGGGAGGCTGTCTGGCTCTTGGAAGGACCCCGCCCGAGTGGACTTTGATGCCGTTAGGATGGTTGATGGCAGGGCGTGAGCCGAGCCAACGCCCTCCCGACAACCTCGGGGTGCCCGGCTTCGAACTGCGTCATCTCGAGACCGTGTCTAGCAACCAGCAACTCATGAAAGAGATGGCGGAGCATGCCACCTTTGTGGGTCAGATGTCGGTGATGGCCCCCGTCATCAAAGCGGTGTTGCAAGATGGAGGCGGCTGGCAAGAGGGAAAATCCGCCCTCGACCGAGCTGTTGAGGCTCAACCCGATCTGATCACTTTCTGGGCTGGCAACAACGACGCCCTCGAACCCGCTCTGATGGGCCACGTCGACGACCAGACGTTAACCCCGCTGGAAGATAAGCGATGGGTTTACAGTAGCTACAGCCCCTTCACTGGCAAAAGAACCAGTCACCTGACTGAGGTTGAGATGCCAGGATTTGCCACTTCCTTCAAACGGACCGTTGACCGCCTGCTGGCCGAAACCGAGGCCGAGATTTTGATGATGAACATCCCGGACGTGACCGTCATCCCTTACCTGGTGGAGCTAGGTAAGCCGCTAGGTGAGTTGCCGTTCAGGCTTCATAACCAGTGGGGCGAAGACGTTACTGAGTCGTTCGAGACCGCTGTTCTCTCAGACGAGGTGCTTGAGCCCGAGCCAGGTCAACGGTCTCGTTTCCCGGCTGGCACCAAAGTGGGCCTCGGTTTCGCTCTGGCCAAGTTGTCCCAGGATAAATACCAGTTTACCGAAGACGAAGTTCTCGACCCTGAAGAGTTGGCCCAGATTTCTGAAAGGACGCGCCAGTTCAACTCCCTCATCGAAGAGCGGGCTGCTCGAGAAGAGCGGATTCATCTAGTCGACGTCGCCTCTCTTCTGGAGCGTTCTCGGTCAGGCGTGGCATTAAGGGGTGATGGCCCTCCGGTGGTGGTGACCAACACTTTCGCCGGAGTCGAGACTCGGGAAGGTCGCCAGGGCTACTTCAGCTATGACGGCATTCACCCCAGCGATGTTGGTCACGCAATTTTGGCCAACGAGGTTCTTTCCGTAGCTCGAAAGGCCTTGGCTGACAACCCTCGCTTCGCCTCTCTTACTCAGGCTTCTCTCATCGATGAGAAGGCCGTCCATCGCAGCGACCCCCGAGTCGAGGAACCATCCCTCCGAGTTTAGGGCCTACCCCTTTCACCCATCGGCCCAGGCCAGAGCGGGCCAACGGACCCAGGCTAGGGTGGGCCGCTGCTCATTCCAGCCGGATGGCCCAGGCTAGGGTGGGCCAACGGCCCAGGCTAAGGTGGGCCGCCGCCCATTTCAGCCGGCTCGACAAGCTCACCGGCTACTCAGAAGGTCTGTGAAGCTTGGTCCTTGAGCTGCGTCGGTGTCCTCGACGGCCAGTAATTGCGCCGCCTCCTCCCAACCTGTCTCCCGGGCCAGCCTGATAACCGGATCAAAGAGGACGGCACCGGGTTCTCGCGCCACCGGTAAGTAAAGACTTAAACCGGTAGCCGGGTCGTCAGGCTCGGCACGGAAAGCCAGCACAGTTTGCTCAAGAGCTTGTTGGATTTTGCGGGCGGCAGGAGCGAAATTCGGGTCACCGTCGGCCACCAGTCGGGCCGCGAAAGCTCCGAGATCGACGCGGGGTCCCTGGTATTGCAGATAGCCCATGAGGACGTTGCCCTTAGCCTGATAGGCTCGGCGACTCTGCTCGGAAATCTCTCTCAGCCTCTCGAGCTGCTCCGGCCTGGCTTCGAGGATGGCTCGAGCCAGCCGGCCTAGGGGGGCTTCCAACGTTTTCGAGGCTTGCGTGTCAAAAGCTCCCAGGGTTCTAAAGCAGCTGTTGAGAGCCCCATCGGGGTGAGCGACCAGCTGGCGCGCGAAGTCCTCGGGGCTTTCGCTTCGGGAAGCGGCCTCGCTAAGCACCTTCCAATCCAACCCGGTTCTGACAACGTCCTCCGAGCCGATCACGATCCCCGTCTGTCCCTCGAGCTGGGTCACCACCTCGGCACTGGCCATCAGGCAGGCGTCGAAGAATACCACATCGACAAAGTTTGAGCCGATCGCTTCCTCAAGCTCACCCAGGTCCAGTCGATCGTCGTTTACGGTGTCGATGGCCACCCCGGCGTGTCCCTCACCGTGAGAGCTGACGACCAGCAAATAGTGACGGGATGGGAAGCGAGCCATCGACTCGACCAGGAAGCTGTTCAAACTCGAGGATTCACCGCACTTGATAGGGCCTGGATTGGAGCGCTCGCCACCTACCACGATATCTTCAACCCGATTCTGGTCGTCGAACTGACGCATGACGATCTGCACGTTGTCAGGTGGGGGCGATTCGCTGAGCTCTTGCACCCGTCTGTCGATGTGGCTGCTAAGATCGTTGGCTCCGGCGGCGTAAACCAGAACGGTCCAGTCTTTGGGAGGAATCCGCATACCTCATGCTAGCCTTTCCGCTAGGAATGAGGTTGCGAGCTTGTTGCGAGACCGTCCCCCAAGAAAGGCGAGCGTAGAGCAAACACGAAGAGCCTCGCCATGAAGAAAATGCTGACCGTGATAGTGTCTCTCTTCCTCTTGACGACAGCCAGCAACGCCGACCTGCGGGTTCTCAACGGAACAGGTCGCCCCATCGAGATCGGCCTGATGACCCAAGCAGGGCAGGTTCAAAAATTCACCCTTCCTTATGACAAAGTCATCAGTAAGCCACTGGGGGAGCCGAAAAGCGAGGATTACGAAGTCCTCATCGTCTACGGGCAGGACGGCAGTGAGAAGCTCAGGGATAATGTGCAAACAGGTCACGTTCAGACCATCAACGATGACTCCTTCGGGCTCAGAGTTCAACCCGCCAGCCGCTTTCGTGGAAAACCGATCGGAAGCGGCAAGCCCTGGGTCATCAACAGCACCGGTCACAAACTCCAATACGTCATCACCTACCCCGACTACGGACCTTGGGAAGATGACGGTGGTTCCCTTACCAAGCCTACGACAGTGACCTTTGACGAGCTCGGCAAAGAGGTCTACGAGGGGGACGAGATGCCCGTGACCTTCGACGTCCCGGGAGCCGGTAAGGTGAGCGGAAAGGTCAAAGCCGGTCATGTTTATCATCTGACCGTGCGCGACGGCCAAGCCCTGTTAGAGCTCGTTCACTGAGGAGCCTGGAGACGGGGAAAAAGGCGGATAACGGCCGGCAGGAGCAGCAGCGCAGCTAGCAGATTGGCCACGACGCCGGTAGCCATGACAAACCCGAGGGTGGCAATGCCCACGTGGTCGGCGGTCATGAGAGTGCCAAAGCCCAACACGGTGGAGATCGCCGAGAGGGCGACCGCCGGGCCAGTGCTGTGGTCAAAGAGGACCTTCTCTCCCTCCAGGCAGCGATGGACCACGTGAACTCCAAAAACCAGGCCGATGCCCAGGGTGAGAGGTAAAGCCATACAGTTGGCGGGGTTGAAATCGACTCCGGCTAACCCCATGGCTCCCAACATCCACAGGACGCCAACCAGTTTGGGCATCAGGGCCAGGGCTGCCAACTTCAAAGAACGGAAGTGAAGTAAGAGCAGCACACAAATCACGACCAGGGCATTTCGGCCTGCCTGTTCGTAAGCCAGGCGCAGACTCTCCAGATAGTGAAAGATCAAAACTGGACTCCCCGTGACCTCGGGATAGACCTGCTCGACTTCGGTCAAGAAATTCTGTAACGACTCCCGTTCCCACAGGCTTCGAGCCGGATGAATCCTGATCAAGTGGCGACCCGTCCGGCCTTGAAATCTTTCCACCAAAGCCTGCGGGAGGTCGTCGACGGTGACGGGACCGGAGGCTGTTTGAGCGTGCAGCAGCTCCAGCGAGCGGCGCAGGTCGGTCACCAGGTGATGTTCGAAGAAGGTGAGACTGTCTTCGATGGGCCCCGGGCCCAGACCTGAAACGCTCTCCTCCAAGCGGCGGCCCAGTTCACCTAAACGGGGGCTCGTCTTCAGGCGAGCGCGAGCTTGCTGGAAGGCCTTCT
>CAYRFU010000257.1:0-10874 GCA_964423525.1 uncultured Burkholderiales bacterium | reverse complement strand
CCTCAGAATTGCGCCTCTGGGCCCTTATCCTATATTTAAACTTGACAGAGCACTAGCGAAACATAAGAAGTCGCCAAGCTTGCACCACGGTTGCTTGGAGGCGATAAGTCAGGGAAACCTGGCGCAGGACTTGGGGGTCGATCGGTAGGTCTTGTGTGAGTGGCATAGTCTTACCTTAGATGATGGCTGTCATCCGATTCTCCCGTGGCGTCTGACAATGTTTCCGAATTGACCGACTCAAGCCTGGAAAAGCTGCTCGAGTGGGGCTGGGTCGAGCAGTTTGGTTCTCATTATCGAGTGGGCGATGGCCGCTTCCGGGAGTGGGCTCTCCAGGGTTGCTCCGAGAGAATCCTAAAGAGCCGGCACGGGCGGCTGGCCACCGTCTGACGAGAGCCGGAGAATCGTCTCTATCATTTAGCCCTCAGCGGATAGACCCGCGAGGTGGTCGACCAGATCGGCGAGCGGGCTGCCCAACTTTTTGAGGCGAAGCGTTGGGAAGAGTCGGCTCAATTATGGCAGCTGGTCGAAGACCGGCCCGAGGCTCGTTTGGGATTAGCCCGAGTCAAACTTGCTCAGGGGCACCCCGAAGAGGTAGCACGGACACTGGCTGAGGTTTCTCCCGATGAGCCAGAGCTATTCCTAGTCAAGATCGATAGTCTGATCGCCGGCCAGGACTGGTCTGCGGCTTACAACGCTTGCGCCGAGAGCGAGCGGACACCCTGCCTCCTGAGACGCCTGGCTGTTGTTCTCTCTCACCAGGGTCAAACAGAGCAAGCCGTGGCCTGCCTTGGCGAGCTCCCCTCTCGCCAGAGTGAAGACTCGCTTCGGTTGGCCAGCTGGTTGGTCGATCAGGGTCAGACCGGTCCGGCCCTCGAGGTCTTGAGCGAACTGGAGAAAGCCGAGCCGTGCTATCGTCTTCGAGCCCTTCAGGTGGAGGCGAGGTTGGAGGTCTCCCGAGGCAATCTTGAGACCAGCCAGAAACTCCTGACCCGAGGCGGGAAGCTGGCCCACAGTTACGATTGGCCCGAGCAGGAGGCCGAATTCGAGCTAGCCTTGGCTCGTCACTACCTGCGCCAATCGGATTTAGAGCCGTCACGCGCTCGGGCCCACAAAGCGGTGGAGCTGCTTCGCCCGGCCGGGGAGTGTCCGCAACTGGCCGTGGCCTTGGTAATGGCTGGAGAACTAGAACATCGGCTCGGGGGAGAGGCTGAGCAACTCTTCGCAGAAGCGGTGGCGGTGGGAGACCTCACCAACGACAGCGACATTCAAGCTCGAGCTCGCCTTGGACTGGGTCGATACCATCGCTCCCAAGCGCGCTCAGGTGATGCTCTCAAAGCTCTTGGGGAGGCGGTTTAGTTGGCCGAGCAGTCTGGCCGTCACGACTTGTTAGCAGCCAGTTTGGCCGAACTTTCTGCCGCTAAGCGTCTGCAAAAGGACCTCCCCGGAGCCCTGGCGGCTGCTCAAAAGGCGATCGAGGCCGCTCGACGCGGTTCCGGTGGGGAAATACTGGCCAAAGCTCTCCTTTCTCTGGCGGAGGTGGCGGTGGCTCGGGGGATGTGGAAGTCAGCCCTCGATGCTCTCCAGGAAGCTCGAAATCTTCTCCCTTCTAGCGATCGAGAGGCTCAGATTCGCCTGTTCGAAACTCTGGCCCGTCTTCATAGAGAGGGCAGCGAGAAAGACTATCCGGGATTGTCTCTGAAAGAGGCCAACCGTTTCCAGTCGCTGGCTGACGGTTTAAAGATTCGTGGTCGCCCCGAGCCGCCGAAGACCGCTTCCAAGCCGAAGTCCCGTCCCACCCGAAAGCTACCCCAGGTCCCCTGGTTACCCGCTAGTAGCAGCCTTGACTGTGGTCTTCTTGTTGGGGCTGGGTTATTTTTTTACCCGTCCCACCACCGGAGTCGTTCATATCGAATCCGACCCGGAGGGAGCGGTGGTCAAGATCAACGGCCAGAAGCACTACACGCCGTTCGACCTCGAACTTGCTCCGGGCGACTACCCGATCAAAGTCCACAAGCAACGGTATAAGCTCTACCAGGAGGTGATTACCGTGACAGCCGGGGAAACCCTGCGCTTGGTCACGCGCCTGGAGAGTGCCGCTGGTTCTCTCAACCTGACCACTAAACCAGAGGGGGCGAAGCTGGTGTTAAGCGGAGCCGACAAGAGCAAAACGCCGGTGCAGCTGGAGGGTCTTCCTCCTCAGACCTACAGCGTGAAAGTGGTGAAAGACGGCTACAAGCCTTATGAGGGAGAGGTTGAGGTGATCGCTGGGAAGACTCGCAATCTGGCCGTCAACCTGACCAAGATTCCCCCTCCCAAACCGGTTTATCGTCCTCCGACCCGCTCATACAGGCCATCCAGCTCGCAACCGAGTTATCGGCCGCCCCCGCGCCAAAGCTCAAGGCCACGGTCTCGTCCCCCCGTTCGAGTGAACGTCAACCGTCGTTCCATCGGCGTGGGACCGGCCGAGATTCGGTTCTAGTCATCCTGTCGTCTACGCTTTTCAGGACCAGGCCGGATCGATCACCATATTGGCGCCCAGGCCACCCCCAGCTGCCCCGGCTACCGCGAACAGGGCTGTAGCCAGACCGGAGGTGGTTCCCGCTCCCAGAAGCGCTCCCGCTGCCACTCCTACTGCTGCCCCTAGACCTGCCGCCCAGGGGGTGACGTTGGAGTTGCCCAGATTCCTCAGGTCGATGGAGAGACCGGCGAAGGCTCCACCTGTGGCTCCGAAGGCTCCTCCCGCCAAACCACCCGCGATGGCTCCTGCTTCCCCTGGGAAGGACCCGGCTACCAGGCCGGCACAAGCTCCCGCTAGCCCGATCAAGATGACGGCTTGCATCTTGTCGGCGTTGGGGTCGTTACACGGTTCGGGCTGGTAGATGTCTTCTAGCGGCTGATAGCTCTCTAGTCTGACGTTACAGGGGAGCTTGGGCTCGGACTGAACCGTTGGGCTGGTGAATGAATGAACTTTCATACTATCTCTCCTCTTTGTTCAGGCAGCTTATCCTGGTCTTCGTTCACTGGGATTTCCAGGATGTTACTTGTCCTTCATCAGGCCGACCCGGTCGGTCCCGGCTTTCTCGCGGGGGTTTCAACTGGGACTCCGGCTGTCTGGGCCGGTCCCGCAAAACCCTCTCCGGCGGAGGAGAGTTCAATCCCCCAAAGAACCGGGCCCCGATCTCAAATGGGAGGGGATGTATGGAAAGGATAAAGCAAGGCCTGGCCTTGTTAATGATAAGCGCTCTATTGGCCGCCTGCGGCGGAGGCAGTTCGGCCCCGGGCGGCACGGCAAGTGAAGGACCGGGTCCGGGTCAGACCGGGGGCAGTTTGAGCCTCCGACTTGATACCACGGCCATTCCGAGGGTTCAGTTGCAGACCGCCAGTCCGGAAACGAGTTCCGACACGAGCTTCACTGACGCTGTCGTCATCGAGATTCTCAATCCGCAGACGTTGATCCCGATTCATCCGACCAGTGTCTTCGACCTCGACCGCAGCCAGGCGGTCCAATCGCTCTTGATTACGGGGATCGTTCCCGGCACTCACACGGTGAGAATCGTCATCTACGATAGTGGTGGGCTCAGCTTTTTCAGTGGTCAACAACAGGCCCGAGTCAATCCGGGTGAGTCGACAGTCGTCGCTTTCAGCGGAAGTGGCGGCACCGGAGAAGGACCCCCTGTCGGGGCGACAGTGCCCTCGGCCGCCTTCCTTTGCGTCGAGAACGCCGACGATGAGCAGGGGCAGCCGGACGTTGCCCTTAACGATAGCGGCTTTTTTGTGGTGGTGGGTCGAGTCACGGATGCTCCGACTCGTCCGACGCCTCAGGCGTTCCTTGATTTCGGTTTTGTTCACGCTGAAAGGTTTCAGGCCAACTTCGCTACTCCATCGGCCTCTTCGATCGATGAGACGAACGGCAATGATGGGGATTTTGATATCAGCCAATACGCGACCCTAATTAACATTGATTCCTCAGCCGATGATTTGTATCAGCCGCTTTTCCCTCGAGTGGATGTCAACTCCCTGGGAGCTTTCGTGGTCGGCTGGTTTGAATCGAATCCTAATCCGGCCACGGGCGCTACTCCGGTAGTGGCAGGTTCTAACCCCGGACGAGAGCCAGTTGTGCGCGCTGTTTTGCTGGACGAAAACGCCATTACGAGTCCTAACACGAACGGCGAAACCGAACCCAATAACGACGCTGTTCTCAACATCGCCGGTCCAAGTGCCGCTTTGGCGAGCGGTCCCGCGGTGGTCATTACAGAACCCAGTGCGAACTTCAGCAACCAAAGCGCCGTAGTGGTGGTCCACCCGGAGTCCTCGGTCTTGGCGGCTAAACTCTCCAGCGACGGAGGGCAATCAGCCAGCATTCCTGCCAATGGCCTGGCTCCTCAGAATCTGACCGACTTGGGCACGACCAACGTCTTCGACCTGGCGGTCGGTACAAATCCCCCCGAGCCTCCCAACTTTGGACTGGCCATTCGCAAAACCATTTTCGAGTCCGTCGGGGACGGTCCGTTCGTGGTGGTTGGGCCAGGGGTCAACGCCAACCAAGTGATCGGCCAGATCTCTGACGAGCCGCCCGGACAGGAAGAAGTCATCAATGCCGGCCAACCGAGCAACGACCCCAGCAACAACGTTGCCGAGGTCGCTGGCGCGGTCACCGAGAGCGGACTGATTTTCGCTGTTTACTCTGTTTCCGACCCGACCATACCGGGGACGACCCTTTACGGTCGGCTCTTTGATGGACCGGCTGACCAGTTCGTCGGTCCTGAGTTTGTGATCGCCCAGGCTGCAGCCAACTTCAGTCATCGCTACCCCGACGTTGCCGTCATCAACGGGGACAACAGCTTCTTGGTGACCTGGACGGAGTTCGATGCCTCCAATAACCAAAGAGTGTTGCTGAGGAGGGTGTCTTCTACCGGAACGCTGACCCCCAGCGCTGGCCCGCTTCAAGTGGATCTTAATGAGCCCCTGGCGGTGGCCAATCTCAACAAGTTCTCGCGTGTCTCAGCTACCAGCAATGGAGACGGAGTGGTGGTCTGGCAGACCGGCGACGACAGCGATACTGTGGCCGACGTCCGCATACTCGGAAAACTGTATCCGACTGCTACCACTCAATAAATGGAGGGCCCTCGCGGCTCTGGTTCTGTGGCCGGTTCTGCATTCATCCGTCGTGATCTATGACGGGCTGCGGGACCGGCCACAGCCATCTGATGTCCTGGTCGTGCTGGGCAATGAGGTGAGAGCGGGGGGAGTCCTTTCTGAGCGACTCAAGGCCCGACTCGACCGAGCGGTCGAACTGTATGACCGGGGTTATGCTCCGTTCCTCCTGACCAGTGGGGGAATCGACCCGAGAGGCAACGACGAGGCGGTGGTGATGCGTGACTACCTCATCGGCCTGGGAGTGCCGCCTGAAGCCTTGCTGACCGACTCAGACGGCTGGACCACTCGCCACACGGCTCAAAACACGGCTCAGCTGATGAAGCAGCGGGGCTGGACCAGAGCGCTGGTAGTGACCCACTACTACCACCTGGCCCGGACCCGACTGGCCCTCCACCAGGCTGGTGTTGAGAAGGTCTCGACCGGCGGGGCTATCTCTCTCGAGTGGCGTGAGCCCTACGCCATCGCCAGAGAGTTCGTGGGCTACTACGTTTATCTGGTGGGCATTCGCTAGGTCGGCAGCGAAGCCATCTGGGTGACCAAGAAGAACAGCCTGCAACGCCCCCCGGCCGAAGTCCGTTACGCCCAGGAGCTGAAAAAGCTCCAGAAGCGAGACCGGCAACCCCGCCCCCCTGGTTGGCAAATGTCTTTACAAGCGGCGCGCCAGTTTATTCTCGGTGATGAGAAACTAGCCATCGTTCCCAAGTTTGTGGGGAACCCCTCCCTGGTGGACCGAAGCCTGGTGACTCTGGCGACCCAGCGGGGTCTGATGTTGATCGGCGAGCCAGGAACGGCCAAGTCCCTTTTGTCAGAACTGTTAGCGGCGGCCATCAGCGGATGCTCCACTTTGACCATTCAGGGCGGTGCGGCCACCACCGAAGATCAGATCAAGTATTCCTGGAACTACGCTCTGCTGGTGTCGGAAGGGCCCAGCCCCCGGTCGCTCGTGCCCGCTCCTCTTTATACGGGACTACGAGAAGGCAAACTGGTTCGTTTTGAGGAGATCACCCGCTGTCCGCTAGAGGTCCAGGATTGTCTCCTGGCCATCCTCTCGGACCGGGTGATGGCTATCCCCGAACTGGAAGAGTCGATGCAGTTCGCGGTCTCGGGTTTTAACCTGATCGCCACCGCCAACACTCGCGACCGAGGGGTGAACGAGATGAGCGCCGCCCTCAAGAGGCGCCTGAACTTCGAAACGGTCTTCCCCATAGCCGACTATGAGACCGAACTGAACCTGGTGAAAACAGAATCCTCGCGCCTGTTGGAGGAGTCGGGGGTGCCAGTCGCTCCGGCTGAGGATCTGCTCGAGGTCCTGGTTAAGACCTTTCGGGAACTCCGAGACGGGGTGAGCGGCGACGGTCGGTCGATGGAGAAGTTGACCACGGTGATGTCCACTGCCGAGGCGGTTTCGGTGGCTCACGCTATGGGAGTGAGAAGCTATTATTTTGCCGGAGGGGCGCCCACCGCCGCTGACCTGATGCACTGTCTGGCCGGCACGGCCACCAAGGACGATGAGGAAGACCGACGCCGGCTGAGGCGCTTTCTCGAGCAGCGAGTGAAAGGTCGCGAGGGCCGACACTGGGAGGAACTCTACCAGGCCCGACATCTGCTTTCGTGACAGTCGAGGTGGTCGGAGTTCGCCACCACAGCCCAGCCTGCGCCAGGCTGGTGGAGCATCGCATCCATCAATCCCGGCCCGATTTTGTGCTGGTGGAGGGACCGGCCGATTTTAATCACCGGATGGGTGAGCTGCTGCTCGAGCACGAGCCTCCTTTGGCCCTTTTCAGCTACTATCAGGATGGCGCTTTCAGTCGCTCCAGCTGGTCACCCTTTTGCGCCTACTCGCCCGAGTGGGTGGCTTTGAGGGTGGGGGCGGAAGTGGGCGCCGAGCTTCGTTTTATGGACCTGCCGGCCTGGACCAGGCCGTTTTTCGAGGTCGAGAATCGTTATGCCGATCACGACCGGCCCCGTCTGGACCTGGTGGGAGAATTGCAGAAGCGGTTGGGTATGGACGGGATGGACGCTCTCTGGGACCACCTTTTTGAGCAGGTTGAAGAACCAGAGCTCCTGGCTACCAGACTGACTCACTACTTCGACCAGCTCCGCCAGGCCGAGCCCGACGAGAGCGACGCCGAGCGAGAGCAGTTCATGGCTCAATGCCTGAGCTGGGCCGCCCACAAGGGCAGGGTGGTGGCCGTCTGCGGTGGCTTCCATAAGCCCTACTTGGAGAAGGCCTGGCGCCAGCAACCCGGAGACCAATGGCCTGCGGTCCCCTCGTTTGAGGGTCGCTACGGGACTTTTTTGGTGGCCTACTCCTTTCGCCGACTAGATAGCTTTACGGGCTACCAGGCCGGGATGCCCAGCCCGGCTTACTATCAGGCCGTTTGGGAGGAAGGGCTTGAGGGGGCGGCTGAAAGGCTGGTGGGGGAGACCGCCAGAAATCTGCGGACCCTGAAACAACCCGTGTCCACGGCCGATTTGGTGGCAGCCCGAACCTTGACAGAAGGCTTGATGAGGCTCAGAGGTCACGACCAGCCGACCAGGAGTGACCTGCTGGACGGACTGGCCGGAGCTTTGGTCAAGGATGCCCTGGAGGTCCCTCTACCCTGGACTCAGAGGGGTCCGCTTCCGCCCCGAACCCACCCGATGGTAGTGGAGATGGTGAAGGCCTTTTCGGGCCAAACTCGGGGTCGGCTCGACCCCAAGACTCCTCTTCCGCCTCTTGTGGCGGCTGTGCGAGCCGGTTTAGAGGAGTTCGACCTCACGCCCCACAGTCGCTCTCGTACCGTCGAATGCTCCCCTGGGAGTGCCAAGAGTCACTTTCTCCACCGCTGTCGCCTGTTGTCCCTGCCTGGTTTTGAGCTTGAGAGCGAGGCGGAAGAGTGGACGATCAGGGTCCATGAACTGTTCGATTCGGCCCTTATTGAGGCGGGGGCCTGGGGTCCCGATCTGGCCACTGCGGCAGCGGCCCGGTTAGAAGAGACCATCGCTCTCTGCCAGGGGCAACTCGACGCCGTGGCCAAAACTTTGCTCGGGGCTGCTCAATCGGGTTTGAGGGACCTGTCTGACCGGTGCCTGAAACTCCTGCGAGTGCAAGCTGAGTCGGAGGTCCGTTTTGCTCGCCTGGGGTCAGCCCTCACCACCCTGTTGGTGCTGTGGCGCAAGCTCCCAACCGACAGCCTGATGCGGGTCTTGGAGATGTTGGTGGAGAGGGGTCTGTGGCTTTTTGAGGGCCTGGCTGGAGAAAAGCTGCCAGCCGACCCCGACTTGGTGGCCGGGGTGGCCGCTGTGAGAGATGCTTATCGGTTACTGGAATGGGAGCCTGAGCCCGGTCTGGCCGTGATGCGAAGGAAAGCTCTTCAGAAAGAGGCCCCACCGACCAGCCGAGGTGCAGCACTCGGGTTTCTCTGGTCGCTTGAGGACGGGTCTCAGGGGCAACTCGCTTTGAGCTCGATCCAGACTTGTCGTAAGCCGGTGGAACTGGGCGACTATCTGGCCGGGCTGTTCGGTCTGGCTCGAGAGGAGACGGTCTATTCGGAAGGGCTGCTCGAGGCGATCGACGAGGTCGTCCTCCAGTTCACTCAGGAAGAGTTTCTGGAGGCGATCCCGTCCCTGCGTCTGGCCTTCAACTATTTTCCGCCTCGCGAGCGAGAGGTTTTGGCGGGTAGGCTTTTCGAGCAGCCCCACACGGTCTTGACTCTCGACGGCGACCCCGAGCAGGTGCTTGAGAATCATCGACTGGAGCAGAAAGTCGACCATCTTCTGGAGCGATACGGGCTATGCTAGACCGACGAGAGCGGTGGCGATTGATTTTGGGCGAGGCTTCCGAGGGGGTTCTGGGAGCTGGGTCAGAGCCCTGTCAGGCTTGCGACGCTGCTCTCTCGTGGCTCTACAATCGGGAAGAAGACCTAAACCGCCGGGGGGTCCGTCAGTCAGGCAAAGGGGGCTCCACCCTCTCAGTCCCGGACTGGATCGACTCGGTCCATCGTCTTTTTCCTAAAGCGACCATCGAAAGGCTGGAGCAGGATGCTGTGGAGCGATTCGCCATCAACGAGTTGGTCACCAATCCGGCCGTTCTTGAGAGAGTCGAGCCCAACCCAGCCCTTCTGAAGGCGGTCCTTCGCACCCAGCACCTCATGAATCCTGAGGTGTTGGCCCTGGCCCGCAAGCTGGTAGCCCAGGTGGTCGAGCAGCTGATGGAGCAGATGCGCAAAGAGGTGCGAACAAGCTTCGGAGGGAGCCTCGACCGTCGTCGTTCTTCGCTGTATAAGGTGGCCCGCAATTTCGATTTTAAGACCACCCTGCGGAGAAACCTCAAGAATCTTCACGGCGGGAAGCTGGTTATTGAGAAGCCGTACTTTTTCTCTCGGGTCCGGCGCTTCACCGAAGAGTGGCAGATCGTTCTATTGGTCGACCAAAGCGGCAGTATGGTGGATTCGGTGATCCATTCTGCCGTCACCGCCGCCTGTCTCTGGTCGCTCCCCGGAATCCGAGCTCACCTGTGTGTCTTTGACACCGAGGTGGTCGACCTCACCGAGCACTGTCAGGACCCGGTTGAAACCCTGATGAAGGTTCAGCTCGGAGGAGGAACCAACATCGCGAGAGCGGTCGATTACGGAGCCTCTCTCATCCGAGCCCCTCGCCGTTCCATCGTGGTGCTCATCACTGATTTCTACGAAGGGGGCCACCCCTCTCGGCTGGTTCAGCAAGTCCGTTGGTTAGTTTCCCAGGGCACAGTGGTGGTCGGTTTGGCGGCCCTCGATCGGGAGGCCAATCCCGACTACGACCGCCGCTTGGCCGCTCGGCTGGCCGAGGTCGGAGCCCACGTAGGAGCGATGACACCGGGGGAATTAGCTGGCTTTTTGGCTGAGAAGGTCGGTCAATGAAGCGTCTCGATCTGCTGGCTCTTGAAGACCAGAAGTTGGCCGCTCTAGCTAATATAGGTTTAGTCAAGCGGGCCCACAAGATGCTCGAGAAGGCCTATGAAATTGACTGGCAAGAGGACGGAACCGTCGTCTTCGAACAGGCCGGCGTGACCACGCGACTCACTCCCGGCACCAGCTTGAAAGACTCGCCCTGCTCCTGCGGTTCAATCACCGTCTGCCGTCACCGGGTAGCAGCCGTTCTGGCTTATCGTTCCCTTACCGCCGACGTGGTTCCGGTTCTTGCCTGGTCTCCCGGCCAGCTTGACGAGACCATCCTGGGGTCCAAGGTCCTGCAGGCTGCCCGGCGATTGCTGCGAGCCGGGTTGGCGGTGGAACTGAGGTGGTCGGATCCTCCTACGGCCCTTTTGCCGACTTGTAGCGTGAGCTTCTTGGCTCCCGATCAGCTGGCTCACGCTCGCTGTGATTGCCGCCAGGGTAGCGGCTGTGAGCATCTGGTGCTGGCTGTGTGGGCCTTCCGGCAGGCCGAGCCGGGGCAGGCCCGGGTGGTGTTGGGACAAACCGAGCAAGAGGCTTTGGAGGGGTTGCACGACCTCGCCACCGAGCTTCTCCGGGATGGTGTCGGTCAGCCTCCTGTTGAGCTGGAGTCGCGACTTGCACTCCTCCGCACTCAGCACTCCCAGAAAGTCTGGTTGGTCGACCTTCTCCACGAGGTCCAAGCGACAGTGAACGCTTATCGAGAGCGGAGCGCGCTTTATCAGGTTGGCTCGCTGCCGTCCTTATTGACCGAGCTGGTGGCCCGCCATCGAGCCAGTCGGGCCGGCGCCTTGCCCGAGT
>CAYRFU010000256.1:0-10879 GCA_964423525.1 uncultured Burkholderiales bacterium | reverse complement strand
CAAGGGGTAGCCGGAGGCGCTTAGCCAGGGCTGAAAACCAGCCATCAAGAGAAATCGGATTGCGACTAAGGCCAGATAAACAAACCCGATGAGCAGCAGTTCCTGCCATCCCGCCGCCGCTAGTTGGGCGGCGACCACCAAACCAACCAGGAAGAAAATCAGGCTGTTGGCCAGATAAGAGGGCACCTGCCAGAACTGGTGCAGAAAGCGAACGACTTCCGGACTGATCGAGGTTTTCCCCGGACCCGCCAACCATAAGCCGGCGGCTACGACGGCCATCACACCGGAAAGATGCAGCACCCCTTCGGCCAGCAGCATGGAGGCGTAGGCCAGCAAGACCGTCAGACCGATTTCGACCAGCCGATCGTTGAAGACGGCCGCCATCCAGCGGCTGATGACGAAGGCCAAGAAAAGGCCCAGGGCAAAACCGCCCACGGTCACCACCAAAAAGTGGGCCACCACCGAGAGAGGGTCGAGAGAACGACCGTTCACGAGGGTGGCGGCCAGCACCCCGAAGATCACAATTGAAGTGCCGTCGTTGAAAAGCGACTCTCCTTCGAGAAGCTGGGCCAGTCGCTTAGAGACTCCCAACTCTTTGAGCAAAGCCACCACGGCCACCGGGTCGGTGGCGCTGATCAAAGCTCCAAAAAGAAGGCACTGGGACAGACCCCAGTTCCAAGACGCCAGGGGCGTGACTACGAGCAGAGCCAGACCCATCAGCGCGCAGCCGAGCAGCAGAGCCGGGCAAGCCAGGATCAGAACCGGAATCGTGTCTTTTCGGAAGCTGTGGGGGCTGAGTGAGAAGGCCGACTCGAAGATGAGGGTGGGAAGAAAGATCAGCAACACCAGCTCAGGAGCGATAGCCGAGCCGGCTAAGAGGGGTTCGAGCAGAGCCAAGTCGCCCGCCCCCCGCAAGGTCAGGCCAGTGGCCAGGCCCGCCAGCAGCATAGGGATAGTATAAGGCAACCCGACTCGCTGACAGAACCCTCGCAGAAGCGAGGCCAGGGTCAAGGTAAAGCAGAGGATCAGAACAATCGTGAATTCGATCCCGTGGTCCATGCCGAGAGCTTCACCGCCCTGCCTACCGGCCCTTCAGATTAGTCCTGGACCTCGACCCGGATGTCGTTCACCCAGATCTCTTCTTCAGTAATATCCAGGTCGCCCTCTCTTTGACTGGCAAGACTGGTTTTGAGTATCAGGGCCTCGAGGGATTTTCGAATCTGGCTTTCCACTGGGAGTCCGTGATTCTCGATACAGACAAGGGCCTCCAGCTCATCGGCATCGACTTTGTCGTCGCGGGCTTTCTTTAATTCCGGTTGGAGTTGTTCCAGAAGCGCGTCCAGACGGGAGCCCTTTTGGCCCTGATGGAGGGCTCCCAGAATAACCCGCCGGCCGTAGGGGCCTGCCTGTTGGTAGGCTGAGAGGGCCGGTTTGATATGGTATCTCCACTGGTTCAAGCCGTCTGGATGGAGGGCGAGTTTTTCCTTTAAAGCGTTGACCCTCCTCAAAGCTTGCTCGGGACTGGCTCCTTCTTCAAGTTCGGCCTGAGCGACCCGGTAATAAGGACCGTTTCCGAGTTGTCGAGAGAATTTTACCCTGGCTTCCAAAGAAAGCTTGCCGGCCGGTTCTAAGAGCGGTTTGATGGTGGCTGCGGCTCGCCCGTTCTGGGTCAGGAGTTCCAGGAAATAGTTCCGGACAGCGGCCAGAGCGAGAGCGGTGAGGTGGTCCTGGTAGAACGTGTATTCGTCTTTCAATCGGTAGCGCCAATCTGAGCCCGTGCTATCGTAGGCCGGCTTCGACTCAGCTGCGGTGGCGAATTCTTGTTGACGGGTGACGGCCTGTTCGACCGAGTAGCCGTGCTCGAGGTCAGTATAGATCAGCTCACTGTAGGCCTTTTGATAGCGATTGTTTTCCAACGAGCGAAGGATGTCGACTCGTTCCCCAAAGCTCAAAGTGCCGGCCGGCTTGAGAGCTCCCAGGGCCACGGCTGGTTGACTTCGCGCTGCCAAGCGTTCCAGAAAATAGAGGCGAACGGGTTCTTTTTCCGGTTCGAGAAGGTGGGTAACATAGTCTTGGTGATGATTTTTTAGAAAGTATCTCCAGTTGGAGTGAGGGCTCTCGTAGGCGGGGTTTTGCTGGGCGGCCTGCTGAAACTGCGTCATCCGTTCTCGGGCCTCCTCGAGCGTATATCCCGCTTCCAGGTCAAGACGGATCAGTTCGTAGTAGGCGTTGGGATAGGGTGTGTTCTGGAGACGTTTGTGCTCGGCCACTCGGTCGGCCTCAGAGAGGCCGCCAGCCGATTTGAAGCAAACCGCTACCTGGTGGGGAGCCTGGCGTTTGGCCAATCGCTCCAGGAACCAACCGCGAATCGGTTCGTGATGTTGACCCATAAAATGTTCGCGGTAGAAGTCGAAGTTCGACTCCAACCCGTATCGCCAGTTTTGATAGTTGCTCTCGTGGCGTCGTCCCTGCTCAGCTGCTTGAGCGAATTCCTCCATTCGTTGGCGAGCCTGGCTATGGGTCAAGCCGGCTTCCAACTCGTGTTGGACCAGAAGGTAGTAGGCCACTGGGTGCGGCTGACCCTCCAGTGAGCGTAGCAGTTCGACCCGTTCCGTTGGGGAAAGGAGACCGGCCGAGCCCAGGCATACTTTCACGTCAGCCGGAGGTTGCTTAGCGGCTAACCTTTCGAGAAAAAAGGCCCGAGCAGGTTCGTTCTGACGTCGGCTGAGATGGTCACAATAGAAATCGTAATGATCTTTTAGCCCGTAGCGCCAGTTTTCATAGTTGCTCTCGTAGCGTCGTCCTTGCTCGGCTGCTAGGGCGAACTCTTCCATTCGTTGACGAGCCTGGGTGAGGCTCGAACCTGATTCTAGCTCATCTCGAACCAGACAGTAGTAGGCTTCGGGATGGGCTTCTTCGACAAGACTCTCGAACAGGTCGACCCGTTCACCAAGCGACAGGGAAGCGGCCGGTTCGAGCACCGTTTTCAGTGGGTTAGTGGTCCATTCTCCTCGGGCCACTCTTCTGACCAGCGCTAGTCGTATCGGGTTGCGGTCAGGAGCTAGCAGTTCTGTCTGGTAAAAGGAAAGAAGAGGTTCGAGATTGTAGCGCCAGTGATAGTGGTTACTGTCCTGCCGACGTCCTCGCTCGCACGCCTCGGCTAGCTCGACAATCTGGCGCCGAGAGGTATCGGCTGCGTTGCCGCTCTCCGTCAAGCGCGACCAGAGTCGGTAGAACTCTTGGGGATGGCTGGTCTCAAGTAGAGCCGAGGCCGTCCTCACCCGTTCGCCCAACGGCAGGTTGCCCTCCATCATCTCGACCTGGTCGGCCTGAACGACCTTCATCAGCTCGGCCGAGAGTTCGAGCCCTTCGCGAGCACTTCGACCGAGGAACAGCTCCGACACCAGGTCGGCTTGCTCGGGTAAGGCTTCTTGGCAAGCCAGCAATGGGCTGGTGCCGAGGCGGTCGAAAAACGCCTTGGCACCGAGTGGGTGGTTCGGGGCAAGCGCCAGACCAGGCTTGAATCCCTCTCTGTCCGACAGCGACCAGTAAGCTTGGTGGCCGGCCCTGAGGGTCTCATGACAGATCGGCCTGCTGGAAAAGATGTTCAGATCAGCGGCCGCTAGGAGGCTTTCGTCGGGGTCAGGACTATCTTGAAGGGTCCGAAATCGGGCGGCTGCCTCTTCGGGCCCGACGAGCTGGGTGAGGTCCCAGGCCTTGCGAGCCAGGCGAGAGGGTAATCTTGACTGTTCCAAGATTTCCAAGGTCGGTTTTCGAAAACAGGTGTGAACGTTGTCGAGGGTGGTGGCGACTTGGTCGCCCCAGCCGCCCTGAGGATGATAGAGCTCGGATCCTGCCAGTCCGATCGGCGTGCCTTCTTCGAGCAAGACGACCCGTTGGTCTTTATCCACCAGTTGATAGGCTTCATACAGACTCAGGGACCTGGCTGTCAAAGGGTCCCGCTTTTGATAGACCGCTAGTTCCTCGGCTTGAGTCGGTAGTGGTCTCTTTTGGCCGGGGGTCAACTGGTGCTGCAAGACGGCCAACTGCTCGCTGTTTCGGATCCGCTGGTAACCGTCTCCCCAATCGACTCTGAGGCGTCGGCTCTCCTGGTTGATAGCTTCGGCCGCTTCCTGGCTGGTGAGTTCAACGTGGCCGCTGGTCCAGGGCCAGTGAAGCCAGCGTCTTCGATAGAACTTACAAGGTAGCTGGTCAAGCTCTTCGGCAAGAACAGGACCAAACGGGCCTGTTTGAGCCGACACGAAGGCGGCCTCAAGGGGAGCTTCGCCTGCCAGGGACGGACCTAGGACGATCTGGTCGACTCTGTCTTCCGGTGCACTCGTCTTGAAAGGCGGGCGCCGGGAGTGAAATGTGAGAAAGCTAGGAGCAATACGCATCGCCCGATTTTAGGCATCGACTCTTATCGAGGCCTTAAAGTGGGCCCACCCGCACCTGACGGTTTCAGGCTGATTTCAGGGCCGACTCTAACCCCTGCGAGATGTCTAATCGCGTCCCTCTCCGGGCCTTCCATTACCATGATGGGAAGGTCTCCCAAACCCTGATGGGGTTTCGTTCCCTAACGACTGTCAAACGTTCTTCCGATAAGCCGACGCTTCTTCTGGGCCAGACTCAAGAGAAAAATCACATGGTGGGTCTGGATCTTCAGGGCGAGGTCAAATTTCGGGCTACCCTCCCAACCGACCACCGCCTGGAAGAGGTGGAGTATCAACCTCAAGTCGATCGGGTCTGTTTTCGGCTCGGTGATGCCATCGAGGTCCACGAAGCTCTGTCGGGAAAGCGCCTGGCGCGGTTGACCCCCCACGGTCTTGAGAATCTCTCTGAACTCGTCGGTCTGGCTGATGGTCGCTTTGCTATCGACACTCGCGACCAGAAAACACCGGCCTGGTCACCACCTTTGACCCCGTCGGGGGGGGTCCGGCGAAGGTCGCCGATATCGACTTCATGCCGCTGGAATTGAGTGCTGCTGAAAGTGGCCTGCTGGTGGCTGAGAATACGGGAAATTTGGCGGTCGTCGATCGAGAAGCCGTCCTCTACCAGAGCGACCGGGTCTTGAGTGGACGCCATTTCGAGCAAGATGGCAAGATTTGGTTCTTGGAGGGAGAGCCCAATCGCCATCGGGTTGAATCTTGCCAACTTGTGGCCGTCGATGGTCAAGGCCAGCTCGAGAGAATCCCTCTACCAGGTCAGGCCCACCGACTGGTGGGGAACGGCCAGAGTCGATTCGTCACTGTCGAATCCGGTCAGGGGGGCGCCGTTCGGATGCGCTGGGTCGAACCGGGAAAGCAGGCCGGCCCTCTTTTCGAACTCGAGGGCAACACCCTCGAGGAGATCCACATCGGAGAAGAGGGAGAGCTTTTTGTTCTCACCGATGACTTCCGGAAAGGCGGCCAGTGGGTCTACCGACTAGCCTACGGTCAACCGGCTGAGCTCCTTCACCACGAGCCCGGGGCGAGATGGATGACGGTGGCTCCAACCGATCAGGGGGTTTTGGCCTTCGGAGCTGAGGGCGTCGTCAACGCTAGCTCTGGAGAACGCTATCAAGACCTCACCGGACTCGTGGAAGAAGCTGGAATCCCCTGGGTCACAGGCCGTCAGCACGAGCATAGCACCCGGGTCAAACCCCGTCCGGACGACATCGTGTCGGTGTTTCAGCACGTCATCGACCATTCTCATCAGGCCAACCCTTTGCTTAGGGATACTCCCGCCGGGCTGGCCGTCCAGACCAGTGGCTCGGTTCGTTTGGCCGCTGCCGGAGCCGACCTCCCCAAGGTGGTAGAAGAGATGGTCTCGTCGACCGACAAGCTCCGTCAGAAGCTTCGAGGCAAGCTCCCTCAAGAAGGTGCAGTGGTGGCCAAAGACGGGTGGCAGTTTCGGAGCGATGGCCAATCGGTCGAGGTGAGTGGACCCGGAGAAAGCCGAGCCCCTATCATCGGCGGCTCCGGAAGTTTCGTGACGGCGCTAGAGGCCTTTTCGGTGGATGAGGAGACCCGGGTCGCCGTGGGGTTTTCGGACGGAGCCGTGGCCTGGTGCGGTCCTAGGCTGACTGACCCAGAGCACCGCCTTCAGCTGGAGGCTTCCGTGTCGGGTATGGCTGAATACCGAGATGGAGTTCTGTTCGGCACCGCCGACGGTTCCTTGCACTTTCTGGAATCTGGTCCGGCTGAGGCGGAGCCCACGGCCGAGCCCACCGGTCCCCAAGTCGATCTGGATTTTGACACCATTCAGATAGGCGATTTCACCATCGACATCGAGCGGTAGCGATTTCAATCTCTTTTAAGGCTCTCACAGCCTGGTAGGCCTATGAATAGTCAGTTACGCTTACGAATCTCTTCGCCACAACGACCTCCCACTCCCGAGATCGCGATGTTTCGAGAGTCCCTCGAGAATGAGGGCTACGGAAGTGACTGGGACCATCACTTGAAGAAAGCCGGTGAGCTGCCTGAAGAGGTCGCCATTATGCTTGATGACATCGACCGGCACTACCAGCTGGAGCAAGAGGCAGATTGTCCGGAAAGGCTGATCTTGGAAGAGGAGGGGAGACCGATCTTCCCGGGGGTAGGCGACACCGAGGCCAAGATGGTTCTTCCCAAAGAGAGTCTCCTAGGTGCCCATATCACGATTGATGGAGTCGAGACCGTGGCTCATGGGATTGTGCACATCGGCCACGAGCTGGTGGCCGATGCCGCCGACGGACTCAATAACCATATCCTCCACCATCACCTCCGCCGATTGGCCGAGGACGCCGAGGTGCTAACCGGAGCTCTCGGTTGGGTCGTGGGAGGGGCGGCTGTCGCTTCTGGCCTGATGGTCGTGCCTCTGGCCCGAGGAGCCGTCGAGGAGTTCGGTCACGGGCAAGAGTTGCTCGGGACCGACAAAGAAATGGGATTGCGCGCCTTTGCGGAGGGAGCGGGGGAAGCAGCGGTGGCGGCCAGAAGTCTGGTGGGTGCAGGGATGCTGGCGGAGATGACAGGTTGGCTCCACCAGGTCGACCCGAACGGGTCGCTTCTTCATTACGGAAGCGAAGTCATGGCCCCACTGGGAGTGGCCCACGGGTTGCTCGATGTTGGTCTTGGCATCGACGAGTTGATCCACGGAGACAACCCTTGGGAAGCGGGAGCTTCCATTTTTGTGGGAGCAGCCTTGGCTGGCACCGCCGGCTTCCATCTTGGCCTTGAGGGGCTCGGCCTGGCTTTCGCCGGAGTCTTCTTAAAAGGCCTCTTCGCCGAGAATCCATCCTAGCCAGCTGAGATGCCTAGACCTTACCGCTCCTGAGGAGCTCCAAAGGAACTTCCTGGCCACCAGGCGGTTAGGTTGAGTATGCGGGTTTTGGTGCTGGCTTTGTTGTTCTCTGTGACTGCCTCGGCTCAGGTGTTCTATCCCGCGGTGGGCGATACACGGGGACTGGACCAGAGTTGGAAACGAGCCTTGACTCCTGGCGGTCAGTTTATTCCCTATGCGGACTGGGGCCAAAGCGTTCAAGAATACCGAGACTTTGGGCCCAACCGTCCCAGCCCGCGAAGGAAAACCATCGTCCTTGTGCCCACCACCCCCGTGCCCACCCACCTGGGTGAACTGAAGACGTTTTTGGAGGCCTTCTTTCAGCTACCCGTCCGTATCGACCCCACTTACCGGCTGCCTCCGGCACCCACCTGGCTTCGGGCTCGTACTCATAAGAGGTCAGCCGATCAGATTCAGCGAACTTTATTGCAGAAGCTTCCGAACGACGCCCTCTCAGTCATTGCTTTGACCGATGTCGATCTCTTCGCGGAAGATTCAGGACCAGACCGTCTCCTTTTTGGCCAGGGGCACTACTTCAACCGGACGGCCGTGGCCAGCACAAATCGTCTTCACACCCGAAGCGATTCTCTCCGTCGTCACAGGCTTTATAAGCTTGTTGCCCACGAATTGCTCCACACCCTGGGCTTTCTGCACTGCGGATACTACCGATGTTTGATGAATCCCTCGGGCTCGGTAAGTCAAAGCGACGATCGTCCTCTTCACATTTGCCCAGTTTGCTTGCGCAAACTCCACGAGGCAATCGATTTCGACCCCATTGCGCGCTATCAAGACTTGGAGTTAGCCCAACGCTCTTCGCTGTCGAGGGACCGGCGTTGGACCCAAGCCCGACTCAGATTCTTGCTCGCACGGTAAGCTACTGATGGTTCCAAGTGGGACTGACCCTGTATTCGGCTTTCCCCTTTGGGAAAAGGTTCGAGTAAGTCCCTCAGCGGTCGAAGAAGACCAGCCGGTCTTTGGTCTCAGCCATGTGAGTGTGCAGGTCTTCCATGAGACGGTCGCCCGCGTTTTTCAGACCATATTCATCAACGTAGGCTTGAACGTTCAAGCCAGGGTCGATCTGGATCTTGGCCACGGGCCGGTGGATGTAGTCGGTGGCCAGCCCAAAGGTAGAAGCACCGCCGGCTAGGGCAGCGGCTTCGGCCACAAACGGGATGGGAAGCAAATTGGCGCCGGCGACTCCGGCGGCGGCGCCCAAGACCATCCCTTTCAGGCCGTTGACCACCTGGGTCTGAAAGGTGGGGTAGGGGTTCCATTCTTGACCGGCTGTGGGCGTGCCCCCAAAACGACTTCCTAGAAAGGCCCCGGTGAGAGCGCCACCGGCTAAACCCACAATCGAGCGGGTCACGGGGCCGGCGCCGGCTCCCAAAACGCCCAGAGCGGTCAAGCCAGTCGCTGCCAGAAAAGCCAGGGTTCTTTCACCAGGGCGTATTTTTTCGTCCGGTGCGATGTGCATCGTGATCGGCACCACCGATTTGGCTTTGCCCCGCACAGCGATCCAGCCTGGACCGTCTTTAAATTCTCCAACTTTGCCGTCCCTTCCGTCCCCGGGAATTCCTCCGGCCGGGAAAATACCGAGGCCGGCCTTTTCGTTTTTCAGGACGGCGACACTTTGCTTGAGGGTGGTCAAACTCGGTTTCTCCCGGTCGACCGGAAAGGCGCCCATCCTTTCGAGCAATGGTCCATACCACTCCTGGAGCTGGTCTTCGGCGGCCATGAAGCGCATGTCTCGGTCTGACAGGCCCATGATAAGGCCCGGGTCGATGCCACTTTGGTGGGTCGGGCAGTAGACATGCGGGCCTTCTTCGGGGAAATTTTCACGCCCTCGTACATCCTGACGAATCATGAAATGATGCACAGCTCGAGTCAGGGGGCGAAGAACCTTCTGGGCCTCGAAGTCCGGCTTGGAAGTTCCGTCGGTTGGTCGGGTATAGGCAGGCAAAAAGAGTGATCCCAGCTTCATATCCAGAGCATGCACCTTAAAGCTGAAAACAGGCTTATTTTTCTAGGGTTTTTCTGAGAACCTTAGCGTAGTTGCGAACCGTTTCTCGCGTGGCCGTGAAAGCCCCAGAAAAGCCGTTCTCGAAGCCCCCTTGAGCGCCAACCGAAAGACCCACCAAACTGCCGCCCACCAAAGCTGTCGGCTGAGCCAGGACGGCCAGTGGCAGAACGGCCAGAACGGTCAGAATTTTGAGGGGCCACGGTTGGCCGCCAACCGCCCGAATGAGGGCTAGCGGGGTATGCCAAAGAGTGACTCCGGTCACCCCGATTCCTCCTTCGGTGGCTCCGATCAGGGCACCGAGCACAGCTTTCAAAGCTTTACCCAGGGGGATATCGCGAGGAGGTTGTCCGGGAGGTGGTTGGGTGTCCCCCCAGGTTTTGATGATCTCAATTCCCTCCAGGAAACAGTTTCGGAAGGTTTGATGGTTGCTGCTGGCTCCACGGATGGCTGCCGGGAACCCCCTTCGCCAACCGCTAGTGAACCCGGCCGTAAGGCCGTGGAGAGTTGAACCAAGCGCGGTCATAACAGGCGTAGCCAGCGCTGCGGCTGGAATGAGGGCGGCCAGGGTCGTCTTCAAGACGGGGCCGAGAGCCGTCGTTCGATAAAGAGAGCGATAGGCTTCCCAGGTGGCCTGGGGTGTCCTGACAAGGCTGGTCAGAGTGTTGGTGGTGGTCTCGATGGTAGCCCCGACGAGAGCGCCTGAGCATGCCTCCAGAAGGCTGTTGTCACGGTGGGAGGGCTGGTCGGCCATCGCACGATGGCGGGTTTCGTGGCAGGAGATGGCCTGGGCTGGTTGGCGAACCCGACCGATAACCATAAAGAACGACTTCCCCTTAACTGAGTTCTTCGACTCTCATGGAATAGCGTGTTCCCAGCGCTCGGGTGTGAATATTCGAAGCTGGCTTTGTTAACGGGGAGGTAGCTCCCCGCTCTTCTGGCCAGGTGGCCAAGGTGCTCAAGAATCACCCGATCGGGTCTTGTGGACTCTTCCCGATTTTTTCAAGCTGGTCTTGTGGGGAGCGGAGAGAAGAGGCTACGGCTCTTTTTACTGGGTCAGCATCGGCTTTACCTACTGGGCTTGAAAGCGCTGGTGAGCGACTGGTCTGAGGTAGGAGTGGTCGGCGAGGGACGCTCGCTTTCTGACCTTGTCGAGTCCGACATTGTCCTGCTGACGATAGACTGGGGGCGGTCCTACCTGGGCGACATTTTGGGTGTGGTCAGGTCTTTGCCTACGGAAGCCTCATCGTTCTTTGTTCGGAAACGAACTGCCAGGCCATTCAACGTTGTTTCAACTTGGGGGTGCGAGGCTGCCTTCTCACGACTGCAAGCGATCGGGAGCTCCAGACGGCTTTAAAGGAAGTCGCTTCCGGCAACACCTACCTCCAAGCGGAACTGTCCGAGCAGTGCTTGGCTCAGCCCAAGCCCGCCCTCAAGAAGCGTCATCTAGAGCTCTTAAAACTGCTGGCCGAGGGGCACAACAACAAAGCTATAGCCAGTCGGCTTTTCGTAAGCGATGCACGGAACTTGTTTTTTCTTCAAGATTTGGAAGGAATTCCTGAT
>CAYRFU010000255.1:9630-10925 GCA_964423525.1 uncultured Burkholderiales bacterium | reverse complement strand
ACGCTCGCACAGCCGAGCAGGGCTTCACAGGAGAGGCCGACTGGGACGTGATCGGGAAGGTCAAAGCCGGTGTGGGGGACCTGCCCGTCATCGGCAACGGCGACGTCGAGACCGCTCACGATGTCGAGAAGATGTTTAGGCAAACCGGCTGCGACGGCATCATGATTGGGAGGGCGGCCCTGGGCCGCCCCTGGGTCTTCGCCCATCTGGTCGAACATCGACAGACCGACCCGCCTCTGCGGGAGCGGGCCCGCCTCGCCCTGCGTCAGGCTGAGCTGACCCTGGAGACCACCCGGCTTCCTGAACGAGTGGCCCTCAGGGAGATGCGGGGACAACTGTCTCGCTATCGGCTCGACCAGGGGGGCGACGGGACCGTTCGCAATCAACTGGTGCGAGCCGAATCTTTGCACGACATTCAGCGAGCCCTGGAACCGATTTTGGAAGGAACACTATCATGCACAGCGCTTTGAAATGGCTCTTGCTGGCCACCATCATTCTTTCTGGCTGCACTGGACCGGTGGCCCCTCCAGGGGCGGCGGCCCGTTCTCGCACTGCAGCTTTGGGGGCCGATGAACTGAAGACGATCGACACCTTTGAGAGAGTCTCACCGGCGGTCGTCTACGTTACCAAGCTGGCCGTTCGTCGTACCCCATTCAGCCTCAACGTGACCAAGATTCCCGCCGGGGCCGGCTCGGGCTTCATCTGGAACAAAGAAGGCATTGTGGTGACAAACTTTCATGTGGTTCAGGGAGCGCAAGCGGTCGATGTGACCCTGGCCGACCGCTCCAGCTACAAAGCCCGGCCGGTCGGATTCGCCCCCGACAAAGACCTGGCCGTACTCAAGATCGAAGCTCCGGCCTCGAAACTGAAACCGATCGAACCGGGAGACTCTGCCACCCTCCGAGTCGGCCAAAAGGTTCTAGCCATCGGCAACCCTTTCGGTTTTGACCACACCTTAACCACGGGAGTGATCAGCGGCCTCGACCGAGAGATCGAGTCCGTGACCCGTCGACCGATCACCGGGGTCATCCAAACCGACGCCGCCATCAACCCGGGCAACTCAGGCGGGCCTCTACTCGACTCCTCCGGCCGTCTGATCGGCGTGAACACCTCGATCTACAGCCCTTCAGGTGCCTATGCCGGCATAGGCTTCGCTGTTCCCGTCGACACGGTCAAGCGGATCATTCCAGAAATTCTCAAGCACGGTGAGGTTCGCCGAGCCGGTCTGGGAGTCGAGCTTGCAGCCGACTCGATCAATCGTCGTTTGGGACTCAAAGGTGTGCTCGTCTTGCGGG
>CAYRFU010000255.1:0-9620 GCA_964423525.1 uncultured Burkholderiales bacterium | reverse complement strand
TCTTGCGGGTCGCTCGGGGTAGTGGCGCGGCCGCCGCGGGCGTGCAAGGCAGCACCCGAGACCGGTTCGGGCGGGTCAGTCTGGGAGACCTTATCGTGAGTATCGACGGCAAGTCAGTGACCAATGGAGACGATCTCTATAAAATCCTGGACACCTATCAGGTCGGCCAGAAGGTCGCTCTCGGCCTGGTCCGAGACAAGAAGAAGCTTGTCCTCGAGGTCACGCTCAAGAAACTGTAACCCCTCTAGAGTGAGAACGAACACACTATCGAAAGGGAAACGGACAAAGAAAATGAAATTTATTCAGCATGGGCGCAAATGGACCTCAAAAGACCTTATCGGCTAGTCCGGTTCTCAAGTGGGCTGGAGGAAAAGGCCGGCTTTTAGCCCAGTATGAACCCTTTTTCCCCACCGATTTCGGGAGCTACTATGAGCCCTTTGTGGGTAGCGCCGCTGTCTTTTTTCATCTCCGCTCCCGTCACGCTGACAAGCGAGCGACCCTGGCTGATGTCAACCAGGAGCTGATCAATCTTTATCAAGCCATTCAAGACGACATCGAAGGTCTGGTGGCCCGCCTCCAGGTCCACTCCAAAAAGCATTGCAAAGACTACTATTACAAGATTCGGGCCAAGGCCATCGAAAGGCTGAGTAACACCGAGCGGGCCGCCCGTCTGGTTTACCTCAACAGAACCTGTTACAACGGTCTCTACCGGGTCAACTCCAAAGGCGGTTTCAATGTTCCGATGGGGCGCTACAAGAACCCGCGTATCCTCGACCAAGAGAAGCTGTTGGCCGCTCATCGGGCCCTCCAGAAGGTGCGCCTTTTGGTAGAACCTTTCGAGAAGGTGCTGGTTCGAGCCCGGCGGGGAGACTTTGTCTACTTCGACCCTCCTTATCAACCTCTATCCTCAACCTCGAACTTCACCAGTTACACCAAGGACAACTTTGGCGAGCCGGAGCAACGGCGCCTGGCCGAAGTGTTCACCCGACTAGCCGAGCGGGGCGTGCAGGTGATGCTCAGCAACTCCACCGCCCCCCTTATCCGCAAGCTCTACCGGGACTTTCGCCAAGTCGAGGTGGAAGCCGCCCGGTCTATCAACTCCAAAGCTAATAAACGCAACAAAATCAAAGAGCTTTTGATCGTCAGCTCGTGAGCGCCATCGCCCAGGCCTGGGAAAGCCTGGTGACCGACCCCCCCTTTGACCTGAGCGCCCAAGAGATCAAGTCTCGCACGGGGTTAGAACCTCGGTTGATGGCGAAATTCGACCACTCCCATCTTCTCCCCGATGCCCTAGCCCGGGAAGGCCTTTTCATCTTGCCCGTAAGAAACGGGCACTACCGAATCCTCCAAGGTCAGGGCTACCACCGCCTCGAGCCGTGCCCCCAGGCGGTGGAGTTCCCTTCTCGGCTGGAGTTCGCTCTCAAGACCTCCCAGCAGGGTCAATCGGAAATGCAGTATCTGGACCTGGCCTACAACTCGGGTTTGCTGAGTCATTTCCTGGCCGAACCCGTTCTCTATCCCACCATCCGGGGACGCAAACGTAGCCCCAGGTTTGAATTCACGGTGGGGCGAGAAAACCTGGTGGTGGACGGAGTCCAGGTCGAAGTCGATGCCGGTTACGAAGGTCCCAGAACAGTGGCCGTCCTGGAAGCCAAGATGGGAGAACCACAAGATTTTCATCTCCGTCAACTCTATTACCCGTTTCGGTTCTGGAGCCAAATCTCTCGCAAGCCTGTTCGACCTATCTTCTTCACCTACGAACCGGAGACAGAGACCTACCGTTTCCGAGAGTATCGCTTCGACCCCCCCGACCGATATGGCCCTCCGCGGCTGGTTCAGGCAGCCGCCTACCGCCTGATTGTTCGACCCGGTCGGCTTTCGACCATCAACAGCGTTGAGAAGGTTCGAGTGCCTCAAGCCGACGATCTCGACAAGGTGTCGATCCTTCCTTTTCTGGTGTCAGAGGGGTTTCGGAGCCACGCGGACCTGGCTGAAGCGCTCGATTTTACGCCCCGACAGAGTGCCTATTATTGCGATGCTTGCCAGATGCTGGGCCTGCTCGGTAGTGACCTCTCTTTAACCAGCTTAGGTCAGACCTACGTGAGTTTACCCGTCGAGGCCCGCCACGAACTCCTCTGCCGTTGCCTCTTGGAGCTCCCTGTCTTACGCCAACTGGTGGTCGAGATGCTGCTTTCAGGTCAGGCCTGCCTGTCTCGCGAGCAGGCCGACCAGGTGATTCAGTCATCGACCGGCCTCTCTTGCTCCACCACTAGAAGACGCCGCCAAACCGTCTTTCGCTGGTTCTCCTGGTTGGAAAAGGCGCTCGGCATCGTGAAGGTCAGCCCCGAGGGTCTCGAACTAACTCTGAGGCCCGCTCACCGCCCCCGTCAGCTGGTCCTGTTTTGATGAGACGGAAACGGGCCGAGGGTAGCGAAGTGTCCCGTGTGCTAGAGATGCTCTTAGAGACCTCGCCCTGCCCCGGACTGGTGCTCGACCGCGACGGAATCGTGTTACTCGCCAACACAGCGGCCATCGAGCTCTTCGAGCGTAGCGATCTGGTCGGCAAACCGATGAAGCTCAGCAACGGTCAGACGGAACTGGTGCTAGAGTCCTCATTCGGCCCCCGCCATCTCCGGCTAGTCGAACGTCGCCTGGAAGGTGAGGGGGCGGGCGATCGAATTGTCTGGTTCGCTCCCGACATCCAGCTGCTCGAAACTCGACTGGCCCCGGCCGAAGTCCAGGTGCGAATGGCCGAAGGCGAGATCGCCCGATTGAACGCCCGCGAGACACGACTCCACGAGGGCCAACGCAAGGCTTATGAACTGCTTGAGGAGTGCCAGGCCAAGGCCCACCATTTTGAGCAGCTCTACCAACAGACCGTTCACCAGGCCATCCAGGCGAACACGGAAAGACTGGCTTACGAAGACCCTTTGACGGGGCTTCCCAACCAGGCCATCTTTCGCCACTATCTGGGCCTCAGCTTGAAAGAGGCCAGAGATCAGAAGGGCGCCGTCGCCCTTTTGATTCTCGACCTCGACCGATTCCAGGTTGTCAATGAAATCCTGGGTAGAGCGGCTGGGGACGAACTCATTCGCCAGGTAGCTGGCCGCCTCAAGAAAGAGCTTCCCGAAAAAGAATTCCTGGCCCGTCAGCGAGCTGATAAGTTTCTGATCGTCATCTCTAGCTCTGCACTCGAGGGCAAACCGTCCCTCGAGGTGGTCCGCTCTCAAGCCGAGGATTTTTGCCGTCGCTCTCTCAACGCTCTCAACCGGTCCATCCCGGTGCTCGGTAATCCCCTCCACGTGTCGGCCAGCCTGGGGATCAGTCTCTATCCCGGCTCCATCGACATCGACGACATTTTTAGCCAGGCCTCCGGAGCGCTCTACGAGGCCAAATCTCGAGGAGGTGGAGATTTCTACTTTTTCGATCCCGGCTTGCGAACTCGTATGGACCAACGAAGGGCCACCCTGGCTCAGCTGAAGAGCGGGGTGAGTGCAGGAGAGTTCGAGCTCTACTACCAGCCGATCGTCGACCTCCAATCCGGTCGCCTGGCCGGAGCTGAGGCTCTTCTCCGTTGGAACCACCCGGTCCGCGGCCTCCTCTCGCCAGCCGACTTTTTAGAACTGGCTGAAGACAGCAACTTGATCGTACCTCTTGGAAGTTGGGTTTTAAGAGAAGCCTGTCGCACCGCTAGCGTCCTCGAGGACGCTTTTGTGTCGGTCAATCTGTCGGCGCGCCAGCTTCTCCACTCCCATTTCGTGGAGGAGTTCGACACTTTGTTGGAGCGGTTCACCCTCGACCCTTCCCAACTGGTGGTCGAGGTGCCCGAACGAGTGGGCATCGGCCATCACGAGCAGCTGCGCCAGACCCTCGAATCGCTGGCCGACCTGGGAGTGCTGCTGGGCCTCGACGACTTCGGGTCCGGGTCGTCCTCCCTTCAACACCTTGCAGAGACCCGTCTGAAGTTTTTGAAAATCGACCGAGCTTTCGTCAACCGTTTGCCCGAGGACAAGAAAGCCCTGTCCATCTCACGCTCCATCCTGAGCCTGGCCAAAAGCCTTTCCACCTCCGGCCTGGCCGAAGGTGTGGAGACGCTCCAGCAGGTCCGAACTTTAGCTGAAAGTGGCTGCCGCTACGCCCAGGGCCACTTCTTTTCCAGGGCTGTCCAGTTGGACAAATTACTGGCTTCTCGCGACAAGCGGTGGACCGTTTAGGCATTCTTTCAGACGCACCCGTTAACCTCATCCTACCAACAGCGTAAGATCTAGATGAGGTAAATATGATTCATTCCGCCACCGTTGCATCACCCGTCCGTTACAGTGCATCCACCCCCACGACCAGCAAAGCCGAGTCAGTCGCTCAGCCCAGCAGCGAACCCGTTGAGGCCTTCACTTCCGCTGAGGAGCGACCTTCTTTCCTCGACTCCAAATCGATCGCCGTGATCGGGGGCAGCAACAACCCCGGTGTAGGAAACACCATTCTGACCAACCTTCTAAAAGAGTTCGACGGCCACCACGGAGAAGTGAACGTCGTCAATATCAAAGGTGGCAACATCTGCGGTAAAGAGGCTTACACCTCCGTGATGGACCTGCCTGACAACACCGACCTGGCCGTCATCGCCATTCCCGCCAAGTATGTGCCCGACACCCTTCGCCAGTGTGGCGAGAAGGGCATTCAGAACGCCGTCGTGATCAGCGCCGGCTTCGATGAGGCCGACGACGGCGCCGCCCTTCAGGCCGACTTGAAAGCGGCCCTAGAGGAGTCGGACAGCTTGACCATCATGGGTCCCAACTGCCTCGGCTTCATCAATACCAAATTCGGGCTCGACGCCAGTTTCGCGGTCGGACACACCCCGCCCGGCTCGGTCTCGATCATCAGCCAGTCGGGTGGCGTTCTGATCAATCTGCGTGAAGCGGTCAAGCAGCAAGGCGCCGGTATCGCCACCATGTATAGCTTGGGGAACAAGATGCAGTTCGACGAGCCGAAGGCGCTCGACGAGATCCGTCGCCAGGGTGACTCCCGAGTGGTGGTGATGTACACCGAGGGCGTCAACGACGGTCGCGAACTGATCAAAGCTATCCAAGAAACCACCGAGACCACACCCGTAGTCGTCCTCAAAGGCGGTCGCTCGGCGGCCGGAGCCAAAGCCGCGGCCTCCCACACGGGCAGCCTGGCCGGAGCAGCAGGGGTCTTCGACGCGGCCATGGACAAAGCTGGAGCGATCGTGGTTCGCACCCAACGCGAGGCGGCCGACGTCGCCTCCTTCTTCTCCAAGCAGCCTGTGCCTGAAGGCAACCGGCTTGGTATCGTCACCAACGGCGGTGGACCGGGCATTTTGGCTACAGATGTGGCCGAAGAAGCTGGCCTAAAATTGGCCGCTCTGGAACCGGAAAGAATTCGAGCTCTGGACCAACGACTGGCGGAATTGGGCGCTCCCCACGCCGGTCTCAACAACCCTATCGACGTGGTCGGAGACGCTGGAGCCGACCGTTACGAGGCCGCCCTTCGGGCCACTCTGGAAGACCCCAACGTAGACTGCGCTCAGGTCCTGCTGGTGGCGGCTGGCCCCACTGAGCTCGAGGAGACCGCCAAAGTGATCGGCAGCCTGGCTCGTGAGTTTGGCAAACCGGTGGTAGCCAGCTTCATGGGTGGTGGCCACTGCGAGGAGGCTATCGAGGTCCTTCGTGAGGAAGGGATTCCCGCCTACGACGAACCGGCTGACGGCGTGCGAGTACTCGGCCACGCGGCTCGCTACGGCGAACTTCAAAGAACCAATCACGAGCCTCCGATGCCCTCGATGCTCCCGGCTCCCGACAAAGGCAAAGCTCGCGGTCTGGTCGAGAAGGCGCTGGCCACGGGCCGCAAAAACCTGGGTGCCGAAGACGTCTTCGAACTGATGCGCGCCTACGGCTTACCCGTGGTCGACAGTGGACTGGCCACGACCAAATCCGAGGCCGTAGCCCACGCCGAGCGGGTTGGCTATCCGGTGGCTCTCAAAGTGGCCTCTGACGACATCATTCACAAGAAAGACCTCGACGGCAAAGCCGAGAACGGTGCCCGGGGCGTCTATCTCAACATCAACTCGGCCGAGGAGATGGAAGAGCGTTTCGACCAGATCTCTGAAGCCGTCAAAACCCATTGCCCCGAAGCCTCTCTGGACGGCTTGCACGTGGTCAAAATGGCCAGCAACAAAGACGCTTGGGAGATTATCGTGGGGGCTAGCACGGACCCGACCTTCGGCACCACTCTGATGTATGGTGAGGGAGGAACCTATGTCGAGGCCATCGGCGATGTCGACTTTGAGGTCGCGCCCACCAACGCGTCCCAGGTCCGGCGGGAACTGACCGGCCTCAACATTTACAAGCGACTCCAAGGCGTGCGTGGCGACGAACGCTCCAATATCGAGCTTCTGTCGGATGTCGCCGCCCGCTTCTCGGAGATGGCCTACGACCTGCGCGACGTGCTTGAGTCGGTCGAAGTGAACCCCTTCTTCGTCTATCAGGGGGGCCAAGGTTTGGAAGGCGTGCTGGCCGTCGATGGCCGGGCCGCTCTCAAGCAGCCCGAAGGCGCCGCTCCGCCGGCCCACCACTAAGGACCCTTCAAACAAGAAAGGAGGCGGCTTCGAAGCCGTCTCTTTTCTTTTGCCAGGGAATTTGGCTGTCGCCCGAAACCCAACAGGATGGCCTCATTGACCGCCTTTCATAAAGCCGCCTTGGTGCTCTTGGCTTTACCCAAGCCGTCCGCTGCAGAGGTGGCTCGCCACCTGACGGCCCGGGAGTTGGCCAGGTTGACGCAAGCGTTGACCACCCTGCCAGACCTCGGCTCCCAAGAAAGAACTCAGATCTATCGCGAGTTTCAAGAGGGTCTCGCTAGCCCGTTCGCCAGCCTGGCTGAGAGTCGCCCCCAATTTCTAGCCAGCCAATTGCAGGCGAAGTGGCTTCGAGGTGGCGCCATCCGGCTGGAGCTAGGGGACACCCTTTTCCAAACCTTGGTCGGAGTCGGAAGAGGCTACGATTATCTCAGAAGTATTCGTCTCGGACCGGCCTGGCTGAGCCTCGACGGACCTCATCACAACTCGGAAATCGGCCCCACCACTTTCCGCTTCCTGAAAGAGGGAGAGATCGTCGACCAGGACGAGCTGGAACTCGACCGGTTTTTGGTCCTCGATGTCGAGGGTGAGGAGTCTTATGCCGGCTGCTCGTTCCGGCGTCTTCCGCCCGACCAACTGCAGTCGCGACGGCGATGGTCGGGACTGGCCCTCGACCCGGCTCAGACTCTAGCCTGGCGAACCCGGGTGCTCACCGGACCCGCTCCGGACCGAGAAGACCGACCCAAGAAAGACACGGTTCTCAAGTTCCTAACCACCGCCGAGGAGCGCTCGACCCGAAGCGACCCCCGAAGCGAGGCGACTGACTGGATGCGAGGAGCGCGAGCGGTGGCTCATCGGGGTCTCTCGAGCCTCGACCTCGAGCAGATCCTGGCCCCCTCGGGCCCCGAGTTCAGCCCTTTTCGGGCGGCTGTGCTGCTGTGGTCCTGGGGGCTCGGCGTCCAGGCTCGGGAGGCCCTCTTCTCAAGGTTGGCGGGAGCGGAGCAACGAATCCTCACCAAAGCCATCATCGCCCTCGAAGAAGGAGCCGTCGAGGGACTGGGAATCCTCGAGCATCTTCGCACCTTGAACTGCTGGACCGAACCGGAAATGGTTCAGATTCTACTGGCCGTCCTCCAGGGCAAGCGGCTGCCCCTTCATCCCATCGACTCTCGCTGTTTGCTGCTGAGACTGGTGCCGACCGGGGCCCGAGCCAAGGTCCTCGAGGGGATGCTCGACCAGATGGCTGAAGGGGACGCCCTTCATTTTCAAGCCTTTTACGCGGCTTCGTTATTTCGAGCCAACCCCAAACCTCCGGTGGAGAAAATGATGACCGAACAGCTGATCCTGAGCGGGGTGCAGGCCCAACCCGATGCTCCCCTCGAGTGCCTACGTCTGGCCAGTCGACATCCTCTTGAGACGGCCCTGGCTCTCCGCCGCTTCTTGGACGGCTCCTGGGCCCCTTCGCGCCTCGGCTTGCTGGCTCACAGCGACCCGGCCGAAACAGCCCGACGCCTGGTCGCTTTCCAGCCGGTTCCCATCACCACCAGAAAGACGAAAGTCGCCACCCTGCTCAGCTTGCTCGACCCAGGGGTGGTCAAGACCGTCAAAGCTTATTGGAGAGCTCTGGCCGACATTCCCGACCTCAATGAACCAGCCGCTCCCGACCAGGCGCCTTTGCTGGCTACGGTGTTCAAGTCTTTGATCAACGAAACCGTTACAGCGCCTGGTGCTGAATCTTAAATTGACCCTTTTCGAGTCGCACAAGAGCCAACGACTTAGGACTGGAATGACGAGGCTCGCTGACACTGCCGGGGCACATGATTGTGGAGCCCCCAAGCCTCTCCCGGCGAGGCACGTGAATATGGCCGTGAATCACCAAGTCGGCCTGCCCATCGAACACCTCTACCACATCATCCAAGTAGTTCAGAGCCACCAGGTGCCCGTGCATCAGCCCGATCTTGACCCCTTCCCACTCCAACAAGCGAGTGGCGGGGAGGTCCCAATCGGGAAGGTCGGGGTCGCAGTTTCCGCGGACCGCGTTGACGGGAGCGACCTCGGCGAGTCTCTCCAAGACGAAAGGACGAACCACGTCCCCAGCGTGCACAATCTGATCGACCCCCGCTAGCATCGTGAGCAACCGTTCATCAAACTGTTCCGGATGAATCCAGTGGGAATCTGAGAGGACCCCAATCACCATAGCTGCTGGTTCGCAACCTCGCCAGCGATTCCTCGGGGGGAACTCGGCCCCCCGGATCGAACCCGCCGCTGTGATATCCAAATTTCGCTGGGCTCTGGCCCTGCTTGTTCTTTTTCCCTGGTTCGCACTGGCCGCCCCTGGCGGCTTGAGCACCTTCGAATCGCTGCAAGAGCTGATTGTCGAACTCAGCGATGAATTGAAGCCGTCCGTCGTCCACATCGAGGTTAACGCCCGTCGCGGTGACGTGCGTCGCAAGGGTTTAGGGTCGGGGTTGATCGTCAGCGAGGACGGCAAGATCGTGACCAACCATCACGTCATCGACCGGGCCCAGTTTATCTCGGTCATTCTAGACGATAAGAGCAAGTATGAAGCGCGGGTGTTGCGCAAAGACAAGCAGACCGACCTGGCTCTCTTGAAGATCGAAACCAAGCGGCCTCTGCCGGCGGCCAAGTTGGGCGATTCTGACGGGGTGAGCGTGGGTGAATGGGTGCTGGCCATCGGGAACCCTTACGGATTCGACCGCACTGTATCGTTTGGTATTGTCAGCGGAAAAGGGCGTTACATTCCGGGCCTCAACAACGAGGTGCAGCTTCTCAACGACTTCATCCAGACCGACGCCCTGATCGACCCCGGCTCCTCCGGGGGACCGCTGATCAATTTGCGGGGAGAGGTGCTCGGGATCAACTCGGTGGGCATCGGTCGGGGCCAGGGCTTCACCATTCCCGCCAACGTAGTCAAAGAGGTGATCACCCGAACCGAGGTAGAGGGCCGTATCGAGCGCGGCTGGATCGGCGTCTATCTTCAGCCTTTCACCCGCGAGATGGCGGCCTATCG
>CAYRFU010000254.1:0-10935 GCA_964423525.1 uncultured Burkholderiales bacterium | reverse complement strand
GACATACCCGGACGGCTGGAGGCGTGGGCCAACAGATTGCTGCCGATCTGGGCGGTATGGACGACCTCGTCCGCCCCGGCCGTCTTGAGGTGGTTGAAATTCTCAGGGTCCATCAATTCGGCCGACACCAACAGCGGACGGATACGGTCGATGCCCTGGCTGGCAAGCCGACTTTCGAAAGAGCGGATTGTGTAGACGACCAGGGCAGTGTGACCGTCAGAGGCCGACAAGGAATCGCCCTGAGAGGCCAAGACAATGACCGCAGTGGCGACTCCTAGACGGACTTTATCGAGTTCGCTTTCCTTGGTGGCATCGCCGCGGATATGGGTGGCCTGGGCAGGGAGGTCGTCCGGGGCCTCACGAGACGTAAAGACGACAATTTCGCGTTCAGGATCGAGCTTAGAGAGTTCCTGCACAATCATCGGCCCTCGGGTATTCCATCCGCAGATGACAACCTGATTAACCAGAGAACTCATGCGGACTCGCTCTTCTCTTACGTCCAGAAGATACCCTACCATGGTCTGAGACATCACCCCGGCAAAAACGGCCAAAAGAATCATTCCCGCCAGCATCAAAAATAAAGCGACGACCCGTCCGGCTGGAGTGACCGGGACGATATCTCCATAGCCTACCGTGGTCAAAGTCACGACTGTCCACCAGACTGCATCAAAAGGTGTTTGGATTCTAGCGTTGATCCTCTCCTCTACCACGAAGAAACTGATGGAACCGATCAGCACCGTGATACCAACCAGACTGATAGCTACAAGGTAGAGAAGGGCGTTGGATTGAAAAGCTTTGCCCAGCTTCTTGAACGGATCGTGATAAGCGAAAACCCGATAGAGTCGGAACAGCCTGAGCAAACGGATGATCCGCACCGTCCGCAAAAGCCTTAAAGAGTTGTTGAAGGCAAAAAGCGGCAAGAGTGCCAGAAAATCGATGAGAGCTATAGGACTGACGGCCCAACGGAGTCGCGCTCGAACCTCATACCAGACTCGCCCCGTAGGAGTGATGCGAAGATCGCGGGGCATCTCTGAATCCGCCACCCATAATCGACACAAATACTCCACCAAGAAAATCGAGAGGATAAAGAAATCCGCCATTTCCTGCCATGGCTGGGGATCGGTATGAGTGAGGGCCTGGGTTATGATCTCAGTGGCCGAGAAGAGAATCAGTGCAGCGATGAAAAGGTCGAGCCGCCGTTTGGGCGGGAACTCCGGGTCGTTCATCAGCCGCTTGACCCAGCTCTTGACCCCCTGCACGCTTTGCATCAAGTGGCGACGGGTTCTTCGCTCGACTCCTCAGCAACGCTGCTCTGCTCCGGATTGGAGGTTATCAGGCGCACGTTCCATTTCCATCCGAAGTACTTGTAGGTCCAGCGCAACAGGACGAAGAGCCGGTTTCGATAGTCGACCAGGTAGATGACGTGGATGAACAGCCAGGCTAGCCAGGCCAGCAGGCCGGTCATCTGCATGTTGAAAGGGGTTACAGCCACGGCGGCCGAGCGACCGATGGTGGCCATGTTGCCTTTGTCGAAATAGCGGAACGGCTTCACTTCTTTGCCGTCCAGCTGGGCCAGGATATTCTTGCCTACCGCAGAGCCCTGCTGCATCGCCACTGGAGCGACCCCTGGCAGCGGCTTGCCGTCAAAAGTGTGAGGATGCTCGTAGTGAGCCATGTCGCCGATACAGTAAACGTTGTCGTGGTCGGGAAGACGCATCTCTGGAGTCACTATGATGCGACCCGCCCGGTCTCTCTCGTCGGCCAGCTTGGGAGCCAGGCGGCTGCCCCCCACCCCCGCCGCCCAAATAATATTCTCAGCCTCGATCTCTCGCTCACTAGTCACGACTTTGCCCGGCTGGATATCTTGAACCCTTTCCTGGAAGGTCACCTCCACGCCCATCTGCTCAAGCTTTCGGGCGGTATACTGGCCCAGGCGTTCGGGCAGGGCCGACAGCAACCGGTCCCCCCCCTCGATCAGAAGAACGCGGGCTTTCTCGGGGTCGATATTCTTAAAATCCCAGCGAATGACGTGACGGCGAAGTTCGGCCATAGCTCCAGCCAGTTCCACGCCGGTGGGCCCTCCCCCCACCACTACGATGGTCATCAGCTTGTCCCGCTCGGGACCTTTCTCCATCTTCTCGGCTCTCTCAAAAGCCCACAAGACGTGCTTACGGATGGTTAAAGCGTCGTGAAGAGACTTGAGCCCTGGGGCCTGTTCTTCCCAATGGTCGTTACCGAAATAGCTGGTGCTTCCCCCCAGCGCCAGGACCAGATAATCGTAGTCCAGCCCAAATCGCCCACCGTCGAGTTCGACCCGGCAGGATTCATAGTCGATCTCGGTGACCTCAGCCATCAGGGAGGTCAGGTTCTTTTGTCGGCCCAGCACCTGGCGGACTGGACTGGCGATCTCGGAAGGGTTGAGCCCTCCCGTGGCGACCTGGTAGAGCAGGGGCTGGAACAGGTGATGATTGGTGCGGTCAACGATGGTCACTTCAACATCTCGCCGCCGCTTGAAGACCCTGGCCGCCGCCAGGCCCCCGAAACCGGCTCCCAGTATGACGACTTTCTTCTTACTCATTCGGCTTCGGGTTCGAAAGAGGTTGGCTGAATCCTGGGAGGGAACAGGGGCCGATGAGTATTCGCTTGACCCAATACGCCGCCTGCGCCGGTTGAGCTTCCAAGATCCGACCTGAGGATCTCGAGCAGGTTCTGCTCGGCTTGGAGAAACAAGAGGACCCTCGCCTCCTGGCCGGAAGCCAGGTGGCTGATGACGCCGTGGTCGTCCGCCTGACGGACCAAGTGGTGCTGGTCCAAACAGTGGATTTTTTTACTCCGGTGGTCGACTCCCCTTATCACTTCGGCCGGATCGCGGCGGCCAACAGCCTGTCAGATGTTTACGCTATGGGGGGTCGGCCGGTCACAGCCATGAACGTTTGTTGCTTCCCCACCCGCACCCTTGGCCCTCAAATTTTGACCGAGATCCTTCGAGGCGGCTTGGATAGCATCAAGGCCGCCGGAGCTTTGCTGGCCGGGGGTCATACCGTGGAAGACCAGGAGCCCAAATATGGACTGGCGGTCACCGGCCAGGTGGACGAAAAGACGATGCTGACCAAAGAGGGCGCCCGGCCCGGTCAAAAGTTGATCCTGAGTAAGCCGATCGGGACGGGTGTCCTGACCACCGCACACAAGAAACAGGCCGCCTCCGAAGAGCACCTGGCCGAGGCCATCGCTTGGATGGAGAAACTCAACGCCGAGGCCAGCCAACTCCTGGTCGCAGGAGGAGTCCGGGCGGCCACCGACGTGACCGGCTACGGCCTTTTAGGTCACCTCTACGAAATGGCACGCTCAGGCCGAGTGACCTTCGAACTTGAGGCCGAAAGCGTGCCCCTCTTGGCAGGCGCGCTTGACTACTACCACGAGGGCCACTTTCCGGGGGGCTCGCGGGCCAATCGGAACTGGCTGGAAGGGGCCGGTGTGGTGAGCTGGAATGACGTCTCAGAGCCGCTTCGCGACCTGCTCAACGATGCCCAGACTTCGGGCGGGCTGGTGGCGGCCTGGCCCCCAGACCAGACCGTACCCCAGGGCTTTTGGGAGATCGGGAAGGTTCGAGCCCAAGGAGACGTCTTTCTCGAGATTCGATGAGCAACCCACTGCGCAGGATTCCGTCTAACGATAAAATGCTCAACCTGCCGGAAGTTCAGCAGCGCATTCAAAACGCCGGTCGCCTTCAGGTTTTAGAAGGCCTGCGCGAGGCCAGCGAGCGCCTCCGCCAGAGCGAGGTTTTTCCGGAACCGGGCCAGGAGCCGGAGTGGATTTTGAGCTACCTCGACCGGTTTCTCGAGAACCGGCTCAAACCGGTCCTCAACGCCACGGGGGTCGTCCTTCATACCAACCTCGGACGCGCCCCCCTCGGCTCAGCCGCCTTGGAGCAAGTTCAGCAGGTGGCCCAGGGTTACTGTAACCTGGAGTTCTCCCTGGAAACCGGCCAGCGAGGCAAGCGTCACCTGGTGACCGAGGACTATCTCCGCCGCTTGACTGGCGCCGAGTCTTCCGTGGTGGTCAACAATTGCGCCGCTGCCATGGTTTTGATTCTGGACACTTTGGCTCGAGCCAAAGAAGTGATCGTGAGTCGAGGGGAGCTGATCGAGATAGGAGGGAGCTTTCGTCTGCCTGACATCCTGGAACGGGCTGGCGCGACCCTGGTGGAGGTGGGCACCACCAACAAAACTCGGATCGAAGACTTCGAGCGAGCCATCACCGAGCGGACGGGTTTGATCCTGAGCACTCACTACTCTAATTTCAAACTGGTCGGCTTTACTCAGGCTCCCACTCCCGAGGAGTATCAAAGATTGGGGCAAACCCACGGAATTCCGACCTGCTTCGACCTGGGGTCGGGCGCTTTGAGCCAAGTCGGGTGGGGCGAGCCGATCGTGCCCGAGGCGGTCGGTTTTGACCTGGTCGCGTTCTCAGGCGACAAGCTTTTGGGAGGGCCCCAAGCCGGCATCGTGGTGGGCCGCCAAGCCTCTATCGAACGCCTCAAGAAGAACCCCCTGATGCGTGCCCTGCGGGTTGACAAACTGGTCTATGCCGCCCTCGAAGGCACCCTGCGAAGCCATCTGGGTCAAGCCGAGATACCCGTTTTAGAGATGCTTCGGCGCCCCCTCGAACAACTTCGAGCCCAGGCAGAGGAACTGGCCCAGCGTCTGACCGAAGCGCTGCAACAGCAAGCCGACGTCCGCGTGGTGGAAGGGGTCTCAAGCGTGGGGGGAGGCAGCGTCCCCGGGCAAGACCTACCCACCTTCTTGGTGGAGGTGTCGCCTCATCACCATTCTGAAACGGAATGGGCCGAGCGACTCCGGCGTCATCGGCCCCCGCTGGTCTTACGCTGCACTCGGCAAAAACTGTTGCTTGACCCACGAACCCTTTTCGAACGTGATTACGCTACCGTGGAGGAGGCCTTCCGATGGCTCACTACATCGTAGGCACAGCCGGTCACGTCGACCATGGCAAGAGCACCCTCATCCGGGCCCTTACCGGCACCGAGACCGATCGTCTGCCAGAAGAAAAGGAACGAGGCTTGTCCATCGACCTGGGTTTTGCCGCTCTTGACCTGGGGACCATCCAGGCCGGCATCGTCGATGTCCCTGGTCACGAGAAGTTTCTCAAGAATATGCTGGCGGGGGTGGGAGGTTACGATCTCGGTCTGTTGGTGGTCGATGCCCAGGAAAGTGTGATGCCTCAAACTCGAGAACACGTCGAGATCCTGACCCTTCTCCACACCCGCGGCGGGGTGGTGGCGCTGACCAAAATCGATACTGTAGAGTCCGAGTTTGTAGACCTGGTGGAGGAAGAACTCAGCGATCACCTCCAGGGGAGCTTTCTCGAAAAGGCTCCCATTGTGAGGGTCTCGGGCAAGACTGGAGAAGGGCTCGACCAGCTCAAGGCCATCCTTTCAGACGAGCTGAAACGGATACCCCCTCGCCCCAGCGACACCCCCTTCCGAATGCCAGTCGACCGAGCTTTCGTGAAGTCGGGCTTCGGCACCGTGGTAACGGGTTCGGTCTGGTCGGGCCGGCTAGCGGTGGGAGACACCGTCGAGATCCTTCCTCTTGGCATTGAGGCCCGCATCCGAGGTCTCCAAGTTCACGGTGGACCGGTCGAACAGGTCGCCGCTGGCCAGCGGGCCGCCGTCAACTTTTCGGGAGTCGACCCCGGCCTACTCCGGCGAGGCCACGTCCTGGCCCCGCCGGGACTTCTCACCGCTACCGACCGTATCGACGCCCGATTGGATGTGCTCGACTCCGTGCCGAGGCCTGTCAAGCATCGCTCCCCTATCCGTTTTTACGCCGGCACTCAAGAAAAAATGGGGCGGCTTTATCTGTTAGAGGCAGAGAGTCTCACGGCCGGTGGCCAGGGTCTGGTCCAGATTCATCTCCAGGAGCCCACCGTGCTCCAGCGTCAGGATCGGTTCGTGCTTCGCGAGTCGACCGGCCAGTTCACCCTGGGCGGAGGTCTCGTTCTCGATCCCGTTGCCAAGCCCCATAAGAGAAGCGACGAGGAGGTTCTCGACCGACTCCGCCAACGAGAGCAGGGAGGTCCCGAGGCAGCCGTCGTCAGCGCTCTCCGTGGGGGCGTGAAAAAGGCCAAAAGCCTGGCCCAAGAACTCCAGATGGACAAAACCGAGTTGGAAGGTTTGCTCGAGGTAGGTTGCCGAGAAGGCACCATTCACCAACTGGGCAAGTGGTATGCTGACGGCGCCACCAGTCGAGCCGTAACCGATAGACTCCACAACCTTCTTCACCGCCTCCAAGAGGCAGCCCCCTATAAAGTCGGCTGGCGTCGCGAAGAGCTGCTCAAACTGCTCGACTCCGACCAGCCCAAACTGGCCGAAGCTGTGGTGGCCCACGAACTGGACTCGGGTCGCCTTCAAGAGCACTACGCACTGCTTTCTCTGAGCGGCCACGAAGCTCGTCTTAACAAAGGCCAGCAAGCGGCCTGCCAAAAGGTTCTGGAGGCCCTGGACGCCAGCCGCTTTAAGCCCCCGGAGTGGAAGACTTTAAAAGCTCTCGTGGGCCTACCCGATAAGATCTGGAAAGCGGTCGAAACCTATCTGATCGAGACCCAGTCGGTCAAAAAACTGAGCCAGGGCCTCTATCTCTCCGAAGGGCTGCTTTCAGAAGCCCGTCGACTGTTGGCCCAACGGGGAGACGCCTTCACCGCTTCCGAGGCCAGAGTGATTCTCGATACCTCCCGCAAATACGTCATTCCCCTGCTCGAATTTTTGGACCAGTCCGGTTTCACCCAAAGGGTTGATGACAAGAGGGTTGTGCGGGCCTAGCAGGAAGGTCTGAGCATGGGTCGACGCAAGAACTCTCGCCCCCGCTCCAAAGAGGTGCGAAATCTCCTCTACGAACTTCCGGCCCCCCTTCGGATCGTCAATGACGAGGGACGGGTTCTTTATCAGAATCGGGTGGCCGAAGATGACGGCTTTGAGACCATTGCCACCTGCCGCCCCTGTAGTTGGCAAGACTCCTCGGCCACTGTTGAACTGGGGGGGACTCCGAACCCCCTCCAGGCTGAACTGTCGAACATTCTCGAGAAACAAGAACACCTTCGCCTAACTCAGCAACGCACGGCTCGAAAAAAGCGCAAAGCGGAAGCGGCCCAAAAGGAGTTAGAGAAAAAGCTTCGTCAAGCCGAGTCAGCCAGTAACCGTCTGCAACAAAAGATCGATTCTCTGACCAGCGAGCTAGAAGAGCTCCGCAAACTGCCAACCGATCACAAAGAAGCCTTTCGGGAAGCCGAAAAAACCCTCAAGAAACTTCGCAAAGCCGAGCAAAAAGTCATTCAGCTGCGCGAGCAGCGAGAGGTCTTTAATGAACGGCTCAATCGCTCGCAAGCCCGAGTTGACGAACTTCAGGAGCAACTGCGGGAGTTGCGAGAAGCCCGTCCAGAGCAAACCGACCAGGAGGCCGAGGTCAAAGACCTACGCCGACAACTCGAGCAGGCTCAAGAGAAAGAGGCCGCCCTCGAGCAACAACTCCAGTCCAGCCAAGAGGAGTCCGAATCTCGTCTTCGAGAGCTCGAGTCCAGCCAGGCTCGGGTCGAGGAACTCGAGGCCGCCCACCAGAGCGCTCAAGTTCGCCTGGACGAGCTAGAGACAGCTCAAGCGGATGTGCCAACTCCCCTTTCTGAAGAAGTCGAACAGAAAGTCCAAGAGCTGGAGCAAAAGCTGGCCGTCATGATCCCAGCGGCCCACGCCATGAAACTGGAGCGTCAGCTTCAGGAGAGTCGAGAAGAAAGTCGGTTGGCCAGCGAGGAACTCGAGGTCCTTAAAGGACTCAATCAAGAGCAGTCGGAGTCGCTGGCCCTGCTTCGAAGTGAAGTCGAAGAGTTAAGAGAACGCGAGCAGATCCTGAAGATGAGACTAGAGGGTCTGAAGGCCGTGCGCGAGGAGCTAGAAGAGATCAAGGCCTCGCGCTCTCTAGCCGCCGGCCAAAATCCCGACCGCCTGGCCGAACTCGAGCAAGAAAACAGAGACCTACGCGGCCAGCTTGAAGCCAAGCTTGAAAAGGCTCCTGACGACGAGAAGAAGACCGCTGTCGCCCTCCAACAGAACAAAACCCAGATGAAGTGGCTCGAAGGACGCCTGGCCGAAACGGAAAGAAAATACGACGCCGTAGCCAAGGAGCTCAAAGAAAAGCAGGCTGCCCTGACTGAAGCCCGAGAGTTCCAGCGCCTGGCCTTTGAAGACACCTTAACAGGTCTCCCTAACTTGAACATCCTGCGCCGCTATCTCGACTTCGCCCTCGAGCAAGCCGCTCGCTACAAAAGGGTGGTGGCTCTCCTCGTGCTCGACCTCGATCACTTCCGAATCGTCAATGAGAGCATGGGTCACCAAGCCGGCGATCAGCTGCTGCGAGCGGTTGCCGGTCGTCTGAAAGAGCTGGTCCGGAGTTCTGACGTGTTGGCTCGGCGAGGCGAGGACGAATTCGTCTTCCTCCTGTCGGAAATCGATGGACGCCAACCCGCCCCGGTAGTGACGGCCATGGCGAAACGCATCCTGGAGTCCTTGAGTTTTCCCTTCAATGTTCAGGGCCAACGTTTCAACCTTACCGCTAGTATCGGAGTCAGCCTTTACCCCACCGACGCCAATTCGGCCGAAGATCTTCTCATGCAGGCCGACATCGCTATGTTTCAGGCCAAAGAAGAGGGGCGCGGCAGAATTTGCATCTATACTGGCGAATTCAAGCGATGGCGTCAGCACCAGACCAGTCTTGAAGGACAGTTACGCCACGCTGTGGAGGCAGGCGAGTTCTACATCGTTTACCAACCGATAGTGCAGCTGGCCGGACGAAAAATGGTGGGAGTGGAGGCTCTCCTTCGTTGGCGCCATCGCCAGATGGGCATCCTCGGCCCAGAAAGCTTTTTGGACACCGCCGAACGGAGCGGCCTCCTGATTCAGATCGGTCACCAGATGATCGACCAGATCGCGGCCCAGATCGTGACCTGGAGACAACAGAGACTCAACTTCTACATCTGCCTCAACCTCTCGCAGCGGCAGCTTCTCGAGCCCGACTTGGGCACCCTCATCTCACAAGTCTTGGCTCGCCATGGAGTCGATAAAAAGCAGTTGGTCATCGAGGTCCGAGAAACCGGACAAGTCCGTGCCACGGACCGCTGGAACGATATTCTCTCCGAGTTTGAACAAGAAGGCTTCACCGTCTGCCTGGACGACTTCGGATTCCGCGATACCCGCCTGACCACGCTGGCCCGACCCGGGGTCAAGATGGTCAAAGTCGAAGCTAGCATGGCCTCCGCTTTGATGCCGTTGGCCCGGCCCGTTCTAAAGGAGAGAGCCATAGCGGCCATCGCCAAATCGGTTCAAGACCGCTTCGAACACCGAGCTTTGATGAAAATGGGATTCGATTTCGCTCAGGGTTATGCGGTGGCCGAACCGATGGAGCCGTTCGAACTAGGCCAAAAGCTTCTCTCAAGATAGGAGAACGACTTTGGACAAAGTGGCCCCGAACTGTGTTTCACGGTTCTTTCAGCACGCCAACCTTCTCTCTGTCCATGACAATCGCAACGAACTCACTACCAGGACAATTCGAATCCCCCCACCCTATCCGGCGAATAGGGGAGAGAGATTGGGTTTTTATCGTCAATGACCGGACCGAGATCCACTGCCCGGGCGAGCCGCTGTGGCACCAAGGCTTGAAGGCAAAAAACGAAATTCTAGCCAGAACCCAAGACTCCAAAGCCACCCGCCAACTCTACGACCGTCTCCTATCCGAGACGCGCCAGTGCTACCGGGCAAACTCTTTGACCTTCGAACCCGGTCACGAAGAAAAATTGGCCGCTCTGGTGGAAGGTGCACAGTCCGAGACTCTGTTGGCTGTGCGAGACTTGATTCGTCTCGACCAAGACCACAACAGTGCTCAGAGCGTCGAGACCCTCGCCTACAATTACTGCAGTGAGAGCGCCATTCTTCGCAAAGCGCTTCAAACTTTGGCTAACGCTTGACCTCGTGGACCCCCTCGAGCGACCAACTTCCAGCTGTTAAAAGGTCGGCGCCTTTGAGGCTGAGATCTTGATGGAGGGCCCCTCCTTGGACGAATAGGTCATAGCCCATCAGAGCTCCATAGAAATCCGTATCGGTAATATTTCCGATCAGGCTGTGGCCGGCTAAGCAAGCGGTGACGTCACTGCCCTGAATGTCCACAAACGAATGCTCAGGAAGCTTCCGACCGGCTGTGACTTGGGCGTCCAGGGCAGCAAGGAGAGCCGTCAACTCGGCACCCGAATAACGCGCTTCATACTCTTCTCGAAGACGGGCCTCACTATTCTCCTCATCACAGAAGCAAAATTGGAGCTGAGCAGCGTCCCCCTGACGGTTGACCTCAGAATTGACGATGGTAGCTTTCTTGCCGACAAAGACCGTGACCGGATCGCCGTAGCCTAGTTCGAGCTCAAGCCGGGCGTCCTGGAGTTCTAGTAAATCTCTGAAGTAGTAGACTCCCGACTTGAGTCTGAGAGTCTGGCCAGGACGGACCACCACACTATCATAGGCCCCTGGCTCCAGGGTGTGGCTGCCACCGCCCCAACCCCCGAGATCGACTCGATTGCCGCGGGCGTCGTCGCGGTGTCGGGGAGAACGAAAGCGGGGAACCTCCGTCCTCTCTTGACGACGAGCTACAGCCGGGTCCACGGCGATAGAAGCACTACTCGACAGGTGCACGGGAGCGTCCTCGATGCCTGTGACTCCGGCTGTGGCCGGACTTCTCACCAGGTTCGTCTGGGGGGCTCCCGGTGAAACTTTCACCTGGCCTTCCAGCTCCGTGTCAGCGCCTAGGACAACCGAACGTTTTTTCCTGGCGGCCCCCCCAACGCTGGCCTCATCGCTACTCACGTTCGGCCCGGAGTTCCACCAGT
>CAYRFU010000253.1:9936-10957 GCA_964423525.1 uncultured Burkholderiales bacterium | reverse complement strand
CTTCCGGCCCGGTGGTTGTGGGATCTCCCGAGGTCGAGGCCGGCGTGGATGCAGCAAAGGCCTGAGGTCGGATTTGGGAAATCATCATTTGTCTCCTAGATGGTTTGTCGAACGGCCCGGTTGGGTGGGGCCGGTAGAACGTCTGTAGGGCACTTTATGAATCTTTTGCTCCAGAGTTTTGAACTGGGTATGAACATTTTCATGATTTTTTCAGGGTTGAGGATGCCCCCTGGGAAGCCAAACGGACCTTCTGCCGAGCGGTCTTCTATGCCAGCCTAGAAGTATGAAGACGATGCTCATACTTCTCTTTCTTGGCCTCGGGTTTGACGAGGCAAGAGTCGCTCAAGCTACGCCGAAGGCGCCCTTTACCGTGGTGGCCTATCGCTTTTACGACGACTTTTCCCAGCACTACATCAACGTCGAATCGATTCTTATCGTGGGGGACTCCTCTCAAAGCTACGGTATCGACCGTCGCTTCTGGAACGACGGTTGTCTTCGCACTTTCCAGGCCAGGGTTAGAGCTGCACCAGGTTCGTGGCTCCGGGTCACTGTAGAGTGGACCAACGGCGCTACCTATCGATGGAACTACCGTGTTCCAGCCGCTGGGCGGAAGGTCTTCGTGAAAATGCCGTTCTAAGGGGATTCTAAGAATGAGCCGGGGTTTTCAAGAATTTTTAGGACCCCGATGGTATAACTTCGAATGCGAGAAGAATTCTAACCGCGCCAACCGCCGCTCTTCTCTCGTCTCCGGTCCACCCTGTCTCATCCGTTTTTTAGGAGAAAAGGAAGGTCTACAAATGAGTATGGACGCAGCGGCCGCTGGCCGCGAATTTACCAGAAGATTTCAAGGCGCCCCCGGCGCCGAAACCAACCACCGACAAGTTGCCACCAAAGCCGATGGTGGTGGGGATGAAACCCGGCTCGGTGAAAGGGTCGAAGACTTCGCCTATCACGGAGGCGGCGGAGGTAGCGCCATGAAAACCATCGGCTTCGGCGGGGCAGCCGTCGTCGAAGCCGATGG
>CAYRFU010000253.1:1732-9926 GCA_964423525.1 uncultured Burkholderiales bacterium | reverse complement strand
GTCGTCGCTGGAGGTGCGCTATGGGGCTTTGCCAACACCGAACACATCGGCCCCCAAGACGACGGCGTCGCCTACAATCGCATCACTGGCGAGGTCGAAAACCTTACATCACGCGGAAACATCTATCCGCTTGTGGACTACAACCCTTTCACCACAGACATTGAATCCGTCTCTCGACAACCCCAAGAAATAGGCGGCGACAATAAAGCACTTCACGGCGTGGAGATCCGAACTAAGGACCCTGTCGACACGTTTGGTGATTTCAAGCTAACCTACCGCCACACGGACGCGGCTAACTTGGTCAGATACTACGGCGGTGCCGAGGGGGCCTACAAAGAAATACTTAGCACCTTTCGGGAGGTCGCTCGCACCCAGACTGGGAGCTTCTCCTTGACGGAGCTTCAGGGCATTCAAAGTCCTACCGCCGAGGATGGGGAAGCTCATGAGCGACGAAATGCCGCCATCACGGCTCTGAGAGACGCTACCAACGCACGTCTAGAAGCTCAGCTCAAAGAGGCCTGGGGGGAGGACGCGGAACTGCCGGTGCACGTTGTCACCATCAACATGCGGGATGTCGGTACGCCGGACTCGGTAAGGTCTGAGCGAGCGAATGCGGCCCAAGCCACCATCGCTCTCGAGACGGCCAAAATTAAAAAAGCGACAGCTCAGGAGGAAGCCGCAGCCGCCGCAGCTCCCATCAAAGCTAACGCGGAGGCAAACCTCGAGGCTGCCGACCTCGAGGCACAGCGCCTGAAAACTCTTGAGGCTGCCTACAGCGGCCTATCTCCTCAGACCATCGAAGTTATGCGAATGGATAATCTGGAGGCCATAGCTAAAGCAGGTGGGAACTTCTGGTTGACCACCGATGGTGCTACCGCCCCGGTGCCGACCATCGAGGTCAACCCCCAGAATAACGGCGGGGGGAATTAAGTCGATGCTAGTCAACCGATTTCAGGAAGGAACTGGCCTCAGGGTCGCTTCCCAACCTCCGGCCGCCGCCGAAGAGACGGCGGAGACTTCGGGGCCAGTCCTAGACCAGGCTGAGCTCGGTGGCGAAGCGGAAACTCCAGGACGCAAGGCGAACCTCGGCTGGGGCATCACGGGCGCCGTAGCAGGTGCCATCCCGATAATAGGCGGTGTTAGCACCATCAGCGCTCTGGTGATGGGACCGGATAGTTTCGCCGAGATCAAGAATCCCATTCTGCGAACCGGAGCCTACGTCGGCTCGATGGCCGTAGCCGTTGGGAACGTCTTCTCGGTGGCCCTGCCTTTCCCGATTAACCTGGGCTTTTGTGCAGCCAACGCTGCTTTAGGCGGCTACGCCTGGAGCAAGCTCGGCAACTAGCAGGCCTTGATCTGAGCAAGCCGCCCTGACGGGCGGCTTTTTCTCTTTCTGTGACGCTCGCAGACTAGACTAGAGACAGTGAAGATTGCCGTCACATCGATGCTGGATGCCCGCTCTTGGCGACTAGCGACCTCCCAACACCAGAAACTGGAAGCGCTAACGAAATGCCCTGGCCAGGTCGATTTCTACGATGCTGGCCTTTCGCCGCAAGACCTGGCCGCCGAGGGCCATTGGCAGAGGAACTCTCCGTTCTGGGCTAGTCTTAGGAGCGGATTTTCCAAGAGCCCCTCGAGCTGTCGCGGCGAGGGTGAAGACAAGGTTTTTCACGGGCAAGTCATGACGGCCCTGGGGATATCCCCGAGCTGGCCTGGTCGGACAACCTACACGGTCGAAGGCGCTCAGTTTGAGCCCGGCCAGAAAGAGCCCCAGGCCTCTCATCTAGCAGAAAGCCTGGCTCTCCAGATGCGGGCGTTTCCTGGAGCGACCCAGGTGGTGGTCGTCAGCGGTCACTACGACCCCAAACAGCAACGCCTGGCCGATATCCCCTTGAGCCAGATCGGTGAGGCGATCGACCAGGGGCCAGTGGGACTGTTTGTTTCAGATGGCTGCTTCTTGAGTGGTGTCGAATCGCTGGAGCAACTGCCCGAATCGACCCGGGCCGCAGTCGTTCCCCAACGACAAGGTCGCTTTATCGCGAGGCTTTTCCAGCGGGGCGACCAGCTCCGAGCAGAGGCTGACAATGGGCTCGTTCTTGAACCACTGGTCGAATCCGAAGCCAAAACAGCTTTGGAGTTAGCCAAGGACTTGGTCAAGCGAGGAACCGGCAACGACCGAGCTGGCCTAACGGCTGTCGACCTAGAGTCCCTACGTTCTGAACTTACACCCGCCCTCGCCAGACTGAGCGAAAGCCTCAGGCGGGGCGACCGCTCGCTTCTGAAGAAACTAGACCAGGTCCACTCCGAAGCCCGATCCTACGATCTCGGGGCCGTCCTCGCGCTCTTTCAAGAACACGGTTCACCTCAGGCTCAAGAAACGGCAGTTCAAGCAGGTGAAGCACTGAAGAGGACCGTCTTGACGAACACCACGTCGAGAGACTTTCCTGACGACAGTGGAGTCACCATCACCCACGCCCGACTCACGAAGGGCTAGTCGTCTGACGGTCTTGAACACTAACCGGAGCGACGGTTCGCAGCCAAACGGTGAAGCAAGCTGAGGGCGGCTTGGGCTCCTTGGTGACGGACGTTGTGAACCGTGCGGACGAACTGGTCGTAGGCCCTGTGTTTGTAGACTTCGTCCGGATTCTGCTGGGCGTAGGTTTGCAGCCCAACACTCTGTTGAAGTTCTTCCATAGCTTCTAGATGATCGGCCCAAGCAGAGTTCATCCCCAACAGAATTCCTCTCTGGATAGTCTCGTCGACCTGCTCAGCGGGCAGTCGAGAGAGACCGTTGTTGAGGGCTTTCTCCACCTGCGGATAGACGAAATCGTAGACTCCGGAAGGGCGGACTGTCTCTTCGGCTCGCTCATTCAAGTTCAGGCCGAGATCCCGACCGGCTTCCAAAACCGAAGCGTGAAGCGTGTCGGCCTCGAGCGCCCGATCGCGAGAGAGAAACCGTTCCAGGTTCGCTCCCCCGGCCAGACGCTCGAGAACCCTCTCCGTGACCGAGTCACTGGCCCACGAGACCAACTCTTCTCGCAAGTTGAGAGCGGGTTCGGCTGTATCGGGACCCGATTCGAGCACTTTGTCTCGAAAACCGTAGAACTCTTGCCGCTGCAGGTCCAGAATCTGCTCGTCCTTGATCGTTTTGATGCGCCCACTCTGGCGGCGGCTTTCAAAGACCGATTGGGCTCGACTGACGAAGTCTTCCAGGGCCTCCCCACCTCGGTCTGGGGCATGGTTCATCTCTCGCTCGATGCCTTCGAGTTCTTTATCCCGACCGTAGTCGGTAGCCACTTCGTCTTCAGGGCAGGTGTAGAAGCAGGTTGTTCCGGGCTGCCCACCGCGCCCGGCCCGACCGACCACCTGGTCGTCGATACGGCGAGCGCTGTTGCGGGAAGCAGCCAAAATATTCATCCCCCTGGTCGGAAAATCGCTCCCTTTGAGGTGAGTCCCGGTGGTGACCGGTTCATTCACTCCTACCCGAATGACAACCGTTCCTGGCTCAGGCAGGCTGGCTGCTTGATGGCTGATTCGATAGGGGATGTTGGCGCCCACCTCCTGGCCCATCTCCAGCCATTCACCAAGCCATTCGGCATGTTGGTGGTCTTCAACGTCGACGGTGATGCGGGCCTCGGGATCATCTTGCAGCTTCTCTTCCAAGACGAGAGAGAGCTTCTTCGAATTGACTAACTCGGGTTGAGGGTCTTGGCCTCGGCTAGCCATATTGGTGGCGACCAGCAAACCGCCGGAGCGACCGGCCTGCTTGATCATTCGAAGTTCTTCTTCCGTGCGCTCACTGACACTATTGACGTTGAGCACATTGTGAGGAATTCCGGCCTCGGTCAACATCCTGGACACCTTCTGGTTGTGTTCCACCGTAGGGGTGAAGACAATGGTCGGTCGACCTTCCTGGAAAGAGGTGATGGCGTCAGCCACCACAGTCTTGTCGCGCAAGTCAGCATCAGGGAAGGGGCGGTCGGGGAGGTCTTCTCGAGCCAGAGGTTTATGGCGAGGAACGGAGACGACATCGAGGTTGAGAACCTCGCGAAATTCCTCCGCGGCAGCCGTAGCCGTTCCCGTCATCCCGGCAAACTTAGGGTAGCGGCCGAAGAGATTCGTGTAGGTCGTCGAGGCCAAAGTCCTCTGTTCGGCACGAACCGGAAGACCGTGCTTAGCCTCTAAGGCCTGATGGAGACCAGAACTGTAGCGGCGGCCCTCACTGGCTCGACCTTTGAACTCGTCAATCAATTTGATCTCTCCCTCGCTCAAAGGAGTTCCGTCTTCGTTAGCGGCGATCTGGCGAAGGATCTCGCGAGAACTGTTGCGGACGGGTTGAAGCTCGCGGGTCGGTCGAAGCGCCTCAGCGACCCGCTTTAGGGAGGTAGAGTCCGCCCCTGGAGCGAGAAGAGAATCCGGAACGTGGATCGTCTTACGACTTTCGTCGACGGCTAAGGGTCCTTCTTTGACGACCTGAAAACGAAATCCGACTTGGGCAACAGCCATCAGTTCAGGGGGCTCTAGTCCCAGCCCCTCCTCGAGTCGCTCCAGCTGTTTTTTCACCACCACATAGTCGACATTCTCGTGAAAGAGGGCGCGTGCTTCAACAGCATTGTGGAGAGCGTTGAGACGGTGGAAGTTGTCTTTGGCGTAGACGTCGTATTTCGGTAGGTCCGTTTCCAGCCGTTCCTGCTCTTTTCGGAGTTGCTCCTCTTGCTGCTTGAGAGAGCGACGGTGGCGAAAGTCGTAGTGCACTTTGAGACCCAAAGCCGAACGAACTCGGGCCCCGATTCGACCCAGCAGACTGGGTCGGTTGGCATCGATCTCCTTGAGGTCATGCTCGACCTTGCCTCGCTGTCTGATCACCCCGCGTAGTTTGACCGTCCGCTGACCCCAGTCGAGAGCTTGATCGAGATACAGGCTCTGGCGGGCAGCCGCGAACTTGTCGCCTTGACGTTCGGCCTCTTCGCGCGCCAGGCGATGGGTCTGGAGTTTGCCGAGGACCTGATGAAAGGTCAGCTCGTTGTTGACGAAGTCCATTCCCCGCTCGGTCAGATGAGCCGTCTGAGATTCGGGGTCCACCATCAACTCCTGACGGGGGACGAGGTCGCTGACCATATGGGAAAAAATCTTAAAGTCGGGTGACGGTTGCTGCCCCGGAGCGGCCACGATCAGAGGGGTGGTCGACTCATCGATCAGGATCTGATCGACCTCATCGACCACCACAAAGTTCGGTTCTCGGGTCAAAATTCTCTGGGAGGCGTCGACCAGGCTTCGGCCGTGAAGAAAATCAAAACCGAAGACGTCATTGGAACCGTAGGTCACATCACACTGGTAAGCTGCTCGTTTCTCGGCGGGCTCCATCGAACTTGTGGTCAGACCCACCGACAGGCCCAGAAACTTATAAACCTGCCCCATCTCCTGGGCGTCCCGGGTGGCCAGAGTATCGTTGACCGTGACGACATGGGACCCTCTGCCGGTCAGCGCGTTGAGATAGACGGGAAGGACCGCACTCAAAGTTTTGCCCTCTCCGGTGGCCATCTCAGCGATCTTGCCCTCATCGAGAGCGACACCGGCCAAAACCTGAACATCGCGGGGGCGCTTGCCGAGCACCCGATGACACGCCTCACGAGCCACCGAGAAGGCCTCGGGGCGAACATCCTTGAGGCTCTCTCCCGCTTGAAGACGCTGGCGAAACTCGGCCGTCTTGGCCTGTAACTGAACATCGGTCAATTGGGCCGTGGTCTCATCGAACTGTTCCGACTTGAGCACTTCAGGGATCAGGGACCCAAGACTGTCTCCCTTGTCAAGAAGAGTCTTGAAGGCGTTGGAAAGACGGCGACCGATGCCCCACCGATTCTCTTCGGCCGACCACGGCTTAGGCTCGGCCGAGGCCGGTTTGGCCTGGCTTTCTACCCCCCCCGGCTTGAGCACGGGTTCAGAAGCCTCAGCAGCAGAGCGGTCGAAGCGCTCCCCTTGCTCTCGAAATAGGATCGCCTCAAGTTCCCGTTCCATCGTGTTCAACGGTCGCTCAGGCAAGCGGTGCGGATAAAGGCTATGGGCAGCGAGCGCTGGGAGGAAGCTCATAAGCCCACTCTAACGAGCGAGCGTTAAACAAGTGTAAATTCTCAGCCAAAACAGCCGCGGCTGGCTTCTCCGGGCTCTCCGGTGATGACGATGTTGTCCACCGAAACGCCGTCTCGGGTGCGCGAGCTATCGGTTTTGAGTCGCACTCGAACCTGGAGATCCTCCTGGCCGGCGTACTTCGACAGGTCGATGGCCTGGGTTTTCCAGTCGCTAATGCCGTCGAAAGAGGCCACTTCCCGCCACTTGGTGCGCCACCACCTCTTGCCGTAGACCTCGACCGTGACCTCGTCGTGTTTGCGCTCGATATCGTGTTTGAGGTCCAGGTGCATTGTGGCGTTCTTGTAACCGTCCAAAGAGAACGATTTCGAGGTGATACCGCCTTCGTAATCGTTGGCGTAATCACCGTCAGGACTGTCGCACCAGACCAAACCACGACCCTCCTCCTCGATGCGGGCCCAGCCGGCATCTGCCGTCCACTCGCTGACATCGCCGTCGTGGTTATCTTCCAACACCACCGGCACGGTGGGGATGTCAGCCTCGATGGTCTGGGCCGGCGAGCGGTTGCCGACGTTGTCGACCACGCGGAGACTGAAATAGAGCTTGCGATCCTGACCGGAAGGGGCAAAATCGACTCGAGTGCGCTCGGATTGACCCGACTGTTTGGGCGGGTCCATCTGCACCACAGTGGCGTGGTCGAAATCGATCTGACCGGGCCCAGCCGCGCCTTCCACGATAGGCTTGTCGGAATAGCGCAGCTCGTAGCCGCTTGCCTGCCCCTCCAGGCCATCGTCTCCGGTAGCCGTCCAGGTTAAAACGACCGACCGGGGGCCCACCTCGCTGGCCGCCAGATCGCGAGGGGCGTCGGGAGCCACCTCATCCTGTTCGAGGGCTTTGGCGGCGTTGAGACGCCCTCCCGTGGTCAGGCGCCGGGCGAACTCTTCAGGCAGCGGATCAACCCCCGAAAGGAGGCGACTTTTGATGTCTTCATTGGTGGCGTCAGGGTAGGCTGTCGCGATCAGAGTGGCAACGCCCGAAACGTGAGGGGTCGCCATCGAGGTGCCGCTCAAGAGCTGATACTTATTGCTAGGCTGGGTAGAGTAAATGTCCACCCCCGGGGCGGCCAAGTCGACCGAAATCTCGCCTCGGTTAGAAAAGCGAGCTAGCCGGTCGTTGCGGTCATGGGCGGCCACCGACAACACATTGTCAAGCTCATAACTCGAAGGGTAGACGGGTCGGATGTCGTTATCGTAGCCTTCGTTGCCGGCGGCGCAGATGTGGAGGGCCGGGGAGGCTGCCAAAGCATCGTAGAGCACCTGATTAAACTTATTTCCAGCCCACGAGTTGGAGGTGATGCGAGCGCCCATCTTCGAGGCGTAAAGCACCCCTTTGATGGCGTCGGCGGTATTGCCCGCGCCGCTCTCACCAAGAAACTTGATCGGCATGATCTGGGCTTCCCAATTCACGCCGGTCATTCCGCTCCCGTTGTTGCCTTCGGCGCCGATGGTGCCGGCCACATGGGTTCCGTGCCCGTTCTCGTCCATCGGGTCGCCGCTGTCGTCCATGGCGTTATAGCCGACCAGGTCATCTACCACGCCGTTTCCGTCACTGTCATGCCCGTCGGCGGTCTCGTTGGGGTTGTTCCAGATGTTGTTGCGAAGGTCGCGGTGGTCGTAGTCCACCCCAGAGTCGATCACGGCCACGATCGGGCCTTCCCGGCTGCCGGTCGAGACGATCCAGGCCTCGGGAGCTTTGATGTCGATTCCGGCCGTGCCCTGATCTTGACCAGTGTTGTGTAATCCCCACAGCTCGGGAGTCAGATCGTCGGGAAAGACGGGCTCAGGATCAGCCGGGGGCTCCCCCTCTTCGGGAGGCGCGTCTTCGATAGCCCTCACGATGTCGTTCGACTCAGCCACCGCCACCCGAGGATCGTGACCCATCGCCGCCAGAGCCTCAGAAACGGAGAGATTCTCCGGGAGCGAGAGCAACACGAGCTCGCCCCCAAAGCTTTGCACCATGGCGGCGGGGATGTCGAAGCGGTGCTTCACTTTGGCGCCGTAGTCTTTGGCCAGCCCTCCCAAATCACTCATATGGAACGAGGGACTGAGCT
>CAYRFU010000253.1:0-1722 GCA_964423525.1 uncultured Burkholderiales bacterium | reverse complement strand
CGGGCACGAACTCTTCCGAAGCCATCTTCAAGCCTAGAGAGGCAGCCTCGGCCGAGCTGGCCTCGAGGGCCTCTGCCAACGAGAAACCATCTTTCTCGGAAGCCTGGGTCGGTTCGAAGCGGTCGGTGGCGCGAGCCACGGGAAGCGGTAAACTGGTCTGGGTAGAAATCATAACGCCCCTAATCTAGAGGCTGGGGATTACCGAAAAGTAAACGACTTATTACCGTTATGCAGCAGGGGGATCTTCGAGGTCCGAAACTCGCTGGCTAAGGCTGCGGGTCGCCGACGACTTCGAGCCGGTCGAGATAGAATCCGTCGCGGACCACAGACCGATCGCTTTCCAGGCGGAATCGAAGCTGAACCGTCTGGCCGTCGTAGCGGGACAGGTCGAGAACGCGGGTCGACCACTCCCCTACTCCGGTCAGGTCGAACAGCTTCTCAAAGCTCTCCCCTCCGTCTTGAGACACCTCGATATGAAGTTGGTCAAAACTCAATTCGATCTCGTGGGCGCAATCGAAAACCAGGGTGCTGTTGCGGATTCGACTAAGGTCGATGGGGGGCGAGGTCAGAGAGCTGTTGCTCTCGTTGTCGTAGTTGCCCTCTGGACTGTCGGTCCAGACCAGGCCCCGTTCGGGAACCTCGACTCGAGCCCAGCCGGCGTCGGCCATCCAACCTGGATTGTCACCATCCATCGTGTCTTTGAAGGCCACGGCCGAGGCTGGCACCTGGGCCGTGGTGGTGCGAATCTCGGAGAGGTTGCCCAGGTTGTCTACGACCTTCAGAGCGAAGTGAAGGGTGCGGGCCTCGCTGGAGGGAGGGATGGCGAAGGTGAAATCCTCGACGGTGCCAGTCTCGCTCGGGGCCAGGGCGGTGAGCGCAAGGGCCTCGTCAAAACTGACCTCCTGGTCGCTTTTGGCCTGGTCGACGATCGGTTGGCTGGCGGCCCGTAGCTGATAGAGCGAGGCCTGCCCACACCATCCATCGTCTCCGGTGGCGGTCCATCTCAGGCGCACTCCGCGGGGGCTAGTGGAGAGGGCTCTAAAGTCGTTGGGTGCGGCCGGGGGAACCGAGTCATTTTCCAAAGAATTCGCGGCGTTAAGTCGTCCCCCTGACAGGACCCGGCCCCGAAGGGCCTCAAGACGCTCGGCCCCGTTGAGTAACCGGCTTTTGATCTCCTGATTGGTCGCCTCGGGATACTGACTCACGATCAGCCCGGCCACGCCAGCTACGTGAGGAGCCGCCATCGAAGTTCCCGACAGGGTGGCGTAACCGCCTCCCGGTACGGTCGAGAGAATGGCTTTACCGGGAGCTGCCAGGTCAACGGAGGTGGCTCCATAGTTAGAGAAGCTGGCTTTCAGATCGTTGCGGTCACTGGCCGCGACGGCCACGATGTTGTCGAGCCGGTAGGAAGCTGGGTAGGTGGCCCGCCGGTCGTTGTCGTTGTTGGCGTTGCCGGCCGCGAAAATATGCAAAGCTGGGGAAGCTGCCAGGGCGTCCCGCAGAGCTTCATTGAAGCCTCCCCCACCCCACGAGTTAGAGGTGATACGAGCCCCCATCCTGGTGGCGTAGAGCACGCCTTTAATAGCATCGGCTGTGGTGCCGCTACCACTACCGGAAAGGAACTTCACGGCCATCAGCTGGGTTTGGTGGTTGACCCCCACCACCCCAAGCCCATTGTTGCCGCGAGCCCCGATAGTGCCGGCGCAGTGAGTGCCGTGGCGG
>CAYRFU010000252.1:4757-10968 GCA_964423525.1 uncultured Burkholderiales bacterium | reverse complement strand
GCGGGGACAACGCCGACCTTCCACCAACGGTAGGTCGGGTGGCTCGTCTTCCGGGGTGAATTGGTCAAGCGGAGTCTCGGACTCGTGTTGAGTTAAGGGAGTTCGGATCGGGGAAGTAGCGGTGGTAGTAGGAGGTCGATACAGGCCACGGGTTTCCAAGGAGCCGCCTTTCTTTCTACCTGCTCCACCATACTACCCTACAGGACTGAAAATTACCTGAAGACCGATGAAATAGCAAAAGCAGGCCGCCTCAATAAAGAAATCGAGCTCAGGACCAGTGCTCTGCTAGGAGTGGCTCCAAAAGACAGTCCTGTCAACCTCGATAGAGATGGCCTCCTTAAGGTTCATCCCGACATACTGCGAGTAGCGCGACCGAAGGACGGCCAGGGCGCAGTGGGGTAGAGAATCCACACGAGCGTGCCCTTCGATGATGAGAAAGGCCAGCTCTTTCCAGTTGTCTGCGTAATGGTCGACGACCAGGCTAACTTGAGGGTTCGCCTCGATATTACGAACGCGCCGGAGCTTCTTTCCCGACTTGGGTTTCTGATCGAGAGGAATCCAGAGGCGTCTCCCAGCCCAAGCATAGCAAACAGGGACACAGTGGGGCCGCGCCTCTTTATCGCAGGTGGCCAGGCGGCCCACCCGAAGCCGCTCGAGAAATTCCAGCTCAACTTCGTCAATCAAAAGGGTCGTCGTCATCGAAGGGGTCTTCGAAGCCTTCGAAGAGGGTAGCCTCTTGAAGAGCGAAGTGGGCCACCTCGGAAATCTCTTCGTCGTCATCTTCCATCAGCTCTCTTAGCATTTCGAGAGCTTCCGGGCTGGCGATATTGGCGGCCCCTTCGATGGCAGCCAGGCGCTCGTCTCGGGTAGCCCGGGTCGAGAATGCGATGTCTCGAAGTGGCTTGAGAGCTTCGTTGAAGCCCCAGTTGCTGGCCGCTCTGACGGCCTCGCGAGAGACTTCAGGATTGGGGTGAGTTAGTGACTCAAGGATCTCTTTGCGAAAACCGCGCACCCAGCCCATCGCGAAGATGGCCGTCACCTTCCATTCTGGCTCATCTTGCTGATAAGCCCAAGCGATTGAGCCAGCGTGCCAGTCTTCAGGGCTACGGATGGATGCCTCCAAAGCACGTCGGCGAAGAATGGTGGGCTCTTCCTGATTGTCGACCAGTTGGTGAAGGACGGTCTGCACGATTTCGTAGCGTTCGTTATCGAGGGGCGTCTCTCCGAACTCTCCGAAGTTCATGTCATCGGCCGTGGCCAGGGCTGGTCCCAGAGAGATGGCGGCCGAGGCTCGGAGCTGCTCGGGGTTCTTACGTTCTTCGAGGACGGCCAGCAAAAGGTCGCACATTTCGTCGTCGAAGACCACCAGGCTACCGCCTAGCTTGACGGCTGAGAGTCGGTCGGGGAGAGGGGCTTCGGAGTTGGCCAGGGCCTCTTTGATGAGCCGACCAGCGTGAGGGGGCCACTGCCAGTCTTCGAATTCTTCGAGCTGTACTAGCGCGCGCATGGGTGGGGCTTAGGCCTCGAAGTCAAGATCCCTTTATCTGTCGAGTTCCAGGGCCAGAGAATTGATGCAGTATCGAAGCCCGGTCGGTTTCGGGCCGTCGGGAAAGACGTGGCCTAGATGACCCTGGCAACGGCCGCAACGCACCTCGATTTGGGCGAACACAAAGGTGTTGTCCTGGTGGTGAGCCACCGCCTTCTGATTGAGAGGCTGAAAAAAACTGGGCCAACCCGTGCCCGAGTCGTATTGGGTTTGGCTTGAGAACAGTTTGTGACCACAACCAGCGCAGAGGAAGGTTCCAGCCTCGTCAGGCTTGGCGTACTGGCCTGAATGGGCTGGCTCGGTCCCACCTTCTCGAAGAATGTGATAGCGCTTTTCATCAAGTCGCTGCCTCCACTCCGTGTCGCTCAGGTTGGGCCAGTCGGGTTCCGATTCTGGCCACAACCACCATCCCGTTAGACCGATGACTAAAAGAAGAACGAAAAAGGACCGCATGATGATGGCTCGTATGAATCTACCATGTGCAACTCTCTGGCAACGTCATAGCAACCGCAATTCCTTATTCTCGGCTCCCATTCACCAATTTCAAGGGGGTATCATGATTCAAACGATCACTCTAGGCGAGTATACCAAAGACCGGCCAGCCGTTGTTGTCGAGTCCGGCAAGACCGTGGCCGAGGCCGCCAAGGTTTTGACCGAGGTCAACAAGGGAGCCATCCTGGTGGTCGAGGGCGGCAAGCTCAAAGGGATCTTCACAGAGCGAGACCTGCTGCGGCGAGTGGCCGCCGAAGGGCTCGACCCAGCCAAAACCCAGGTCGATCAGGTCATGACTCGGTCGCTGGTCGTCGGCCGGCCTGACGAAAACCACCACGTAGCTTTACGCCGAATGGTCTCGGCTGGTTGTCGTCATCTGCCGGTGGTCGACGGCGACAAAGTGGTGAGCGTGGTCAGTCGGCGCGATTTGATGGCCATCGACATTCAGCAGCTTGAGCAGGAAGTCGATCGCCTCGACCCGGCGACTCTCTTCATTTAAATCATCACCTCGCAGCCGGCGGACGCGATCGCTTCCTCTTCTTCAGGACGAAGCTCAGCCAGGCCAGTCGGGTCGAACTGATAAGCTTGAGTGGGGTCGTAGTCGTGATGCTGGTCGGTCAAATCCAGAATGTGGATGAACTCCCGCAAGAAGAGACGCGGTAAGACTTCGATACGGCCTCCGAATCCGGCCGTCATCTGATCGACCAATCCCTCGATAAACCGGTCAGGCACCCGCTCGACCAGAGGCTCCTGACCAGGGTAGAGGGAGCGGAGCCGCAGGGCTACCTCTCGCAATCGAGCCGCGTCCAGGGGAGGGAGTTCGATCTGGGGCTGGCGGAGGTTTCGGGGTTCTCCGCTGCGATGGTTCTGCTTGATCCTCTCGTGGAGCGGAACGAGAGCCGGCACACCCTGCGGGCTATCAAAAAAGTCGGGCGTACCGGTCACCAGTAAGTGGAGGCCAGGAAGCTCCTGGTTCTCGATGGCATCGATCAATTGACGTAGAACCTCTAGCGACTTCATTCGTTCTGGTCGTCTGAGGCGAAGCACCGTCTCGACCTCGTCGAGGACGAGCAAGATCCCCTTGTAGCCCGCCGCTTCGGCTAGCTCCAACCAGCCCCGCAAGAAGACCAGGGCGTCGGTGTTGTCGATCTGGCCCGTGACCGAGGCCAGTCGCTTCACGTCGGCTCCCACTTTGGGCTCTCCGCAGAGCCAGTCGAGCAGGCCCCGCGCGTCTCCAAAACGACTCTCAAACTTGGCCTGATGATAGGCTTTGAGGGTGACCGCCATCCGGCCAGCCCGCTCACCCAGGCGGATAAGATTGAGGTCGACTTTGCGAGCAACCGCTTCGGCGAAAGCGGGCTCCTCCTCGTCCACCTCGTCGACCTCGATGACCTGATCTTCAAGCCGATAGAGCCAGCGGTCGACCAGGGTCTGTGAGGCCCCGCCTTTTCGGTCCGAGGTAGAGAGGTTCTGACAGAAGCGTCGATAGACATCCCGCAAGCGATAGAGCGGGGTGTCGGCGGCCGAGATCACCACTTTACTGGTGAGAAAATCCGCTTGGGCGGCCTCGGCGGCGGCCAGACTTGAGAGGAAGGTCTTGCCTGAACCATAGGCGCCTCGGATAAACTTGAACGCCCCCCGGCCAGAGGCCACAAACTCTCTCTGCTCTCGTAGGCTCTTCATCTGATCATCAAGACCGACGGCGTAATGTTCCAGGCCCTCGGAGGGCACGGTCCCTGAGCGCAGGGCGTTGATGATGGCGATAGCTGTGTCTCGATCGAGGGTTGCTAACATGCTGTTCTCCCACTGGTGTTGGTTGCCAGGGCGTAGACGTTCCCTTCGGGGCCTTCTCCGTCTCGCCTGATGTATCGCAGGCCGGCCTGATTGAGGCGAGCCAACAGATTCTCCATCGCTCCCCCTATGCGACGGGTTTTGGCCACTTTGGCAAGCGAGGCTTCGCTCAGCCGGCCGTGGCGCAGTAACGCTTCTAAGATTTTTTTCTCTATTCGTTTCGGCTCGAACGGCAACGAGAGCGACTGACCGCTTTCGATGGAGACCTCAAAACCCTCGGGTAAGGGCTCGTGACTGCCGCCTTGGCGGGAGGGAATACGGGCCTTGTCAGACTGTCTGAGGCTATCAGACTTCTGGTTGTCGGCACATCGGTTGGCCTCGAGGAAGGGTTGGCTTTCACTCCCAACACAAAGACCGTGACGTTCGTTCTCCAGACAGATATTACCCAGGGCTTCTCCTCGAGAGCGCCCCAGGAAGGTCAGTCCATCACGCTCGTTGGCCGTCATTTTGGCGGCTTGAATGAGGGGGGTGGCGTCGTCGTTGACCACCACCCCGTGGCGGGAATTTTTGGTAAAAAGGCCCCCCCGCACCATCGGACTGCTTTGTTCGGCTGCCAACAGGCCGCCCCGCTGGTTGGCGCGGCAACTCTGGCTCACCAGGGCGGGCGCGGTTGTACCCGACATCTGGACTCCAAAGCCTCGATTCTCGCCGCACTCGTTGAGCAGTCCCAGGCCTCCCGCCTGGCCGAAAAAGCCGAACCCTGAGAGGGTGTTTCCTAAGGCGTGGTTTTCGACGAGAACGGGGCAAGCGTGCTGGCTGATCTGGATGCCGTAGCAGGCGTTCTGGGTCAGCAGATTGCGGCGAACCACAGCTTTCGAGCGACCAAACAGAGCGAGTCCAGAGCTGGCGTTTTCGAGGCATTCGTTGTCTTCTAGGACGGGGTCGGCCTCGTCGCGGACTTGAATCCCGTGGACCCCGTTGGCACAGCATAAATTGGACTGAAGAACGGCCCGGCTTTGCTCTCCCAGATCGATGCCGCACAACTGATTCTCCTCACACTGATTCTGCTTCAGGAGAGGTCGCGAGAACTCTGTCAGACTCAGTCCATGGTGCTGGTTGTGACTGCATTCGTTGGAGGAAGCGATGCCACTCCCACGCTCGCGATAGAGAATGCCGCAACTGGCGTTCTCGGAGCAAAAGTTGCTGACAAGCTCCGGAGTGGCCTCTCCGGCCACGGCGATTCCGGACCAGCCGTTGCCTCGGCATTCATTCTGAACTGCTCGACCGCCCGAATAAGCCCGGAAACGAAGTCCGTCCAGTCGGTTCTCATAGATACGGCAGCCTTCCAGATTGGGTCGGGCCTGATGGTCGATCAGAATCCCGACGTCGTTCTCGTTAAAGTGACATTGGCGGACTCGAGCCAGGCTCTGACCCGCTATGTGGAGTCCGCATCCGTAGCCGCGTTCATCCGACCAGCTTCCCCCCGTGAAGCGACACCGTTCGAAGTCGGCCTGGCCGCTCTCCAGCCAGACCACACGAGACGGCAGTTCGCCTTCATGGCCGAAGCGAACATCGTAAAAGGAAAAAGGGCCCGGGCCGGCGAGTTTGATCACCGCCTCGCTCCCGGTCGAGATCACTTCGGCATTCTGACCTACCACCGTAATGGCGCGGTGGAGCAGCAGCGGCCGCTCTAGAAGATGGCGTCCTTCCAAATGAAGGACCCCTCCGTCTGGGGTAGCCTCGACCATTTCCCACAAGTGCACTTAGGGGAAATACTTGAAAAAACCTCAAAATCCTGGTAGCGAGCCCTTAGCTTTCGCGGAGTCCTCGGGCGGCAGCCACGATCCCGTTGTGCATGCCCTGATGGTTCTTGCGAGTGATCTCGCTGGCCACTTTAGGAGTCTCCGCGTGCACCTCACGCGCGACCTCGGCGATGTTGGAGATGATCTGTTCGAGGGCCTCCTGGTCGTCGAACAAGCGACTGGCCACGCCCGCGCCAGCTCCCACGGCAGCAGCCAGAAAGGGGGCGCCCAAGGCCAGTCCGATCGCTAACCCGACCACGGCCAGGCCAGCCACTCGACTTTTGGCAAAATCGTAGGAGTCCCAGTCGACTTCAGGGTCGGTGCCCTGCACGAGAGCTTGACCGATGTGACCAGGGGCATCGAGAATTTTCTTGAGTTTCTCGAGGTGAGAGGATTCTCCCGATTCGCCGCTAGTCAGAACCCCTTTGCGAGAAAGGATTTCAGCGGCAGCCATGAAACCAGCTTCCAGTTCGTTTTTCTCCACTGGGAGTTCGGTGTCGAGTTCTTCCATTCCGCGGCGGGCGGCCTGGGTAATGGAGTCGATTTTCTTTTCGATATCTTCGTCGTCATCAAACAGGCC
>CAYRFU010000252.1:0-4747 GCA_964423525.1 uncultured Burkholderiales bacterium | reverse complement strand
TGTTCGGCAGCTCCGCCAACGCCGGCCGCCAGAAAAGGGGCCCCGACGAACATGCCGACCGTCAAGCCTACCAGGGCCAGCGTGCCGGCCCGACTCTTCATAAAGTCAGACTTGGTCCAGTCGGACCCGGGATCAAAGCCCTGAAACATCCCTTGGACGTAGTGGGCTGGCACATCGATGCCTCTTTTTGCCAGGCTGGCCGCGTCCTTCATCATCTGAAGCGAACTTCTGGCCTGGTCAGTAACCTCGGAACCGTCAGCGGACTTAGGAAAGAGAATGTCGGGGACCCGGTTGGCACCATCGATGATGCCCCCAACGATGCCCATACCTTCTTCGAAACGGACCCGATAACTCGACCCGACAGCCGTTTTGACAGCCGCCCAGCGACCTTTACCGATGGCCTCTTTGGGGTCATCGCCAGGTTTCACGACCTTCTCGACGGCTTCGCTGATGTCTTTGCCTATCTGGTCGGCTCCTCCACCTTTCAGGAAAGGAATGAGGCTGACGGCTTCCCGAGTGCCGTCCGAGAGCATCATGGCAGCCGCCACCATGGGTCCAAAGATCAGACCGACAATAGCGGCCTGGGCCACCGACTGGGCTGCCCCACCTACGGCGTAGAGCTTGGCGACCTTTTCTTGGGTGACCCGCACCTCGCTCGGGTCTAACTGGTCTTTGGCCTTCATCCCGCCCAGGATAGCAGCAGGAATGGCTGCTCTTGGCAAAGAGAATAGGGCGTTGGCAGCGCCCCCTACGGCCTCGGCGGTCTTTCGAGCAGGGCCGCGAGTACTCCGGGCGGTTCTTGGCGGGGTCGGGCCCACAATGGGTCGAGTCGTCATGGCATTTATCCCTCTTTCTTTGGCAGACGAGCACCTTTCCGGTGAAACGAGTCTAGCAGTGTGACCAAAAAAAAATCTTAAAAAAATTAGGCCTGAGGCGTGAGCGCAGGATTGGAGCTGGGTTTTTGGAACTTCGGGGGTATGGACCCCCACGCCCTCCGGGTTCTCGAGTTCCCGACCGTGGTCGAAAAGTTGTGCGGCTTCACCCAATGGTGTGGGGGCCGTGAACTTCTTGCTAGCCTGAGAGCTTGCTCCTGCCTGGAGGAGTTGGGTGAGCGCCAGGCCGAGGTGAGCGAAGCGCTCATCATGCTCGAGGCGGGTGCGGGCCCCGCTCTGGGCGGGCTCGAAGATGTGCGTGAGGCCCTGTTGGGAGCCGCCAAAGGGGCCGTTCTTCACCCCGAGACCCTACTGGAAGTCAAGCGCCTGGCTGAGGCCGGTCGACGTACCGGTCGCCTGATGCACGGACATCGGCGGGAGTGCCCCACTTTGTGGATACGAGCCGAACTCCTCAGGCCGTTCCCCAAGCTCGAGCAGACCTTGAAAGACTCCCTCTCTCAAGATGGCCGGGTGCTCGATTCTGCCAGTCCGCGTCTGGCTCGTTTGCGCCTCGAGGTTCGCAAGACAGAAGGGGCGGTTCAGACTAGTCTGCAGAACGTGCTGCGGCGTTCGGATATCGCTCGCTTGTTACAAGAGCCGATCGTAACTCAACGGGCAGGCCGCTATGTGGTCCCCGTCAAGGCCGATCATAAGGGACACTTTCCGGGCTTGGTGATCGATCAGTCGGCCAGCGGAGCCACCGTTTTCATGGAGCCCTATTCGGTGGTTGAACTGGGCAACAAGCTTCGCTCTGCCATTCTGGCTGAAGAGAAAGAAGTGGCCGCTGTGCTGGCCCGTTTGTCGGCAATGGTGGGGGAGGCCGGCCCTGAGCTTTCGGACATGGCCGAAATCCTGGCTCACCTCGATGCGACCATGGCCCTGGCCCGCTACGCTGTCGAGTCCGGGGCTAATCTCCCCGAAATCGATACGGGGGGGGAGTTGCGATTGGTCAACGCTCGCCACCCCTTGCTCGGTCCTGAGTGCGTTCCGATCTCGGTGGAACTGCTCGAGAATGGACGAACTCTGGTGATCACCGGTCCCAACACGGGGGGGAAAACGGTATCACTGAAGACCATTGGGTTGCTGACCGCTATGGCCCTTCACGGAATGCCGATCCCGGCCAGCTCCGGCACCCGCCTTCCTCTGCTGGGCGGGATTTGGGCCGATATCGGTGATGAACAGAGTATCGCTCAGAGCTTGTCCACCTTCTCTGCCCATCTCACCCAGATTCTCAGAATTCTGCCAAAGGCCCAAGCGGGTCACCTGGTCCTGTTGGACGAGTTGGGAGCCGGAACAGACCCTACCGAGGGAAGTGCCCTCGGGATTGCTCTTTTGGAACAGCTCCACCAGCAGGGGGCTTTGACGGTCATTACCACCCATCTGTCCCAGCTCAAAGTCCACGCCGCCCAGACCGAGGGGTTCCAGAACGCCGCCGTGGAGTTCAATGCCGAAAGCCTGTCTCCAACCTATCGCATTCTGATGGGGATTCCTGGTCGCTCTAACGCCCTTCAGATTGCCGAGGGCCTGGGTCTTCCCCGGGATATTCTGCGCCGAGCCCGCGAACATCTCGGTCAGGACCACGCCGGAGTGGAGGGTCTTCTTGACGATCTCGAGCAGGAACGCGACGCTGCCCGCAACCTTCAGGACCGACTAGAGTCGGAGAGTCAAGAGGTCTCCCAACTCCGTCGCTCCTACGAGGAGAAAATGCGACGGGCTGCTGAGGAGCGGGAGAGATTGGTAGCCGAAGCGGCGGCCGAGGCCGAGACGATGGTGGCCGAAGCTCGCCACAAAGTGACCGGCTTGCTGCAGGACTTTCGCAAGCGCATGAAGACCCTTGGGCAGGCTCGACGGGACGCTCTGGAGGATGCGCGCCAACTGGCCGAAGAGCTGCGGGAGAAAGCTCTCCCCGGGCCAGAGACTCCCGAGTCTGAAGACGAGCCTATGGAAGAAGCCTTCGATGACGCTTTCAGCTCGACCGAAACCCCCGACCAGGAGCTGCCCGAGGACGTGGTTGACGAGGCCGCCCGCCGGGAGGCCAGAAGAGTTGAGGCGGCTCTGGCTGAGATGCAAACGGATCTCGAGCCGCTGCGAGCTGTCAAAAAGGCAGCTACCAGCGATTGCCCTCTCGAGCCTGGCACAGCTGTCTACGCCCGCAAGTATGGCCAGGACGGAGAGGTTTTGAGCCAAAAGGGTCAACGAGTCGAGGTTCGCCTGGGGGCCATCCGCATGACGGTCGACCGTTCAGAACTGGAAGAAACCACCCCTCGCCAACAGTCTGGTCAGGTCTCGGTCCCCCAATCCGGTAAAGCGAACTTTAGTCCCCGTCTTGACCTGAGAGGAATGACGGTTGACGAGGGAGTGTTTGAGCTAGACCGCCATCTTGACGCCGCCGCTCTAGCTAAGGTTGACAAAGTGGAGGTGATCCACGGGAAGGGCACGGGCGCTCTTCGCAAAGGGGTCCAGAAGCATCTCAAATCTCATCCCCTGGCTCTCGATTTTCGGGTCGGCGAGATTCACGAGGGAGGTTGGGGTGTGACGGTGGTGAATGTCAAGACATGAACTCCGGTTGCAACGTGATTATCGCGGCCTTCAGCCCTCGCCTCGACACCTCTCTCGAAAGACGGGTGGTGGCCCTTTTGCCTCAATACGGTCTGGTGGTTGATCGCACCGAACAGGCTCCTCAAGGACTTTTGATTTTCGCCCAGTCTCGCGATTGTGACAGTTTGAACCTGCTTCACCTTCGCCAACAACTAAGCCAGTCTGGTCAACAGCTCGGGGTCGAATTTCGAGTGCAGCGGGAAGAGCTCTTTCGAGCGATGCACCGGATCACGCCACTCTAGGAAAAAATTAACAGAAACCGCCTCTTCCGAGGGTCTCGCCCGTGAGTTGGTAGGGGGGGCAGTGAGTAGCTATACCGTTCCTATGACTCGACTTTCTGGTTTCACCGACTTAGCTGGGGCCCAGGCCCACCGAAGAGTGGTCGGCACCCTCTTGGCCGTCGAACAAGAAGCTCGTCAACTGGCCGAGGACCTCCGCCCTTTGGACCGTTCGAATTTTGAGCGAGCTGGCTCTGAGTCGGGCCAAGACCTTTCGCCCCGCCCCGACCACGTTGTGGTGCTGGGCTTTCAAGAGAGCCTTGACGCCGAGGCTAGCTGGACTGAAAGCGGCACTCTTCGGCATCTTCGTTATGAGGACCAAGGCCGCACCGTGGAAGTTAACGGAAGTCAACTGACCCTCGAGCAAAACGGCATTACCACGAGCTTCCGGGTCGACCATCAGCGGGGCCTCTTGACTGTGATGGATCCGGATTCCGAGGTGCCTCGCCTGTTCGGTGACGCCGAGCCTGCTGACCTCGGCGCCTTCAACATCGGCAGCGGTGGAATCCTTATTTTGCCGAACGCCTAGACCTAGGCGAGGACCGCCGCGCGGACCTCTTTATCGGAGGTTGCCTGAAGTTTGTCTAAGCACTCCTGGGCCTGGCTGTGGTCTCGGGCTAGCTGGCGAAGGCCCTCAACGGCAGCCAAACGATAGACGTAATACTCCTCTTCATCCTCGGCTAGAGCCACCAGAGCGGTGACGGAGGTGGCCGTATTCGAGGCCGCTAGCGCTTGGCAAAGAGCTGGAACCAACCGACCTTCGGTCTCCTCGGGGGGATTTTCCAGAACCTCCACCAGGGTTAGGAGGACGACAGGGTCGTCAGGGGCTACGACTCCCAGGGCCTTAACGGCCTCCGCTCGGGCCGCCTCGCCCCGGTTTTCATGGCGGGCTAGCTTGATCAGTTCGGGGGTAGCAGCGCGGGCGGCAGAGCCCAGTGA
>CAYRFU010000251.1:0-10968 GCA_964423525.1 uncultured Burkholderiales bacterium | reverse complement strand
TGAGCTTCTCGGTGAAGCGCCCCGTGGGTCGCTTGATAGCGACTTTCGTGGACCTGGAGGAACGTTTCCAGGTGGTCGACGAGAATTCGCCACAGTGGGCTCCGGAAAGATTCGCGTGGCTTGTACCGGCAGATGGGGACCGCGACCTGAGCAACCGCCGATACAAAGACCTCCGGCTAAAGGACTCGACTCATGACTGAGTGCCAAAAGGGGGTTCTCTCGACGAGGGGAACCATGGGTTATGGCAGACTTCAACGTCCACGTGAATCTAGAGAAGAGCCTGGACAGGCCGGCCGAAGTGTCATTGAAATTCTTTGAAAAAATAAGCCACTCCCGGAGCTTTCACTCCTACGCCCCTTAGTTGTCCGGCTCGGGGGCGTCTACTTTTCGCCCGGAAACCGAACGTCTCCCCTTAGGGGAGAAGAACAGGACCAGAGCGAGAAAGCAGATGACAACTACTTCTTGCATTTTTCACAAGACCTCCCTTCTCTGGACACCTCCCCGGCGGCCGGGAACCGCCTGTGAGGGCAAAACCTTCCAGGTTCCCGTCTGAATCCGACGGGGATGGTATTAGCGCACTGTATTTCAAGCGGCCTGAGGCCACGTTTGGAGGGCACTAGCCCTCCAGGGTGGACTCAGACACGAAGCAGCCCTTGTTTTCAGGCTGGATTCGCCGCTGGCCAGATAAACGGAGTCTGGGGCGTTTTGAAGAAAATTCGACCCCTTTTCCGGGAATCCCTCGAAACACCCGTTCGAAGCGTATCCAAACAAACGTTCGGACCCTTTTTGGGCCCCGTGACTTTTACTCAAGCAAAGGGAGCGACTCCTGAGAAAGAAGGAAACCCCGTTTTCACGGGGTTTCGGGTTGGTGGGCGCAAACGGACTTGAACCGCTGACCCCTACGATGTCAACGTAGTGCTCTAGCCAACTGAGCTATGCGCCCTTAAACTTTTGGAGGCGACGAGCAGAATCGAACTGCTGTACAAGGTTTTGCAGACCTCTGCCTAACCACTCGGCCACGTCGCCAAGAGCGGAAGACGAGGTTCGAACTCGCGACCCTCGGCTTGGGAAGCCGATGCTCTACCGCTGAGCTACTTCCGCCTGCCGGACAGCAGTATAGCATGCACCCCAGAAGGTGTCTAGGGGTCTGGGCGGAAACTCGCTGAATATGCAGACCGCGCCTCTCCATCCCGACGAGGAAACCCGGCTCAAAGCCCTCTACGATATGAAGCTACTCGACACACCGGCTGAGGAGCGGTTCGAGCGAATCACCCGGCTCGCGCGCGAGTTTTTCAAGGTTCCCATCGCCCTCTTGACCCTGATCGATCGCGAGCGCCAGTGGTTCAAATCCTCTCAAGGGCTCGACTGCTCAGAAACCAGGAGAGGTTCGGCCATCTGCAGCTTCGCCATTCTAGAAGAAGGAATCTTCCAGGTCCAGGACACCCGCACCGACCGACGTTTTAAAAACAACCCCTGGGTAACAGAGGAGCCCTATATCCGCTTCTACGCTGGCTACCCCCTGCGCAACCCTGACGGAAGACCTATCGGCACTTTGTGCATTCTCGACCGACGACCCCGTCGGCTCGATCTGCCTGAGCGAATGGCCCTAAGGGACTTCGCAGCCATAGCCGAAGACGAACTGCTAGCCGTGCGGGCCAGCCAGGTTCAGCGAGACCTGCTCGAAGAGATGGACCGACTGCAGCTAAAATCGATGGTCGACCCGCTCACCCGGGCCTGGAACCGCGAGGCCATTATCGATATTCTCGAACGGGAGGCGGCCAGAGCCAAACGCGACGACGCTTCGGTGGGGGTGTCAGTCTTGGACCTGGACCACTTTAAACAGATCAACGATAACCACGGCCACCCCGTCGGAGACTTGGTGTTACAGCAGATGGCCGACCGAGTCAGAAGAGCCATCCGCAACTACGACGGCTTCGGGCGCTATGGCGGGGAGGAATTCTTGCTCGTACTACCCGGGTGCGACCTGGAGCAGGCGGGGGCCCACGCTGAACGGGTTCGTCTCATGCTCGACGAAGAACCTTTTGTTGTAAGCGACAAAGAGTTGAAGGTCACCGCCAGTCTAGGGGTGACCGTTCTGGGCCCGGGTGAGGGTGCTCAAAGTGCCATAGCCCGAGCCGACAAAGCCCTCTATGAGGCCAAGCGAGCAGGCCGAAATCAAGTAGTGTCCCGTTCCCCCTACAGCAAAAAGTGAAGCGACTGACCGTCCTCCTAGCCCTGCTGCTTTTGAGTTGCAGCACTCCCTCGCCACCACAGCCTTTAAGGGTAGAAGTCGTCTCTCCAGCGGGACCGCTTTGGGTGCAACCAGGGGAAGTCATCGACCTCGAGCTGAAGGCTGACACGGAAAAAGACTTGGCCCTGAAGGTGGCAGAGCTGGAGGTTCCCTGCCGTCGCGACGGCGATCGCTTTCGGGTCACGTTGCGCGCCCCTGCCGCAGGAACCATCGTTCAAGCTGTGGCGGAAAAACAAGTCGGTCCTCTCAACATCGAAGTCCTGGGGCCGACTGTCAAGGTCGCCGAAACCAAAGCGGCCGACACGATCTGTCGCAGCGGACCCGATGCGGCTTACGACCGCTACCTTCCGCTCACCGCCGGAGTACGTGCTGAAGTGAGCGGACGCCAGGGAAACTGGATTCGCCTCGCTCCCTTGGGAGGCTGGGTTCACCTCGACGATGTCGAGCTCAGCCAACAGCCTTTGGGTCCCATTTTCTGCCGTAGCGCGGCCGTCGAAGGTCAGACGTTGAAGCTGAATCTGACGGCCAGATGCGCGGTCCAAACGGAAGAGACCGAAGACGGGCTACTACTCATCCTGCCGGGAGTGGGATTAGCGATGGGTGAAGTGGCCATTCCGACCTCGAGCGGTCGCATCCGAGAAGCCCGTTTCCTACCCGGGCCCCGGCAAATGAGAATTCGGGTCGTTCTGGCCGACGGGCCCCTGTGCGGCTATCGAGTCGAGTGGGCCGGCTCCGAACTGCGAGTTGCGTTCAAGCCGCCCCTGCCGACCACTCTCCGGGGCGTGACCGTTGTCGTCGATGCTGGCCACGGGGGTGAAGTCGACCCGGGAGCCATCGGTGCGGGTGGAATGAAAGAGAAGGACCTTAACCTCAAGGTGGCCAGAGCTACTCAAAAGGCCCTCGAGCAGGCGGGGGCAACAGTCGTCATGACTCGCCAAGACGACCGGGCTGTCGCCGGGGAGGAGGCCGGTGCCTCGGCCGAGTTAGCCGCGCGGGTAGAGCTAGGACGGGCCGCTGAGGGAGACCTGTTCCTGAGTATCCATCACAATGCTAAGCCTCTCATCTCAGACGCCCGAGTGGCCCACGGGACCGACATCTACTACTATCATCCCCAAAGTCGGGAGCTAGCTCGGGCCTTGGCCGATCCGATAGCCGATAAGATTGGCGAGCCTGACCGACGCTACCTATGGCGCTCTTTCCACGTGATGCGCCAGACCGATATGCCGGCCGTGTTGCTGGAGCTGAACTACATCTCCAACCCCAAGCTGGAGCGAGAGATGTTAGCTCAGCCAGGCTATCCTCAGCGGGCGGCCCAGGCGATCGTCGACGGGGTGTCCCACTTCTTAAAGATCTCCCAATAGGCTTTTCTCGGAATAGAGAAAGGCCCCCGAAGATCGAGGGCCTTCAAGTTGGTAGGAGTCGGCTAGGCGTCGGCTCGGATACCGAGGCTTTCATCGGTCGAAAGGTGACGAAGGGTGGCCTTCCAGAGCAGATAGGATGCCGAAACCAACACCATCACGGCGGCCAGCCAGTTGAATAGTGGCAAGCCCGTGAGTCCGGCCGCTAGCGACTGCAGGAACGATACCTGAGTGGCTGCGAGCGTCGGCATAAAGGAGACGACGGCCGTAAGCGGTGACGCCGCTTTGGCATTCATCAGCAGTCCCAGGCCGAGGCCAGCCCAAGCGTTCGCTTCGTAGAAATCCCGTCCCCGCACGATGTAGAGCGCTCCCATTGCGAAGGCAGCCAGTGCGAACAACACTTTGAAGCCCAACCCGAAGAGCACAGGTAAGAGCACAAAACCGGAGAAGCTCAGGGCCAAGCAGCGCCCGTGAGCCTGGTGAGAACTGGTCGAAGTGGCTGAGGAATAGAGGCCGACCAGAGCCGCCGTCACAGCCACCAAGACGGCGAACAGATAGAGGCCCAAGACCTCGAAAATCGTCAAGTTGCCTGTGTAGACAAAGAACAGCAATGCCGGGAAGCAAAGAGTCATCTGCGTCAAGGGGAGGGCTAGTGCACCAGCCACTTTACCCGATAGAACAGTATCGACCCCGATCCCGGTGAGGGCTAGATTCTCCCAACTGCGACGGTCTCGTTCCCCGGAGACGGCGGTAGCCAAAAAACCAGAGCAACGGATCGCCAAGTAGAGCATCAAGAGCATGACCGCCCCGCCCAGACCAAGCCCAAGCGAACGGTTGTGAAGTCGTTTAGCCCGCGAAGCAGCGTAGCTGTCGCCATACTGGCTGCGGACCTGAGTGCGGCTATAGGTCGAGTCTGAGTCGGTGTCACCGTCGGGTCGATAAGGCACAGTCGTGGTGGGGCGTTGATCGTCTGGGGTCATCTGGCGATAGGCGATAAGTTTGCGGGTGTTCTTCGGTAGAGGAACCCCGGCGGCCCGGTTCAGGTGCAGTCGTAGACAGCAGTTGGGGCTGTGGCCCTCGAGAATCAAAGTTTCGCCGTAACGAGTGCGCACGGCTACCCGTCGGTGCTGGGTCGGCTCGTGGCCCACCCGCGAAGGGACTGCGGGAAGGCTGCTGGGAAGAGCGACCTGCTCTACCACCGGCGTCGGTCGGTCAGCCCGTCGAACGGCCTCTTTGACGGACCACGACTTGGCATACAAGAAAGGGGCGAGGAAAAGGACCAGGAAGACGGCATAGCCGGGCCAACGGCCCGCTCCCGAGCGGAACTGAAAGGCAAGTTCTCGCAGGAAAGAGGGGTTAGAACCGAAGCGGTTGCGAACAAAAGCCGGACCCCATCCCTGGCGGTAGACTCGGTGGTGGCGGGTATCGTAAACCCCACCAGTGGCTGACAATCCGTTGTCGAAACGGCGAGCGGCATAGACAAACATTCCCCCCGCAACCAGTTGGAGGGCCAGCAAACTCACCCACGGCAGCAGGGCCATCACCCCGCTGGAGGCTTCGGGTAGCAAAAGAACCTTAGCGGCCACCAGAGGGTTCAGCGAGGAAAAAATGGGAGGAGGAGGCTGCACCACCAGAACTGCGCCCGCAATGGTATCGAGCAGGGGCGTCAACAGAAGCCAAACCCCTTTACCCGCCCAGCCGGCTACGACGGCTCGAGAAGTGGTGTCAAACAGGCTTGACACGAACACTCCGAAAATGGCTGAGAAGATGCCGGTGGCAAAGCCGAGAGCAGCCATGCTCAGGCCGACAAACCAGCCGTAACCAGCCAACCAGGCGGCCAGAATCACCGTCGGAGCCATCGCAGCCGAAAGCTTGACCAGGGCCTGAAGCTCGGGTCGAATCTTGGCTTTGATGATTTGAAAGGAGCTCAGCTGGGTCAACCTTAGACTATCGAGAGTCTTTTTCTCTCTCTCGCTAGTCAGACTGGCAAACCCGCTATTTCCGATAAACAGGGCTGTGACCACCATCCAGGCAACGGAGGCCAGAGCGAACATGGTGCACCCGCACCAGCCTAGCCACAGCGGCCCTAGAATCACCAGGGCGAAAATTAGGCTCAGACGAGCAGCCTGGGGCCACTCGGACATCCACCTAGGTGGACTCCCCATAGTTATGCCTTTCAATATCCCTTCTCCTAACTTCTCCCAGCCGTGGTGACGTTGCGGTAGGCCGTCTCCAGGTTAGGTTCCTCTTCACCAAATGCGACCAGGTCTATCCCCTGGCCAAGAATCTCTTTGAGCAGGACCGCCAGATCAGACGGTTCAGCACCTTCCATCGAGAAGATGAGACTTCTGTTATCCCATTGCAGACCCACAATATCGTTTCGACCCTGCAGGTAGCGATAAAGTTCCTCGCCCTGGTTGAGACTTTCGACCCGAATCGAGCGTTGACCACGGTCGCTGATCAGACGGGCAGTCTCCTCCACGCAAACCATCAATCCATTGCTCATCACCCCGATCCGGTCGCAAATGTCGGCCAGATCTTCCAACACGTGGGAACTGATCAGGATGCTCGAGCCCTCGCGACATAATTCATGGAGGCGGCGGCGGAGATCAAGGCGAGCCAGGGGGTCGAGCCCCGAGGCGGGCTCGTCGAGCAGCAGAAGCTTGGGTTTGTGCAAGATAGCGCGACCCAAAGCCAATCTTTGCTTCATCCCGCGGGAAAGGCCATCGACGGGACGCTCGGCCACGTGATCGAGGCCGATAAGCTCCAAGGTCTCCTGGACCGAAAAATCTCGGGTCGCGTCTGGGAGCTTGCTGGCCCGGGCAAAAAATTCCAGATACTCTCCCACCAACATGTCATCATACACTCCTAGCACGTCTGACATGAACCCGATAAGCCCTCGCACCTTTTGCACCTGGTCGAGGCTGTAGCCACCGATGGTGGCCTGGCCAGAATCGGGCTGAGTGAGAGTTGCCAGCACCCGTAAAAGGGTGGTCTTGCCAGCCCCGTTGGGCCCGACTAGGCCGAAGATTTCGCCCGCTTTGAGCTTGAAACTGACGTCTCGAATCGCTTCCGTTCCGAGATAGGATTTGGTCAGCCCGACCGCGTCCAGCAGAACCTCGCTCTTCTTGAGGCCGGCCAACCCGCCCTCAGGAATTTTTTCTTCGGCAAGGTGCTGGCGCCGCAGCGCTTCGAGCCCGCCCTCAGGAATCTTTTCCTCGACCAGTTCGCGAGCCGCCATGACCGCAGCGAGGCTGCCTTCAGGAATCTTCTCCTGGGGGACCTGGTCGGGCTTTGGGGACTGGTTGAGTTGCCGCGTCGCGGGTGTTTCTGAGGCCATTCAGCTCCCTGTTCTTCCAGACCCTCTCGGGCCCGGGGGTTAGACTATTGTAGCATGGCCCACCAGGCCTAACAAGCCTGAGCGGGCATGCCCAAGAGAGGAACTCGCCAGCGTAGACTCGTATTCTTGGCGGGAGGGGAAGCGGTTCGCTTCCTACTTTTCCGTAGCGATGAAGGTCTTTAGCATTTGAGTGTCAACCCCCTCGGCGAGTCGACGACCATGACCAGAGAACCTGGCTGGGAAGGCGACTTCGACGAAGAGGCCGAGCTTGTCAACGTGAATAAATATGCTCGCTTCGCCGAGATTTATGACGTCTTCGGGTCGGAAGACTTCTGCCTGTCGATGTGCTCGCATATCGTCGAGGCGCTGGAAAGGTATTCGATTGCGGCTGGCTCCGAAATCGTGGACGTGGCTTGTGGGACCGGGGTCATCACGGTCGAGTTAGCCAAGCGCGGCTACCGAATGGTTGGGGTCGACCTGTCTGAAGATATGCTGACCCAGGCCCGGCGCCGAGCCCGCGAGGCCGGTATCGAAGCCACTTTTGCCCGGGCCGACATGCGAACCTTCCGTCTCAAGCAACCCACCCGATGCATCATCTCGACCCACGACTCTCTCGATCATCTGTTCAATGACGAAGAGCTCGATCTGGCTTTCGAGAGGGTCTCCAGCGCTCTAGCGCCGGGCGGTCTTTTCCTGTTTGACATGAACTGTTGGGAGGGCATTCGCCACCTCAACGGTCGAACCGTCTTTGTCGAGACCCACGACAAGTCGGGAGCCTATCACCTGATCGCCGAAGACCGCAGCCTGGAGACCAACATCGTAGGATTTGTGCAGGTGGACGGCTCGCTCTATGAACGCTTCGACGAGACCCTCTATCAGCGTTGTTACGCCAACGAGGAGATCGAAGACCGTTTAGACGAGTTCGGCCTGGAGCTTCTAGACCGCAAAGCCATCCAGCATCTGAAGGACGACGTCTTCAAGCAGCTCTGGATCACGCGCAAGCCCCTCCCCACTAACTCAACGGCCTTCTGAAGGGGAGTAGCACACCTCCGGGAAAAGGGCCCGCCAATGAAGCCCGTGGTGATTTTAGCCTACCACTTCCCGCCCCTGGGAGGGGTGGCGGTGATGCGCTGGCTGCGCTTTTGTCGCTATCTACCTGAACGGGGCTTTCGTCCTGTTTTGGTGTGCGTTGCTGGTGGAGGCCAGGAACCGCGCGACTACCGCCTGCTTGAGGAGATTCCTCAAGAGGTTGAGGTGCATCGGGTAGCTTGTTTTGAGCCCGACAACTACTGCGACAGTTGGGAAGACCCGGCCCAGAAGGTGATCCGGAATCTGTTCAAGACCTTCGACTTCACCCTCTTCCCCGACGATCGGGCCTGGTGGATCGAACCGGCTGCAGCCAAGGCCGTAGAGCTGGTAAAACATCATCAGGCCGAGGTGGTGGTGGCTACCGCCCAACCGTGGTCGACCCTGGTGGCAGGGATGCGTGTGCAGCAGCAGACGGGGGCCCGACTCGTGCTCGACTTCCGCGACGACTGGACCACTTCCAACCGAGACTTCCGCCGCCGCAAGCCGAACCGACAGAGTCGTGAGGTGGAGCTTGAAGCTCAGGTTCTCAAGGCGGCTTCGGCCGCTATCACGGTCACTCCCGGAATCGTAGAAGCCCTTCGCCAGCGGGCGCCTCGAAATTTGCCCATCAACTATCTTCCCAATGGCTTCGATCCGGCCCATTTCGAGGAACGACCAGACCAAACCGACGACTTCACCATCGTCCACGCCGGCGGTCTCTATCCGAAACGCGATCCGGCGGTCTTTCTGGAAGGCTGGGCCCGTTTCCGTCAGCGCCACCCCGAGGTCTCCACCAGACTGATTCTAGCCGGCAAAGTCGATCCGGCCATCGCTCCCCAGTTGGACCGAGAAGGGATTGAGTGTCCCGGATTTCTGCCTCATCACCAAGTGAGAAACCTGCTGATGCAGGCCCGAGTGCAGTTGCTTTTGCTAGAACAAGTGACCACGGTCAACTGGCTTTTCACCGGCAAGGTCTTTGAGTACGTCGGAGCCGGTCGACCGATCCTGATGGTAGGCCCTCCCGGGTCTCCTCTGGCCCAGATGGTAGAGGCCACCGGTAACTCGGTGGTTTGCCCTCCCGATTCCCCCGAAGCGGTGGCCGAGGGCCTGGCTTTTCTCCACCAACACCAGCAGGCCCCCGATCCGGCCACCAGGGAACGTTATAATGCCCGCATCCAAACCGCTCAGCTGATTGAGTGGTTGGGGTGACCATTTTGCTCACCAACGAGAACCGGGCCTTCGGAGGAGCGGAGGTTCATACTCTTGAGTTGGCTCAAGGCCTCAAAGAGAAGGGTCACCAGGTGCGGTTAGTCGCCCAACCCGGCTCTTGGCTGGCCGAAACGGCCTGCCTCCAAGGCTTGACCGTCGAGACGGTAGCCATGCGCAACGAGGTCGACCCGATCGCCATCAGTCGACTCTATCGTCTTCTGGGTTCTGTCGATGTGGTTCAATGCCAGGCCACCCGCGATCTGATCCTTACCACGACCGCCAATCGCCTGGGCCCCCGCAAGCCGCTTTTCAAAGCCGAGCATTCCTACCTGGGCAGTCACAGAAGCCGGCTCTGCGACTGGGCTTACCGCAGCGCCACTTGCCTGGTGGTGGTATCCCAGGCGCTCAAGAAGCAGATGCAGCAAGAGCTGGGCCACCTTCGGTTCGAGGTGATCGCTAACGGCATCGATCTGACCAGAGCGAGCCCCGCCTACCCTCCGGACCCCCAACTAGAAGGTCGCTACGTCGGGGTTTTAAGTCAGCTGGTCGAAAGTAAAGGCCAGAGGGATTTCCTGGAGGTCCTCCCGAGACTAGCTGCTGATCACCCCGAACTCCGCTTTTTGATTGCCGGGGAGGGACCAGACCGGGCCTGGCTTGAGAGCAGAGCCACAGAACTTGGGGTGGAGGTGACTTTCACCGGCTTCGCGACCGACCCTCTGGCGACTCTGGCCAGTCTCGAGGTGGTTTGCGTTCCCTCCCATGAAGAGACCTTCTCCCTGGTCTGCTTGGAGGCTCTGGCTCTGGCGAAACCGCTAGTAGCCGCCCGCACAGGAGGAATTCCCGAGGTGGTCGGCGGAGCAGGGCGCCTGTTCGAACCAGGCGATCGAGACGATCTACTAGCCGCCTTACGCGAGGTGCTGGCCCGCCCCGCTGCCTGGTCCGAAAGGGCCCGAGCACGCGCGAAGCAGTTTTCGCTCCAGACCATGGTGGCCCGCTACGAGAGACTTTACCAGGAGGTCGCGTGAAGAAAATACTGGTGGTCCACACCGGCGGGGGGCTAGGAGACGTGCTGTTGGCGACCCCTCTGGTGGGGGAGCTTCGCAAGACGTATCCCCAGGCCACCATCGACTTTTTGGCCCGCCGCTCCACGGCGGCCGTGTTGGATCGAAACCCCCATCTCAATGAGGTCATGACGCTGGAGGAAAAGGCTCCGACCTCCCCTGCCGGAGTGTATGAATTGGCTCGCGATTTGGGAGCCCGAGAGTACGACGCAGCCCTGGTCCTTTGGAGCGTCACAGGGTTGGCCTGGGCTCTGTTTCTGGCCCGAATCCCGGTGCGAGTCGGTCAAGACTCTCGGGTCGCCTACAGTTTCCTTTACACACACCGAGTCCGTGTACGCTCCGAGCACGGGGATACCCACAGTCATTGGAGCGATATTCTTCTCGACTACGGTCGGGCTCTGGGGTTGGAGCCCCGCCATCCTCAAGTGACCTACCAGCTCAACCAGGAGGCTCTAGCCCGAGCCGACGAGCTGCTCAAGTCGATGGAAGGTGAGGGTCCTTTGATCGGATTTCACACCGGCAAAGGGATGGACCTGACGCCCGAACGATGGCCGGTCGACGCCTTTGCAAGCTGGGCCGCAGCCCTCCATCGAGAGCTCGATGCCCGCCTGGTGCTAACGGGTGGGCCCAACGAGGTGGAGGTGGTGGCGGCGGTCGAAAATCAGGCCGGGGTTCCCTGCC
>CAYRFU010000250.1:0-10976 GCA_964423525.1 uncultured Burkholderiales bacterium | reverse complement strand
CTCAACCGATTCGGCGGCGTAGCGCTCGGCTTGCTGACGGCCCGCCTCGAGCCCTTTGGCCAGACCGAGCGTGTGACCGTCTCGTTGACCCCTCTCAGAGCCGCTCTCCGCCCCGGTAGCATAGTTCTGCTCGAAGCCTCGACGAAAGCCTTGTTCCCGAACCTCGGCCTGCAACCGCTGAGAGGTCTCTTGGAAACCGGCTTGTTCGCCCTCCACACGACCTTGCCTGGAGCCCTCCCGCTGACCCACCAAACGACCGGCCCTTTGGCCATCCCAGCGCCCGTCTCGGTAACCGACATCGTAGGCGCCCTCGCACCAAGTAGCGACAGAGAGCAAAAGGGTCAGAACCATCACTCGTATCACCATACCTCAAGCATAGTGGACTCTTCGGGATTTCCCATGACAGCAGGTGACAGCCCAGGTTTCCTCGGTTGGCTCAGTTTTTTTTCAGTCGCACCTGTTAAGCTGCTTCCGTGAGGAGGGTCTTCTAAGGAGTTTCAAGATCGTGTCTAGCAGGAGTGCCCCGGCTTGGTCAGGCCAAGCCACCGAAACATTCCGCTGCCCCGTCCAATCCGGTCACAGCTCAAGAAGAGCCACCCGATGAGGTCACCTTTGGCCGGGAAGAATTTGATGCCGTGGCTAACATCGAACGGCTTGAGCCTGAAGAGAGAGCCCGGGCCTGGGCCACTTTCGGCCTTCAGCCCACGGCTCGGAAGAACTGGCCCTCGACCAGCTCGAAAATCTTCCCATAGCCCAACAGCCGAGCGTCGTCTGCGCAGACGCTATCGGTCGTACGATTCGCCTGGCTAGAAAGACAATCGATCCGACCACCCCCCGCGCCGAAGCGCAAACCAGGCTCCGGGGCACCCTCAAGGTGATTCAACAGTTAGGGGCCCGGCGACCGAACCTCGCCGGCCTAGGCCAGTTGGCCGACGAAGTGCTCGAGGAGCTACCTCAGCAAGAGGCGCCTGAGATTTACTTGGACGCAGTTCAAAAGGCCCTCTACCGCATCGCTATGAGAACTCTTCCCGACCACCAGAAGGTAGAAATCCCTAAAGCAAACGATCCTCTTGCGCTGGTGAAACTGGCCGCTCAAGCGGGTTCTGATGAAGGCGAGCTTGAGCTTCGGTCAAGCGGGTGGGAGAGCGGTGCCTGGTTGGTAGAGCCCGGAAGCGACCGCTACGTTCTGCCCGATCTGGGCACCTCCCGCTCCTGGACAGCAAAGGGCCGCCAGCTCCAAGAAGATCGGGCTCTCGAGGCGTTGGAGGGACTATGGCAGGCTCATCTTCGCGGAGAGGTCTCAGGCCTGGAGCCCCATCAGCCGTCCTCAATTGAATTTCTAGACCTGGCTGGGAAAGCGGCCGAGAGGCGCAATCTTAAAGCTCTCGCGGGCACCTTGAATTTCTTCGCCCACGGGGACGACACCAATCCCTTGGTAGCGGCCGGATTTGAACCGGTTCAACAGGTGCGAGCAAGGGGATGGCTCGCTCCTTCAGGTTTCGATATTCCAGTCTCCTGAAGCCGGAGAAGACGGTCCGGCCGTCGTCTCACTGAGTCTCGAGGGACCGGGTCGAGGGCAAGAAGACATCTTTTTCTTGCCTGAGGCTGGTTTGACTCGTCGGCGCCTTTCCGGCTTACCCAACCAGTTCCGTTTTGGACAGAGCGAAGGGGAGATCTTGGCCGCCTTCCTCCGTCGAGACCTGACAAAGAGTGCCACTCTGGCCATCAACAATCACTCCGGAGAAGTGTGGTTCGGAGGGCACGCCCGACCCTTGAATCTCGCTGAGACTACCGGAGGGGATGCTCATGTCCTCTATTCGACCCTACTCGGTCGAGCTCTTCAAGACACCTGGAACGTGGCTTGTGACCAACCTCAACTAGCACCCGAGGAGGCCGCTTTGAGTCCAAAGCCACCGAGCCTTTCTAGGTTTAGCGGTCGCCAGCTTCAAGAGCTCAAGGCTATTTTCCAAAGAGACAATATCGACCAGGTCCAGAGCTTCATTCAGTTTGGACTCGCCTATCCGGAACACACTGATTTTGCCTTTGAGCAAGGCGCCTCGGTCGCTTGGAACTATGAAGGCTCGATCGCCGCCCTAGCAAAGACAAAAAAATGTCTTAGGCAAGTCGTCCGGAAGGCCCGGCGGTTGCGAGAGCCGGCCGAGGCGCAAGCCTACCGGCTTGGCGCTGCGACGGTTTTGACTCGGGTTCGAGCTGACCGGCTCTCACGCCACTCATTAGCCGCCGTAGCCAAGCCTCTGTTCGAGCTGCGAGAGAAGTTCGCTGAGGGAGCCGGCCTCTGCCACGCCGCCGAGACCGGTGCTCTTGAGAGCTTACGGCAACTGTTGCTGATGAACCCTCTCAGAGAGGAGCTCCCTCTTGAAGTGGAACCGCTGTGGTTAGCCAAGCTTGACGCTCTTTCAGCGCCCTCTGAGTGGGAGAAGCAAACTGTCAAACCAGACCCTTCCACGGTTGACAGAAAGCCGGTCGAGGAGAGACTCAGGATTCCTAGAAAACTGGTCGGGTTGTTCGGAATGGCCCAGGAGATTGACGGAGAGGCCGCCCTCAACTCACTGAGAGAGGTGGCAAAAGGATACTTGAGGGGTCGGTCGGCTCCTGGACGCTGGAACTCAGTGGCTCGGGAGAAACGGAGAAAACCTATCTCGAGGCCGTGAAGCGCCAGGCTGTCTTCAAATCCCTCTATACCAACCGAGCTGACGCCGTGGCCGGCCAGATCTATCTGGCCATGGCCGAGCCCAACCGTCTTCCGATCAGTCGGCTTCTGGAAGAGTCGGGCTTTGAGGTCGGCCAAACTCAACAGCAAGGGCCGTTGAAAGCCGAACTATGGCGTCATCCTGAGCGAGGCGCAGCGGTGCTGGCCATGCATTTCGAGTCCCCAACAGAGAAATCCAACTTTCAAGTCGGTGACGACCCAAGACTCCGCAACTGCTCAAGCCACTTCTATTTTCTCGAGAGCCCCCAACCACTTCCGGATATGGGCTTGCCCCTCGCCCACCCGGGCGAGGCTTATGCTGCTCTGGGTGAGGTGCTCGATGCCTTAGAACCTTGTTCTCAAGCCGTCATCCGCGATTCGAAGGCTGGGCCCGTGACGGTCAAAGTGAAGGGCCGGCCCGAACTGCAAGGCAAGTTCCTTTGCGGTCCGGTCTTGGAGCAACTTCTGGTGAACCGCTAATCAGACAAGGCCATCCGCCTGCCGGAAATGAGCGGTCGGCCCAGGCCCGTTCGCTGTGGCTCGATTACGGAAAAGAGCTCTCACGACCGCTTGGTCAAGGTTCTCGAGGCGAGAGAGATGACCGGTCAGAGCGTCTAGTTCCGAGTGGCAAGTGGACCCAGCCTTAGCAGCCTGCAGGAGGCGGGCTACCTCATCACCGACTTCAGCCTGACAGCCGGGAAGACGATGACGAATCTGATTGACGAGGGAATCGACTTGGGCAGGCAGGTAGGCTGGCTCGGTGGGGAGTTCGTGCTCGTGAGGAGTCGAAAGGTCCGGCCCGTCAAAAGCTACCCGCCAACCGAGTCCGCCATGCCAGGCGGCCCACACTTCGCTGGTGTAGCGGGTGGTGTTGTGAGAATCGAGGGACGGGTTGTGCCAACCACCACCTTTGGTCTTCATCGCTCCGGGACGGTCGTCGATCGGTGAGTCGAGCCCACTGTTCTTCATTGGGTAGGCCGGCTTCGGGACCTCCTGCCCATTTGCAGAAAGCCAGTCCATCCCAGTAGCCCACCGTCACCGGGTGGTCCCCAAAATCGTCGTCGGGTTGGCTACGAACCACGTCCGTTTCGGGCTGGTAGTTGGTGGTCTCCAGAAAGCGGTGGTATTGGGACCGGGTGATCATCCGCTTGCTAACATAGAGGGTTTCTTCACCCGGCTGCCGGGCTGGGATCTCGGTCCATTCCACCAACTCCGGGGGGCTGCTCTGGCGAATTCCAGAGTGGTTGGCTCGGGCGGGAGTTGAGCCAGGTCTCTTTGGAGGAGCATCAAAGCCCTGGCTAGCAGCGGCCAAGAAGCCGCGCCAGCCCCAGGCGAGTTGCAGTAATGTTCTATGGCATCAGCCCGGGCGAAGACTCTCGACACCGTCTGAGCTTGGGTTCTGGCCTGTTGGCTTTCGATTCCCAGCGGACGATGGTCCCGAACGTCAAGACACAACGAGGAAAGGGTCTCTCGAACCACCTCTGGTCGGTGGTCCTCGACCGCTCGCGAAAGCTTTTGGTAGTGCGGCCACAGACGGCCAGGCGTTGGGTTGATGGACACTTTCTACTCCACGGTCATTCTAGACTCGTCGCGTTAAGGCAGCGTCATCTAACTCCAACGGAAAAAACAGGGCGGGCCCGGCATTCCCAGAGCCCGCCCGGGGCAAGTGAAGCTCTAAGCCAGGCCGTGCTTTTTGCGAGCGGCCTCGATGCGCGAGCCCAGGTCATCCAAACTACTTCGCAAGTAAGGCACCTGCTCGTGGGCAGGCATAGCATCGACCTTGGCGCGGAAGGCGTCGTTACGGTCCGCGAACGCCTCCGCTTGGGCAGCCGAATAGTGGGCCACGCTAGCCGGGTCGAAGGTCTCACCCAACTGGTCTTGGAGCCTTCCCACTGCGGCCTCTTTGGCGGCTTTCTCGGCAGCCACTTCAGCGGCGCTTTGGCGGGGTGTCACTCCGAAGAGAAGGGCGGTCTCGTCGAACATCTGGCCGGCGAATTCCTCACCGGCTCGGAAGCCATCCTTGGCCGCCTCAAATCCCCCGGCGACACCGCCTGCAACAGCCCGAGCCGTGGCCGAGTAGGCGATCTTGCCGAACTGACCACCGGGGATCTCGTCCGGTGTCAGCGCGTCGGCCGCGTTTCTGGCGGCGCTGCGGAGGGCTTCTCGCTTTTCCTCACCCATGCGGTTGAGGACGACTCCGCCCTGGACGACGTTACCCGCTCCAGCGGCCAGTTTACCCCAGGTGTCTAGGTCGGCGGTGAAGTGGGCCACTCCAAAGCCGGTCGCGGCCAGCAGGGCAGTCGAGATGCCGGAACGAGCCAGATTGCGGGTGGCATCGGACATTTCATGGTTGCTCAAAGCCGCCTCAGCAGCTCCTTCGCTCACTCCGGGTGAAAAATTCAGGATAGCTCCGCCTACGCCCCCTACCATCGTGACCACGTCGCGGGTCGCGCTGGCCAAAGGTCCGTAGGTGTTCTCCGGCTCTTCGCTCGGGGCGGCGGGCGGGGCCGAATTCCGAACGAAGTTGGGGTTGGTTATTCGATTGTTGATCACGATTCCTCCATTGGGAGCTTGGCCGGGTGTTTCATTATGGCTCTCACCCTTAAAAAACCCTTAAAACTCTTAAAAGGTGCGAAGGCGGGTCGAAAGAGCCAGGGGGTTGTCGGCAAGGTCTTCGGGGAAAAACAGAGTTATGGAATTACGAGCCGTCTTGACACTCTTTCTTGCTCTGCTTTGTCTGGCACCAGCCCAGGCTCTGCCGGAATATGGCGCCCGGCCTCTAGAGAATCACGAGCCCGAAGAATTCGGCGGCTGCTCTTTTGCTTGTGCGATGGGCTGGAAGACCCGAGTCAGTGGTCACCTTGCGGCGTCGGGCCAACTCGGCTACGAGGCGGCCAACCTGGAGGACCACTCGGTGGCGACTTGCTGGGCCGTGAAGCCCGCCCGAGGAAGCTGGTTGGAGACGGTCTTTGAAAGGTCTGATGGGCGCCAATGTCCGGCTCCCCTGAGAGGCCTCCGGCTCGCTAACGGCTATCAAAAACGCTCGGACCTGTTCCAAAAGAATGCCCGCCTTAAGACCGTGCGGCTTGAGCATAACGGAGTGGCCAAGGCTCTGCTCCACCTGCTCGACCGCCAGGGGGTGCAAGAGGTGAGCTTTCCCGAACTGCAAATCTCGCCGGGCGACGCCATTCGCCTGGTGATCGTCGAGGTCTACGCCGGCTCCCGATACCCCGAGGCCTGTCTTTCGGAATTTGTCTGGGATGGAGCGCACTAGTCGGGGGGTTCTAGTGTCGATCTCTCGAAGTCTTTCCCCAGGAGGTGACCCCGTGGAAAACCCGATCGTGTCCCTACTCGAGATGAAGCAAGCTCGGCAGAGTGGTCGCTCCTTCGCCGCCAAAGCCTTCTTCATGTTCGCGGGCACTGTTTTGAGCCTGCTATTTTACACCGCACTGGTCACAGGCGTTCGCTCGCTTGCTGAGCTAGGCGACACGGCTTACCATCTTCTGCTGGTGCTGATCTGGCCTTTGGGCGCTGCCGTTCTGGTAGGCGGTCCCTTGCAACAGCTGCAGCGAGATGCCGGTGAGCATATTTCCTTCCTCCAGGGCCGATGCTACGACGAACTGTTGGGCACTCAGATGACGGCCCGCGAGATCGTCGATGGGATGGCTCGCTACTCGGCTCAAGAGTCAGTCAAAACCCTGTGGCGCGGAGCACTAGGGTTCTTCGCTCTGATGGGCCTGCTGCTCCCGGGATGCGCCGCCACGCTGCTGGTCTATGCAGCGCTCTGGGCTCCGGTCACCTATATCCTCACCTGGGCCAGCTCTTACTTGGCCCAGCAGTTGGCCATCTGGAATACTCAATTGCGCTCTTCCCAGATGGGCTCCCTAACCGACGCTGCGGCCGGCGCGCTGACTGGAATTCCGGCCTTCTTCACTCTGATCGGAACAGTTTCCAGCCTGGCGGTGACGATTCCCTATCGCGAGTCTCTCTGGGTGCCGTCGGTTTGCTTGAGCGGTTATCTCCTGGTCACCGCCGGACTGGCCCGATGGCTGGCTCTGGCCGGACTGGAACGACTCCCTCATCTCCACCGAAAACTAGAACAGGTGGGCAAAAACGCCCTCGGTGCCTACCGCAACCCGTGGGTGCGGCCCTTCTCGGACAACCCGGTAGTGGCCCGCGAGACCTATCGTGAAGCGGGAAGAACTCCTTTTGGCTTGTTGGGCTTCCTGGCCTATCGCCATATTGTGGTCTTGGGTTGTGTGCTCTCGCTTCTCTGCTTCTACCCGAAAAACCAGCACCAGGCCGAGAGCCTCTACTACATGGCCTGGTTCCTCTTGGGCGGGACGCTGTGGTTTCTGGCCTCTCGTCGCACGGCGACGGCGGTGGTCAGCGAGCGAGAACAAAAAACACTCTCAAGTTTGGCCACCACCCGCCTGGGAAGTCAGGAATTCATCGACGGCTGGCTTTGGGTTGGAGCTCGTATGAGGGTCTTTCAGTCTCTCGTCATCGGTGTCCTCATGGTCCCTGTCGGCCTTCAGGCAAAAGTCGAGCCCCTCTTGATCCTGCTCCAGTGTCTCACTTTGATGACGGCCCCTTTAGCAGGATCGGCTATGGGCTTTTACGCTTCTTTGGGAGAAAACCGAAAAGCAGCCAGTCATCGTTTCGCAACCATTGTTTTGGTGACGGGCGCCCTGTTCTTCTTTATGCTCGCAGCCATGCCAGCTTTTCAGTCACCAGCCTTTATGCTGCTCTTCTTCTGGCTCTACCTGGTGCTGACAGCCACGACGTTTCGGGAAATGGCCGCAGGGGAGCTACGGACCCGTTAGTTCGAGGTGGCGGCAGCGATTTGGGCCAGCAGACGAGCTCGGTCGCTGGGAGTGAGACCTAGCCCGCGCAAGCTTCGGGCCACCCGGGCCACTTTGCGGAAAGAGCTGGGGTCGTTGGTCAGGCGGGTCTCATTTTGGTCAGGTTTCTTCTGCATGGCTCCAGCTTGCCAGAAGACCCCTAAATTTCCCTGAATTAATTTCGAAGGGTGACGCTGGTCATCAGTCGGAGCCTTTGTTCGCCGGGGGCAGGACGGGCCACCTCCAGAATGAGACGGACGGTGTTGGGGGCGGCTCCGAACGTGGGGTTGAATCGCTCAACGTCGGTCGTTACCAATCTTCCGCCGTTACAGTAGGCAGTTACGGGTTGGGCCGCCCCCCAGTTTTCGAGAGGCCCGGGAGTCGCTTGCTCGGGGTCGCCGGGGGAGAGAGCAGCCTCAGTCAGGAAGAGGTTGCGCTGAGAATCGAGATAGTAGATCCGGTAGAGCTGCCAGACAGGTTCCCCCAACTCATTCATCACGAAGACCCCCTGAGAGTCCCGGGCGCTCAACATAGCCAGGGCCTTATCAGGAACGATCGAGATCGAGGCGAAGGTCGTTCGCTCTAGGTCCTGGGTGAGTCGCCCCAGAGCTAGTTGGGCAGCTCGCGTCAACTGGCCTCGGTCGTGCACTTTCTGGAAGGCTTGACCGCCCTGGGAAAAAACAGCAAAAACAGCCCAGGAAAGAAGGCCGAACACGACCATCGCCACCAGCGTTTCGAGGAGCGTGAGACCGCTTAGGGAAGAAGAAGGGTTTCTAATCTCACCCTCCCGGGGCCACCCCATTCGACTGAGACCACCACCCCTTTCAGGGTTCCCTCGCTGCGGGTGGAGACTGTCACCGTATAATCTCCTCCGTTGAGACGAACCGAGGGATAAGGAAGAGGCGGGAAGCCAGACTCGGGCGGCTGGCCGTCGAAGACCCTATCCACGGGGACGGAGTCGACCGGCAAAGCTTTGATCGCCTCCAGAGTGTCTCGAGCCACTTCTGTTGCCACCGTCACCTCACTGTTTTGGCCAGCGTGACTCAGACTGCTGGTGAAGACTCCGAGAACGGTCAGGAGAGCTAGGGCCAAAACCCAGCGCCATCATCACTTCCAGCAGAGAGAAGCCGGTTTTCGTTAGCGGCCAGCCCAAGTCTTCACCGAGAATCCCACTGGCGTGACGGTGGTCTGGGATTCCTCAAGATACTCTTCGATGTAGGTGATGCTACTTCCGCCTCGGAGCATCAAGTCGCCTGGGTAGAGCTCGATACTCGGGTCGGAAGGATCAGGGTTGGAAGGGACGTCCGATGGGTTGGCTCCGTTATCGTGGAGCACCAGCGTCCCTTTGATGGTCACGTCTTTGTTGGCGTAGAGATAGCCGTTGGTGTAAATTTGGCCCTGAAAGTAAGCCGTTCCGAGACGGTCGTAGTCGATATTGTAGAGCTCGTTGAGGAACAGGGGAAAGAGCTGCTCGACCTGGTGTAAAGGGGCATCGGAAATCGAGTTGGCGATACCCGGGACCGGACCGGGGTTAGCCTCAAAGGTAGGAAGGGCCACGTCACGTTGGAGCTGTGGCACCGCGGGATCATGATGGAACACCTGACGATAGGTCTCCAGCTTCTTCATCAAAAAATCCCGAGTCGGGCTGGCCGGATAGTCGCTCTCCAGAGTTTGAGCCATGAGACCGATGGTGTTGTTGGGAAGCAAGACGCCGTTCTCGTCGGGAAGAGTGGGGGGTTGGTGAGGAGCCGAGTTGCCCAGCGTATGGCCGACCTTGTCGAGAAAGCCCTGGTTGCCCATAAAATCGGTGGCTCCGTTACCATCGCGGGCCCCTTCGAGCACGGTGACGGCCTCGGAAATCAGCCGTTCACTGTTGTCGAGTAACCGTTTGAAGTCGCCGTTGCCGTTGGCCACCGAGTTGAGATAGGCCCGACCATCAAAACCCTCGAGGGTGACATTGCCCTGACTGAACAGAGACACTTGCTGACTGGCCACCAGCGAGGCGTCACCACGGAAATAGGTGTTACCGGTCACATAGACGGCCCCTTTCCCTCGAATAGCTCCGTTGATAATCAGGTCGCCGTCGACATAGAGGTCGGCCCCGTCGAGTTCCAGGTCGCCGTTCATTTCCACCTGGGGCTGGGCGATGTGGTAGTCTCCGGAGGCTAGTGTGGCACTCCCTACCAGGGGCAAGTTGGGAGCCGTCGCTCCGGTCTTGGCGCTAACCCGGCCCGGAATATCGACGACCTGATGAGGTCGGTTGCCGGCGTTAGTTTGGGTGCTGTCCACCAGAGAGCGAGTGGGGTCAGAACCGAGGTCGATAGCGTTGACATCATCATAAAAGGCCGAGACCGTTCCCCTGACTGAAATCCCGTCGTCGGGCTCGGTCGGTCGCCACTGAACGGTAGGCTCGCCCCCACCGTCCTGCTTATTGCTGTGGATCACCACCTCGAGGGGATCGGCGCCGGCCAGGCTGTTCAGGCCGTTGATCACCACGTTGCCCTCCAACAGAATTCGTCCACTGGCAGTAACGGCCGCTCCCTCCCCACTGGGGGCCGTCCCGCCTTGGATCAGCACTTCGATTCTTTTCTCGGTCAGGCCCTGGCGGCCCACCACCACGATCAGGGCCGAGTTCCCCGGCACATCCACGTCGAGAGGGCCGTCGGTCGGCAAACTGTTAGTCAGGTTATTGATCGAGTCGATGCTAGAAAAAGGGGCGCCGCGGGTGTTGAATGTCACCGAGTAGGTGGCCCCCGTTTCTGTTAGAGGAACCTGTTGAAAGCCGGTCACCCAGTTAGGGTCGTTGCGGAGCTGCTCTAGGGTAGCGGCCACTCCGGCCTCGGCCGCATAGGTTGCCGCCACAGCGTTGCTGTAATGGCGGGCGAGCGTGCCTTGGTCGCGATTGAGAACAAGCAGCGATGTGAGCATCATAACCAGAAGAGCGGTGATGATGAGCGTGATGACTAGCGCTAAACCTTTGCGACCCACTCGATTCTAGCATGGTTCAAGAAGGTTAACCATTACTCGAAAGGACCCCCTTCCAGGCGAGTCACCATCCAACGTTCTCCCACCTGCTCGACCGTGACCCACCAGCTGCTGGCCCCACCCTCAAGAGCGAAGTCGGGGGCCGCTCCAGTCAAGTGACGCCGAGCCAGGTCCGAGCGACCGGATTCGGTTGCCAGAAGAGCTTGTAACAATTCTCGAAAGCGAATCTGGCCTATCTGCTCCTGCAGGTCGGGCGACAGGTAGGCGAAGGCTCCGTCGAGGTCGTGAAGCTGCAAAGCTCGCAGGAAACCGTAGGCGGTCTGTTGCTGGGGCTGCAAGGTCACCGCTTGGCGACTGGAGGTCTCCTGGCTCGGTCCCGATGCCGCCAGCCCGGCCACGCCGCCCAAAGCCCACAAAGCGGCCAACCCGAGGGCCAC
>CAYRFU010000249.1:0-10979 GCA_964423525.1 uncultured Burkholderiales bacterium | reverse complement strand
AGGCGGGATTGCTCCTTTCTGGTTCGGGCCAGCCAGCCGCTTCCGAGTTTCTTCTTCAGGCTGCCCAACAGCATCAAAACCTCGGGTTATCGGTTGCGGCCGCCCGCGCGAGAGCGGCTCTGGGACCGCGGGGCTGCTCGATGGAGATTCTCGAGGAGAGTCTGGAGCTTCTGCTGGAACCCCATAACTCTAAAGAGTTTTTGTTGTCGTTCTCCTGGCTGATCCCCCGCCTCTTGGAGGTGGGGCGATTACCGAGACGGACATCCTGGTTCTTCCGTCTGGTCACGGCTTATCCGCGGGAGGTGGCCAGTGTGGTCCGCTCTGGCGGGGTGGGGAAGGAGGGTCGCGAACGTCTGGTTGCCTTCCTCGAGAGTGAAACTCCCCACTTGACCGAGGAGCTCTATGAGGCCCTGGCTGAGGAGGTCGATCCCGGTTTACGTCGCCGTGTTTCTCAGGTGACGCCTTCTCAGGCCCCTGGATTGTTTCTGCGAGTGGTGACTTTCGGCTACCTGGAGCTCTATCGGGGTCAGGAACTGGTGGACGACAAGACGTGGAAAACCCAGAAGACCAAATACCTCTTCGCCTTTCTCGCCTCCCGTTGGGGACAGACGTTCACAGAAGATCGGATTTTAGACGAGTTCTGGCCTGACGATCGCGAGAAGGGCAAGAAGAATCTCTACTGGTCCACCTCCGTGGCTCGCCGTTGTTTGAAGGGACCAGAAGACCAGGTCGAAGAGATTCTGACCCGGGAGAGGGGTTTGTTGAGTCTCAATCCAGAGGTCTCCCGCTGGCACGACCTGGAAGAATTCGAGAAAGCCTACCAAGAGGGTATTCGGCTGGCGCGCCAGGGTCACCCTGAAAAGGGGTTAGCTAGTCTGCGCCGCTTGGCCATTCTCTATCAAGGGCCCTATCTCGAAGGGTGTTATCTCGATTGGGCCGTGCGCGAACGGAATAGGCTTGAGCGTCAGGCCGCCGAAGGCTTGACTCTGGCCGCCGAGCTATTGTTAAGCTTGGAGCAGAATCAGGAGGCTGTGACGCTGGCTCGTCAGGCCGCCGAGATCCAACCGGTTCGTCAAGAGGCTCATCTCGCGCTGATGAAGGCGCTAGTGGCTCTGGGACGCCCTGAAGAGGCGATCGCCCAATATCGTCAGTGCGAGGCTCATCTGCGCAAAGAATACGATCTCGAACCCATCACCGAGTTGATCGAGTATTACCACCGGGCTCGTCTCCTAGGGTAGCAGTTTGCCGTTGAGGATCAACCCATCTTCCTCACTCTCAAAGCTGGTCAACTCAAGCCCCGCACGCCCGCTGAGGGGAGGGAGAGGCAGACGGGGCGGCAGGGGCAGGGGGATGTCTAAAGCGCCGACCCCAGAGGCCACCCTTTGGCGAAGAGCTTCTTGCTCCTGGCTACTCTTGTCAAGGATTCTGGGACTCAGGAACTGGATGGAATTGAGGGAGGGCTGGAGACTGAGCCGGAGGGGATCGGTGCTGAGCGTTCTCAGACGAGCTTCACCAGCCAGTCTGGCCCCGGGTTCGACCCCAGCCAGAGGTCCCGCCTTCCAGTGGATGTCCAATAGGCAATCGTTGACCTTGAGGAGACCGTTGGAGTAGGCCAGGGCTAGACTTTTGACTTCGATCGCCGGCACCTCTAAGGTGAAAATGAAGACCTGTTCTCGCGGTCGTTGGGATTCGGGGATGGCGATTTTTTGGGGTAGCAGGGGGGGGACCTTTTGAGTCAAGGCAGCCGTCACAAGGGGCTCCGACAACCACAGCCTAAAGCCCGTGCTAGGAAGCCTCCTTAGACTCACGGAGGGACCCTCGCCCAGAGCCACCGTGACGTAATTGGCCCTCCGGTCAGGGCCGGGCACGGTGATGAGGCGAACCTTGTCAAATTCTTGGCGGCCGACGACCCCGCTGGCCACCAGGTCTTGAATGTAAGCCGAAGGGACGGGCAGTTTGAGTCGATCCCCCACCGTTTGGAAAACGGTGTTTTCAAGCCAACCCAGCCAGGCGGCCGGGACCGGGGCGGGCCAGGGGTGGGTGAGGCGGCATTCGGTGCCTGGAAGGAAATGCAAGGCGAGGTCACCTCGATCGAGTTCGAGCCTAGCCCGGGTCGAGAAGTGAGCCACGGCGGAACTGCCGACCACCTCGCCAGTCAACTCTCCGAATAAACGGACTTCTCCCGGCTCACAGTCGAGCAGTGTGAGGCCCAGGTCGGAGAGAGCTACGCGAGAGGCGGTTTGAGGCTCAGTCCAGCTAAGTTCTTTCTGGTGGCCGTAGAGGTATTCCCGAGCGCACTGGGTCAGAAAGCTCTCGCTAAGGGCGGCGACCAGGGCCGCCTCAGTTTTTTCGTCTCCGCTGGGCGCCCAGGGCGAGAAGGTCGCGTTAGACGCTTTCAGACGAGCCGCTTCCAGAGCGAAGATGGCTGTTACCGAGAATCGGCCCGCGGGAGCATCCTTGAGGGTCACCTCTTGTTGCAGGGCCGGTAAAAATACCCGACCTCCTCCTCGGTTCAAGCCTCTCAGTGTGCCTCTCCAGGACCCTTCTTGAGTTGGCCTGGCGGCCACACGCAAAGTAGGGAGTTGAACGCGGTGAGAGTCAAACTCGCCGTCCAGGGTGACAAGCCCCGAGCCCAGCTGCGAGAAGGCTTCCGTGTCTCCCATCACCTCAAAGGAGCGAGGTTGGGCCACGGTGTAGTCCCATTCCGGCCGCACAACGGCCTTCCAGCCCAGAACCGTTTGCTCGAGTTGAACAAGCCGAGTCTCGGCAGCCACCAAAGTGGTCATGATGAGCCAGAGGCAAAGGGACGTCCTCATCGGGACTCACGCCACCTTAAAGCGGTGTAGACCAGGGCTAGATGGAGGAGCAAAAGAGGAGCGAGCACGCTCCAGACCGACTCCGTTGTAAAGTAGAAATCGGCTGTCAGCCAGCCTAAACCGAGCTCTTGAAAGCGGTTGTTGATATTCAACAGTTGGGAGCAGCCCGCGAAGCCCCAACGACTGATACTGAATACCGAGATCCAACCGATCACCGGACCCATCTGTTCCGGTTTCACGAAGGCACCTGAAAAGACCAGCTGGAGGATGAGCAGGACTGACACCAGAGTAGTAGCCTGCTCAGCCGAGCCACAGAGGGCCGAGAGCAGCAGTCCTAGAGCCACTCCTCCTAAGTAACTTCCTACCAAAAAGGTGTAGAACTGAAGCTGTTGAGAGCCGGGAAGGCCGGTGGCGATCTGGGCCGTGACCACCGCTTGCAAGATAGCGCACTGCACCAAGCCGACTACCGTCAGGACCAGGACTTTCGACCCGAGATAAGGGAGCAGCAACAAGTTGACATGGCGCTCTCGAGCTAGGATAGGAAGCTCTTTGACGATCTCTCGGCACGAGTTGATGGCCCCAAAAAAGAGACTGGTCACCACCATCATAAAGAGAAGAGTAGGACCTTCGTGAATCGGGAACTTTCCCCCCTGGCCGAACTCCTGATGGAGGGCGAACAGAGCCGGGTCGAATAAGTTGGCCAGGACCAGGGCCACGGCCGGCGCCTGGAGCACCAACAAGCCGAGATTCGTCTGGTCGCTCACGATCAGCCGACCATAGCGATGGGTTAGCACTCTCAACTGGCGCCAGGCCGAGCGGAGGTCAGGCCAGCGGGAGGTGGGGCGAGGTAGTTCCGCTTCAGTGCGGGATGGGTTAGGGTCCTCCAGGCTGGTTCGGTAGTGGCGGTAGCGTTGTTCCCATTCGAGCCCCAGGTCCACCTCTCCGATGCGCAGATAGATCTCGGCAAAGCTGTCCACACGAAAGAAGTCTAGCGCTTCTCCCGGCGTTCCATAAAACACCAACCGCCCGCCGGGGGCGAGGAAGCAGACTCGGTCGCAAAGCACGATATTTTGGGTGGCGTGGGTGATCAAAACCACCGTCCGCCCCTGTTGGCTTAGGCGAGAAAGAAGCTCCATAGCTCGTTTCTCGAGTCCTGGATCGAGTCCTGAAGTGGGTTCGTCAAGAAAGAAGAGTCGGGGCTCGGTCAGGAGTTCGACCCCAATGCTGACCCTTTTTCGCTCCCCCCCGCTGAGGGTTCGGATACGATTGTGGCGCCGATGACCCAAATTCATGCTGGCCAAAACGAAGTCGATCCTCCGTTGAAGCTCCTGGTCGCTGGTGTCGGCCGGCAGTCGGAGGCGGGCGGCGAATCGCAACGCTTGCTCGACCTCGAGGTCGAGGTGGACGATGTCCTCCTGGGGAACCCAGCCGATCAAGCTGCGAAAGAGTTCTAGATGGGAAAAGGCCGGCAGGCCTTGAAAAAGGACTTCGCCCTGGTTGGGCGCGGCCTGCCCAGAAAGGCATCGCATCAAAGTGGACTTGCCAGCCCCGCTGGTCCCCACCACGGCCACGAATTCGCCGGGTTTGATGGTCAGGTTGATGTCAGTGAGGATGGGTGAGGTGGCTGTCGAGGGCTGATAGGTGAGGGAACGGGCCACGATTTCGACCTGGCCACTTTGGTCTTCTTGGTGGAGTCGCTCCCCGTCAAACCGAAGGCGGGCCGGACCGATGTAGACAATCTGGCCTGTCTCTAGTTCGGCTGACACAACTCGCACCCCCTCCACGAAAGTCCCGTTGGCGCTTCCTAGATCCGATAGAATCTTGCCTTCGAGGCGAGCGTGGCGTCGTGAGACCATAGGGGAGTCGAGCACCAAGTCGGATTCGGGATGGCGACCGATAATCAAGATTTTCCTCCCGGGTCAACGGGAACCGAGCGGGCCGCTTGGCGAAAATTGCTCCTCTGGTCGGCTGGTAACGAGTCGATCGCTTCGAGCACCATCTCGGATGGGATTGGGCCTTCCCGAATCAGATGACGGCAGCGCTGATAGACTCGCTCAAAGAGGGGGCCGCGAGGACCGCTCTCGTCAGGCCGCCAGGGGTGCTCCTTCTCAAAATTTCGAGTATGGACAGGGGCCCGACCGTGACGCAGGGCCAGGTGGTCTTGGAGAAGGGCCATCCAGTAGGAGGCCAGCTGTCGCGGGGGGCGTTCCAGTTCCGACGCCAACTCCGGGCCGATTCTTAAGAATTCTGTTCCATTTTCATCTTGAAGGATCAAGGTGGAGTCTTTCTCTACCAATCGTAGCTCTTCAGGCTGGGGCAGTCTCTGAGCCAACCGGTCAGCTGCCAAAAGAGCCTGGTCGCGGGAGGACAGACCCCCGTTCGAGATGGTCAAGCCGACTTCGCAACCGTGGACCGCTAGAGACCACAAGAGCTGGTGGCGGGCTGGCACCGGGAGTGAACCGGTCCCGGCCCGATACCAATAGGGTTGGACCTCCAGGCGCTGCCAGACCCGCGCCGCCGGGATGAGAGTCAACAGGAAAAGGCTGGTGGGAATCAACCACCAGGTCAGGGCGATAGGGGTCGAGCGCTCAACGGTCTCGACCATCACAGTCGGTTCGATGACGGATTTCTTGGCGACCTCCGAACGAGGTCTGGATTTTGGTGGGGGAGGACCAGACAGGTCAACCGTTTTCAGGCAGCTCCCCATCTGCTCGGCGTTGGCGAACCGGTCCCCAGGCTTCTTCTCGAGGGCTTTGAGAACCCAGGCGTCGAGGGCTGGGGAAAGATCGATAGTGTGGTAGCTGGGCGGTCGAGGCAGTTGATAAACTTGCCGCTGAATCACTTCGGCCACGTTATCGCAAGCGAAGGGGGTCCTTCCCGTCAGCAGTTCATACATGACGATGCCGGCGGCGTAAAGGTCGCTCGACGGCCCTACCTCCTCTTGGCCCAACTGCTCGGGGCTCATGTAGTCCGGAGTTCCCGGCAGCAATCCCGTCCTGGTCAAGTGGGTTCGGTTGGGAGCTAAGGCCACTCCGAAATCGGTGATCACCAGCCGGCCCGTAGGTTCCAAGAGAAGATTGTCGGGTTTGATGTCACGGTGGACGATGTCACCCTGATGGGCGTAAGCGAGTCCTTCCAACAGCTGGAGCATCAAGCTGACTGCTTCAGAAGGGGGTAACGGTCCCTCTTCGAGACGCTGTCTCAGGCTCTCTCCTTCCACCAAACGCATGACCTGGTAGCAGCCTAACTGCTCGTCTTCCCCAGATTCCAACAGGGTGACGATATTGGGATGGTCGAGTTCGGACGTAATAGCCGACTCTCGGCGAAACCTGGCCACGTAGCTTTCGTCATCGCTGTACTGGGGATAGAGCAGCTTGATGGCGACCGCTCCGTCGGGGCCTTCGGCCCGGTAGACAGCCCCCATCCCACCCTGGCCGAGTTTCTCCTGTAACCGGTAGGGCCCAAGGTTCTTGCCTGTGTGGCGAGCCAAGCGAGTTAGGGACTCGCCAGCTTGACGAGTTTGACCTGGAAGGTCAGGGTTTTGCCGGCCCAGGGATGGTTGAGGTCGAGGAGGGCTTGGTCGCCGTCGATCGCTTTGACCTTGTAGATGACGGAGTTGCCGCCGCCGTCCCGGGTCTTGACGTAAGAGCCGACCTTACGGGCTCCGTCAGGGAGTGTCTCGAGGGGGACGGTGGCAACGTTCTCCGGATCGATCTCTCCGAAAGCGCGGGCGGGTTCCAGTCGGACGGTTCTCGTCTCGCCTTCTCTCATGCCGAGCAGCTCTCTTTGCAGGTCAGGCAAGAAAGAGTTGGCGCCGATCACCATCTCAAAAGGCTCTTCGGTAGAGGTCAATTCCGCGCCGTTCTCAAGAATGGTGTAGTGGAGCGTGACCTGACTTCCAGCCTCCACTACCTCCTGGGCCTGGGCCCAGGGCGAACAAAGGAGAAACAAGAAAAGCCACGCCAACCTCATAAAAGGGAGGTTCCCGTCTCTATCAAGCCTATCCTGTGAGATGAACCCATTGTCCCAAGGTTAGAGCCAAGGCCAGTCCGACCAAGCCCACGATCAGGGCCCCAGCCAGCCCCACCAGAAATGGCTTGGCTCCTACTCCTTTGAAGACCGACATTTTGGTGCCCAGGCCGACCCCGGCCATCGCCGTTCCCAGGGCGACCTTGGCTCCCAAGAAGTCGCCAAGCAGCTTGTGGAGAGCCTTCCATCGCTCCGGAGCCATAAGGGGATAGGCGTCCCCCACCGTCCGCAGGAAAGACATGGCCAGAAATCCGACCACGAAAAATGGGATCAGTTTGGTCCACGACACTTGCTCGCCATCGCTTTTGTTCTCGCGAGCATAGCTCCAGGCCAGATAGGGGACCACTACAGCCAAAAAAAGGTTGCGAGTCATTTTGGTGACGGTGGCGGCCGTGAAAGCGATATCGTCGCCAAACACCTCTTTACAGGTGAGAGCGGCTCCCATGACCTGGGCGGTGTCGTGGATGGCTGTGCCTAAGAAAAGTCCGATTTGCTCTGAGGTCTCGAAAAGGTAGGGCGCCAGATAGGGATAGACCACCATGCCGATCAAGCCAAAGCAGGTCACATTGGCTACGGCGTAAGAGACCTCTTTTTCTTCGGCTTCGATGGCGGGAGCGGTCGAAACCACGGCCGTAACCCCGCAGATGCTGGTGCCAGCGGCGATCAGCGTACCCAGTCGTGGGGGCAAGCCGAGTTTTCGGTTGAACCAAGAGATACAGGTGAGACCCGTCACGATAGCTGCTAGCACAATGGGGACACCCCAGAGACCGAGTTGGGCTACTTCCAGTAAGCTCAGTTTGATACCGATCAGAATGATCCCTAATCGCAGCAGTTTTTTGACGGCAAACTGGATGCCAGGAGAAAAGAGGGCGGGCAGAGAGGTCAGATTGGTCAGAAAGGCACCCAGTAGGATCGCCACCAGAACAGCCGAAAGGGGGCTACTGCGACCAGTAGGGTCTGTGCCCTGCCAGCGCAAGAGCTGCTCCCCGGCCAGTGTCGAAAGCTGGATGGAGGTGGCCATCAAAATAAGGCAGAGGGCAAGACCGGGAAAGATTTTCGGGATATCACGGGCGTTGTCGACGCCGAACAGGGCACCCAGCATAAGGCGCCCTTTCGAGGTCGGGCCTTTGTTCCTCCCCAGGGGAATCTCTGCTTGTTCGAGAAGGTTGTTCAAGGTGAGTCACGACGGTGAAAATAAAGGTCCCGATGGGGGGCAGGCTCCGTTCAAGCCCGGTCATATTCCGCTTCAACCCGGTCCTGGTTCTGGGCGTCTTTCCCGACGTCCACCCGGCGGCTACCAGAAGCCCTCTCATTCCAGCGAGCCCGGAGAAGCGCCCTCCTCTGGGCCAGAGGATTTTTTGCCCGGCCCAAGCGGCGAACCTTCTCTCAGCCCGCCCCCAGGTCGGTCCGAACCTCTGTTGGGCGAACCCCCGAAATTCGGTCAGTCAGAGCCTCAACTCGAGGTTCCCTCGCTCGAGTTGCCCGAACCAGAGAATTTCAATGTTCCCAGCCTCGAGCCACCCAAGGCGAGTCGCCCGAGGATACCCGAGTTAGAGCAAGCCGACTTGGGGCCTCCTCCCAGTCGAGCACCGCTCACAAGTCGACCCCGTATTCCCAGTCTGGACGATAGCGGGGAGGTCAACTTCCCCACCATGCCTGACCTGGGGCCGCCCCCGAAAACGGCCAGTCCCAGTCTTGAGCCGCCACCTCGTCCTCCTGTCACTCCCTCAGGTGAGCCGACGCCACCTACTCGTCCTCCTTTGCCGAAGGTTCAACCTGCTCCAGGCCCGCAAGTGTCGACCACTCCCAGGGTGCAGCCGGCGCCGGGACCCCAGCGTTCCGAGACAGAAGCTCCCTCACAACCCCGCGAAGCTCCTTCCAAGTCGAGATTAGCCTTCGAGCCTCCGCCCGACGACCCGCCCTTACCTAAGGTGGACCTTCCCAACAAGTCTGGGCAAACCTTAGCGAGCCTTCCCCCCGAGCCTCGTCAGTTCAGTCCCCTTCGCGCCGGCATCCTATCCGTGCTAGCCATTGGGGGGTTGCTGGCCTGGTATTTCCCGGCCATGAAAAAGCTCGAGGTCGAGCCTGTGGCGCCCGTCACCATCCTGGTCTCAGAGCCTCTCGCGAAAGTTTTCGCGGGCGATGAGCCTCTGGGCCAGACGCCGTTAAAACTGACTCAGGAACACACCACCGTGATTCTCCGAATGACGGGCTATGAAGACAAGGAGGTCGGGCTGGAGTTTTCCGAGACCCGCACTGTCAAGCAGGTGGAAGAGTTGTCTCCCAAGCTCGCAGCGATCGATTTTCAGGGCGTTCCCGATTCAGCCAAAATTTCGCTCAACGGCCAGGAGGCCGTTGTGGTCGACAAGCTCGAGAAAGACTGGACCCTCGGCTTTCATCAGATTCGGGTCGAGTTCCCTGACCAGGACCCGATCGAATTTGAGATTGAGGTTAAAGCGGGAGCGCCGACCGAGCTAGGGGCTATGGTGGCCGAGAAGCTAGCTGAGAGGCCGAGACTGGAAATTACCGTTCGGGGCCCTGAGAAATATGACCTCGAGGTCAATAAAGTGGGAGCTGACAGCACTCACACCACGGCCGGTGCAGGCTCCAGTGAATTGATTCTGGGCGATGGAAGAGGCCTTTATACCGTTAAGATCGTGGCCCCGGGCTTCGAAGCCTACGAGAAGACTATCGAGATTGACGGACCGAAGCGTTTGACGATCAGTCTAAATCGTCAGGAGAAGACCGCTCCACCGCCGCCCCCGCCTGCCCCGAGTGGAGGCCCCGGTCCGACTTCCGCTCCCCGTCCCCCTGCGTCCCCAAGTGGCGGTGCCACCATCGATACCCCTAATTTCTAGGGGAGGGGATAGACGGGTCTTCACAAATCGATCGAGGTGAAGGATTTTATTGAGTTTTTGTCTCTGACGGCTATCTGTGCTGGTTTAGGGATGGACAACGGGTTGCTGATTGAACTCAGCTTGAGGGGGCTGTCTCTTGACGAAAAGAAGCACTTCTTCTGGCGCACAGTGGCCCTCGTTTTGGCCGCTCTCCTGCGAGTCTTTCTGCTCTTCGTTCTCTCCTCGCTAGCTTTTCTGAACAACCCTCTTCCTCACTCCTGGGTGGCGCCACTGATGTCTCTCAATGAACACGCTGAGGATTTGACCTGGATGAATCTGGTTTTCTTGATCGGTGGATTGATCATCGTGGCCATGGCCTTCTGGGAGATGTATCACAAATATAGAAAGCTTCGCTACGTGGAGTTTCACGAGGGCCAGAAGGCCGAAGGTGGAGAAGCCTCGCTCTCGGCCGGGGCGGTGGTGAGGGTGGCTCTCTACCTGTTGGTGATGAACATTATCTTCAGTCTGGATTCGGTGTTCACGGCCGTGGCCATGATGAATATTGAGACCCAGTTCGGGTGGATGGTGGCGGCTATTTTGACTGCTTGCGCTATCATGATCGTGGGCATGGTTCCCCTCAGCAAGCTGATCATGAAGAGTCGCCATTTTTCCGTGACGATGTTGGTAGTGCTGGTCTTGATTGCTGCCAAATTGATCGTCGACGGTGTCGGAGGGCATTTCCCGAACTCGGTCTTGATTTTGTTGCTGGTAGCTATTTTCATCAACGACGCTGCTCAGTCGTTCTTTGACCAGGCAGCCGAAGCTGGACAGAAAGAGTTAGCCGCCCAGCGAGGTGAAATTTAGGAATTTCTGAATTTGGAGAAGATAACCGGCTCGGAGGTCGAAGGCCCCCCAGGAGAGCTATCGGCTGCGACACTACCTTTGGGCCGTTGACCGGGAAACGAAGCTAGAACCTTTAGCCTCGCAACTTCATTGGCCGTATTAGGAGGCTAGAAAACGAAAATGTCTTTTGTAGATCGGACGCTGACCTGCCGTGATTGTCAGGACACCTTTACATTCACAGCCGGAGAACAGGAATTTCACGCGTCCAAAGGTTTTGACAACGACCCCAGTCGGTGTCCTTCGTGCCGACAGGCGCGAAAGCGCCAACGGGGTGAGGGGGGAGGCGGTCGTCCGCCTCGTGGCGATGCGCGCCCAGGAGGTGGGGGACGCCGAGAAATGCACTCAGCCGTTTGTGCCGAATGCGGTCAAGAAGCCATGGTTCCGTTTGTTCCTA
>CAYRFU010000248.1:5743-11002 GCA_964423525.1 uncultured Burkholderiales bacterium | reverse complement strand
ACCAAAGGAAAGAAAGCAGTGACGGTCGTCGCTGATTGTCAACACGCCCTCTAGACGGCTAGACCAAGAGCGCCGCCCGAACTGGCACGTCACTGTGACCCGCGACGTTCATAGGATAGCAACCTCCCGGCAAAGGACCGTTAACGCGCCAGTCCGTTTTTCTGCGATGGACTGAGGACCCCCGGCCGAAGCCGGGGGCCCGGTGTGAGGACTACTTGTTGCGGATGGCGGCCTGACCGGCGGCCAACCGAGCGATAGGGACGCGGAAAGGCGAGCAAGAGACGTAGTTCAAGCCAAGGATATGGCAGAACTCTACCGATTCGGGCTCACCGCCGTGTTCTCCGCAGATTCCAACCTCCAGGTCGGCATTCGTTTGGCGGCCTTCTTCAACGGCCATCTTCATCAGACGACCGACACCCTTGCGGTCAACGACCGTAAAAGGGTCGACTTTCAGGATTCTCTGTTCCAAATAGACCGGAATGAACGTTCCGGCCGCGTCGTCGCGAGAGTAGCCGTAGGTTGTTTGGGTCAAGTCGTTGGTGCCGAAGCTGAAGAAATCGGCTGAAGTGGCCAGGTCACCGGCCACGCAGGTGGCTCGAGGCAACTCGATCATCGTGCCGATTTTGTGCTCGACTTCGATCCCTTTCTCTTTTTGAACCTCAGCCGCGACCTCTTCCACTAGATGACGAGTATGGCGCATCTCTTCCAGAGTTCCGACTCCAGGAATCATCACCTCAGGTTTGGCATCGACTCCTTCTTTCTTCAGCTGGCAGGCGGCCTCAAAGATGGCACGGACTTGCATTCGGTAGATCTCGGGGTAGACGATACCGAGTCGGCACACCCGAAGTCCCAGCATCGGGTTGAACTCTTTCATCATCTCAACCCGGACCAAGAGCTCTTCTAGTTGCTCCAGCGAGACCTTCTCGTCTCGTCGTTCCTGAATCTCGGCCAGGGCTTTCTTGAAAGCCTCTGGCGACACGTCTTTCAGGGTGCGAAGGCGAGTGACGTCGACCAAGAGCTCGGAGTGGCCGGGAAGGAACTCGTGTAAGGGCGGGTCGAGCAAACGCACAATCACCCATTGGCCCTGCATCGACTTGAGAATTCCGTAGAAGTCTTCCCGCTGAATCGGGAGCAGCTTGTCGAGCAAGCCCCGGTAGGTGTTCCAGGGACCCTCCATGGCTTGCTTGGCCGTGTCGTAGCGGGCTTTGGCTTCGCGATACTGGCGACCCTCTTCAGGCAGCCCCTCCATCTCACCGGCCAGCTCTTCAGCCACCCGCCGGGCCTGCTCGGCCTGGGTGGCGATCAGAATCATCTCCTGGACGATCGGGATCCGTTCTTTTTCCATGAACATGTGCTCGGTCCGACACAGTCCGATCCCTTCGGCTCCGAAGGCTCGGGCGCGGGCAGCGTCAGTGGGGGTGTCGGCGTTGGCGTAGACCCCGAGTTGACGATACTTGTCGGCCCATCCCAGGATGGTCTGAGTCTCGGGCGACAGTTCGGTGGGGGTTTCAAGCGGTAGCTCGCCCAGGAACACTTCTCCGGTTCCGCCATCGATGGTGACCATATCCCCCTCCCCGAAGGTCACATCGCCGACCTTGACGGTTTTTTTCTCGAGGTCGATACGAAGGGCTTCACAACCAACGATACAAGGAATGCCCCAACCTCGAGCCACCAAAGCAGCGTGAGACGAAGGTCCACCAGTGCTGGTTAGGATGCCCTTAGCCACGGCCATACCGTGAGCGTCGTCCGGGGTCGTCTCGGGGCGGACCAGAAGAACATTCTGACCTCCCTCGGACTCCCGCACGGCGTCATTGGCCTCGAAGACCACTCGGCCGCAAGCAGCCCCGGGGGAGGCGCCGGTGCCTTTGGCAACCAAGTTGCCCTGGCTCCGCTCGGTGTCAGGAATGAAAGGGTGAAGCAGACGATCAAGCTGAGCTGGAGCGATGCGCAGCACGGCCTCTTCCTCGCTGATCAGACACTCCTCGACCATATCGGTCGCGATGCGCACCGCCGACTGCGCCGTTCGCTTGCCAGTGCGGGTCTGGAGCATGTAGAGCTTACCTTGCTGGATGGTAAACTCCATGTCTTGCATGTCGCGGTAGTGCTTTTCGAGCTTGCTGCTGATTTCGGCCAGTTGCTTCCACAGTGTTGGGTGCTCTTTCTCGAGAGCCTCGAGAGGCATGGGAGTACGGATACCGGCTACCACATCTTCACCCTGAGCGTTGATCAAGAAATCTCCCACCGGCTTCTTCTCACCGGTGTTGTAGTTACGGGTAAAGGCGACGCCAGTGCCGCTGCTCTCACCCATGTTGCCAAACACCATACACTGGACGTTGACGGCAGTGCCGAGGTCGTGGGCTATCTTCTCTTTATCCCTGTAGACCACGGCGCGGGGGTTGTTCCAGGACTTGAAGACGGCTTCAACGGCTAGCAAAAGCTGCTCGTGAACATCGGTCGGGAACGGCCTGCCGGCTTCGTCGTGGAATTTTTTCTTGAAATCTTCCACCAGCTCTTTGAGAGCCTGGGCCGAGAGCTTGGAGTCTTCGGTGACTCCGGCCGCCTCTTTCTTTTGGTGGAGAATCTTTTCGAACTCCGGTTTGGGCAGGCCCATGACCACGTCAGAGAACATTTGAATAAAGCGGCGATAGGCGTCGTAGGCGAATCGTTCGTCGCCGGACTGGGCGGCCAGCCCTTTCACAGCCTCGTCGTTGAGGCCCAGGTTGAGAACGGTGTCCATCATGCCGGGCATCGAGATTTTGGCCCCCGATCGGACGGAGACTAACAACGGATCTTTAAGATCGCCGAAGCCCTTATTCATCTTCTTTTCCAGAGCTTTCATCTGGTCTTTGATCTCATCGGCCAGACCGGGCGGGAGCTGCCTCACTTCGGAGTAGAGGTTGCAGACTTCGGTAGTGATGGTGAATCCTGGAGGAACCGGGAATCCGAGCCGAGTCATCTCGGCCAGGTTGGCCCCTTTCCCTCCCAGGAGGTCCTTCAGGTCCGTTCGGCCTTCCTCGAATTTGTAGATGGCCTTCTGGTCAGTGAGCTGGGAGCGCCAGTCTTGAGTGAGTGTCTTGGACAATGGGGAACCTCGTTTCTTTCTTTAGATGGGCTTGAGGCAACTACTTTTCGCGGGCAAGAAAGTCCTGCTCTCAAGCCTTTTGGAACCGCTCAGCCAGCTTTTGAATAGCGGCGGCGGCTTGGGCCGGAGTGATGACTCCCAGCATCAAGGCTGTGAGTTCTCTTTGGGCATAGTTTTCGACTCCCGGTCGGGGCACCACCGATTCAAAAACAGGATAGAGCTGGCCAGATGTTGATGACGGCTGCGGCTGCTGACGGCCAGCTGCCATCCGCCCAGCGTCCCCTGGGGCGATTGCCCTTCCCAAGCCGGGGCCTTGTCGTCCTCCTGGGGGGCTTTGGAGGCGGGAATCATGAGGCAGGCTTTGAGCGCTTTGGCTCGGGGTCCTGGCAGGACATAGGATTGTCTCCCCTCCGCGCCCAACCATGGAGGGATGAGGTTCTGCCGAAGAGGTCTTTGGCTGCGGCAAGCGGGCCAGGGACGCTTGATCGAATGGAAGGCGCTCTTGCCGATCATCCTCTTTCCTCTGGCCTTTTTGCTTTTCAACGTGGCCGCCGTCCAACGTCAGGAGCCATTGGTAGAATGGTGTCTCTACAGCCTTATACGGGATGACCCTCGAGGACTCGAGGTGGCCCGAGAAATTTTTCGAGAACAAAACCGCTCCGCTTTGGCTGCGGTCCTCAACAACCCCCAGCCTCCCACCGGCTCCACTGTCCCCGTCTACCAGGTCTTCACCGCCGACTCGGGATTAGACACGATGATCCGGGCTTTGCACACTGGCGACCCGGGCAAAAGGCACGAGCCGGGCGGCGATCGCCCCTATCAACCAGCCTACTTGGTCGAAGACCAAACGGTGGCCCGTTGCCAGGTGGCTCTGCGGGGCTTCGGTCACTGGCACCACGCGCCTGAGAAGCCCTCTCTTCGGGTGAAGGTTCGAAATCCTGACAAAGTAGGACGCCGGTATCTCGACCTGCAGCGCCCCGAGGGGGCTTTGGCCATGACCAACTGGCTGGTAGGGCGGATGGCCGGCCAGATCGGCCTGATGAGCCAGCAGGTCGACCACGTAGCCGTCTATTTTAATCACCGCTTTCTCGGTCTCTACGACCGAACTTACCGCTGCGGAGGGCTGCTGGCTTTGGCGGAGGGACGTAGACCTGGGACGTTCTTCAAAGGAGACATCGTCTTGCCGGGAGGGGTGGTGGGCGCTCCCGGCCGGAGCCTTTGGACCGGGCTCGAGGAGTGGGATCTTTTCGGTCTAGACGACCCTGTGGCGCGGCAACGTTTCCTCAAGCTGCTGGAGCTGGTCGAGAGTTCAGCCTCAGCCGAACGGCTGGGACACTATCTCGATCTCGATGCGATGGCTCGCTACTCGGCTTTGATGGCTTTCGTGGCCAGTGCCCACACCGATGTCAATCACAACCAAGTGTTTTTCTACGACCCCAGCCGGGGGTTGTTCGAGCCGGTGATTTGGGACCCTAACGGCTTTGGAGTCCATCTGCCGGCGAACGCACCTCTCGACCTTTTGGCCAACCCGGTGGAGAAGGTCCTCTACCAAGACCAGGACTGGCGGGCTCTGCGAGCCCATCATCTCAAACGCCTGGCGGCCTCCCGTCCCGAGGTCCTGGCTGAAGAAGAGTTGCAACGGATTCGGCCCTGGCTGGAGGCCGATCCCGCTCTCAGTTCGTTGGTCACCACCGAGCTAGGAGTCAACCGACTGAAACGGTTCGCGGCTTCCGATCTCCCTCGCTTAGAACGGGAATTGGAGGCTTTCATCCAAACACGCCGCCGCTTGAGTCTCTCTTATCTCGAGAGCCAACCGGAGTGGGAGCCGACCGAACCCGCCACCTCGGTGCTCTCTGGAGAAACAGTGGTCAGCCAGGATCGAGTCTACGAGGGAGACCTCACCATCGAGCCGGGCACTCACCTCAGGTTGGAAGCTGGGGTGTCTCTGGTGGTCAAGGGTAAGCTCCAGGCCCGAGGCACTCCTCAGGCGCCTATTCGTGTTAGCCCCGTTGGGAAAGCCTCGCGGACCTTCGGCAGCATCGCTGTCCAGGGGGGTCCGGCTAGTCTTTCTCACTGGGAGGTCGAGGGAGGTGGCGGTGACAGTGTCGAGGGAGTCTTCTGCCGCGGCGGGCCGAGGTTCAACACGTCGTACAGATACACCTGTCGGCCGGTCGAAC
>CAYRFU010000248.1:0-5733 GCA_964423525.1 uncultured Burkholderiales bacterium | reverse complement strand
CGGCGGGCTGAGTTTCAACAATAGCCAGGTGGAGCTCTCAGACTGTGAGTTTCGCGACTGCCTGGTGGCTTTTGTCGGTTCCCGGGGAACGGTTGAAAGGTGTCGTTTCCGGGGCTTTTTCCGGGAACCCCTCCTGGTGCAAGATTCTTCTCTCCAGGTGAGCGGATGCTCCAGCGAGCGCGTCCTCAAGCCCGACTCGCTGAAGGGTCCAGCAATCGGCACTCCGGCCCGGGTCGAACGGGAGTTCAAGCAGAACCTCCTGGGAGTGGAAGCGACCTCTGGAGAAAGGCTGGCCGAGAGCATCCGAGAGGCCCTCTCTGTTCCCTCAGACGAATGGTCTGCCCCCTCGCTGACAAGCTTTGCGTATCGTGTCGACGAGCGGGCCAAAGACTTTCTTTACCGAGACATCTACTTCGATACGTCCGACCAGAGAAATCGCCAGAATAGCATTTCCTATCGACTGAGGACCCGGTATCGCAGCTGGAAAAGCTATCGCCAACACCTGGCCAGGCCGGAGTGGTCAGACTACTGGCCCTTCCGGATAGAGTTTCAAGCCAAAACCGGGCGCCAGGAGCTGGGCCAGGGCTTTAGCACGGTGATAGAGTCTCGTCTCGAGTTTCGGACTGAATCGTCTCCTTTTAGCCTGGAGGAGCCGCCTCCCCCGCCCCCCTGGAAGGAGGCTGAATTCCTCTCTTATTTCGAGTCCGGTCGCTACCGAGGGGAGGTGACCGAACCGGCCCACCATATGGCTACTGCTTATCCTGATCAGCCAGAGTTTCGGCCCCAACTCCTTTTACTCACTGAGCGCACCCGTCTCCATCTCAACATGAAGACGGAGTTCGGTAGCGGCCCTAATCCCGAACAGGTCTTCATCATTAGCCTCGACCGCTGCCGGGTCTTACCGGCCGGATTGACTCCTCAGCAAGAGAGGGCCTACGACAGCAGTAGGTCCGAGTTCTGGGAGCTGGAGGTCGAGTTCGAGCGTAACACTTCGGAATTGTTGGACCAACGGATTCAGCAAGCCGAAGAACCGGGAGAGAAGGAGCGCCTCGAGAAGATTCGGGCGGCTTTTTTGGCCGACCAGAAGACGGTTGTCACTCTGGCAACCGAGAAGCTTGCTGGCCTCGGCATCAAGGTTGTGCCGGCGATTCAAAGCAAATACGTTACGGCCTGCCAGAAACGGTGAGGGCGTCGAGACCTGTCTGATATTTCGAAAAGCGGATCGGGAGAGCTTCGACCTCGGTGAGTCTGTCGCGAAGCCAGCGTGGCAACTGTTGGTCGAACTTCACTTCCATGATCATCTGGCCCGAGGGGTGGAGGGCTCGAGCCTGGTCCCAATGATAGCAGCCGGGAGGGCAAGACTGACAGAGTTGGTCGAAGGTTAGGCGTAGGCGAGACTCGAGGATACCGACCCAGGCCTCCCGGATGTAGGTGACGACATTGGCCGGCCTGAGCTGGCTACGGTAGCTCTCGAGGGTGATCTCTTCGGCCGTAAGAAGCTCTTTTTCGCGAGGCTCGATGAGGTTTTCGCAAAGACTCCCCGGACTTTCCCCCTCGTAGAGATAACGCCGAGCTGCATCAGGATGGACACGAACTCGGTGTTTGGCGATGATGCGGTCATCGCGTCGCTTGATCTCGAAGAAGAAGGCTCGGGCCGCCTCGAGGTTATCGTAGTAGCGAAGACGGAATTTCCGGCGCATCGAAACCCCATCCAGCTTTTCCCAGTAAGCCCGATAGTCGGGAGTGTCGTAATACTGACTGGTGACCCGATAGACGCCTTCGCGCCCGTGGTGATCGGGTCGAAGGATCTCCTGACAAAGACTCCGGATTCTCTCCTTTTGCTGGCGAGAGATGAGAAATTTCAGTTCAAATCGCCCCTCACGGTGCATCGGCGTTGTAACCGAAGAAATAGGCGACCTTCAAGTTCTTGTTGACTTGACTGAGGTCGGCGATAACCGCTTTGGGGTCGGTCTCGGCTCGCGGCTTGACCGAGTAGACCGCTTCTAGTGTCGTGCCGTCCCGCAAGGTTTCCACCACTACCAGGCTGTAGCTATCAAAGTGTTTCTCGAGAACGGGCGTCAACATTTTAAGGGGATCGGAATCGGCTGGGAGATGAACCTTTAACAGTCTCTCGGCAGCCACCTTGCTGGCTCCGAAGGAGGTGGCGTCTAGCACCAGCATGGCCGCTGAGATGAACAGGGTTCCCAGCACGGCCACCCCATAAAATCGGGTGCCCGTGGCCATGGCGATGGCCATGGCGAAGAAGATGAACCCCACATCTCGAGTTTCTTTGATGGCGTTTCGAAAACGGATGATCGAGAGGGCTCCGATCAGGGAGAAAGCGCGGGCCAGGTTCGACCCGATCACGATCATAATCAGGGAGGTGACCAGGCTGGTCAGAACCAGCGAGTGGACGTAGGTTTGAGAATACCCGGCTGTTCGATGAGTGTAGCGGTAGACCAGGGCAATGACGGTCGAGCATACCAGGGCTAGAGTGAGGGCCAAGCTCACTTCCCACAAAGCCGGCACCCCTTCGTGGCCTCCTTCAAGACGGAGGAATCGGATAACCTCGTTCACCCAGGCGGTATTCTGAGGGCCCTGGCGTGGGCCCTGCGTCTGTCCATCTCGGCCTGATCTTTGGCCTTAAGCTGGAAGAGTCTCGGCAAGTTTCTCGGCTCGAATCAGCGATTGGTTACCCCGGAGAATGCTGTCGAATCCTTCCTTGCGAAGCTGCGAACAGCCTCGACGATGACTCTCTGACAAGAGAGACAATCCGTGACTCAGGTCCCGGTAACCCTCCTTCAAGAGTTCGTCGGCCGGATTGGCCGAGGCGGGCACTCGGTAGCAACGCCACTGTCTCTCAATGTTTCGCTTAATCCGTCGCAGCCAATGGCTGAGTTCTGTGGCAGGAACGCGAGACTGAAACAGCGCTCTGAGGATAGAGTAGTAACCCTTCTCGAGTTCAGGAAGGGGAATCGGTTCGCACAAGAGTCGCTGCAGACTTCGCTCCTGGCGGGCTCGTTTCAATCTTTCCGTCAAAGCTTGGAGGTCGAGCTGCTCTTCGATTTCGGTCAGATGATGAAAGAGGCGGGCCACCCGCTGGGGCGTGACCGGTTGGTCGAGCACTCGGCCTATCATCTCAACGGCCAGTTCCAGCAACTCAATCTCACGCTCGCCCAGCTCCCCATTCAGCTGCTCGACCAGTTCCTCTTCTAGCGTCGAGAGCAGAGTCACCAGCTCTCGCTCGGTCAGCGTCAATTCGAGGTAATCTCGGCTGGCGACCCTCGCACTTTGGAGCGGATGCCGACCCAGATGAGTCTCGGCCGGCTGACGCTGTTGCTGTAAACGTCGCCATTTCCAGCTGGTTGTCATCGGGTCGGCACCGTGTAACTCAAGAGGTTCTGCTCGAGCTCTTCACGCGTCATGCGCAGCGCCCCCTTCTCGCCTCCCTCGGGTCCTGGGGAGAGGGCCGAAGAAAGGGCGGTGGGCGTCCGTTTGATTATCATAATCCACGCTTTGGCCGTTGGCGAACTCCATCAACGAAGCCTGATAGAGCTGACTGGCGTGGCTTCTACCGCTGCCGTCTCTCGCCACCAGAGAGTCATCTCGAGTTAGCTCAGAGCCATCACGAAGCTCGACCGATCCCTCCTGGCTTGCAAGTCCTCGAATCACTCTCGCATAGTCGGCCGGATCGTGCTTGGCCTGGAGATACTCGACTGTAGTCACCGCGCAGGTGCCGCGATCAGCTTGTCGGATCGAGCCTGGGTCGGCCGTTTGAATCAGCACTTCACGCATGAGTTGGCGCCCATCTAGGCGAAGGCCGTCTTCCTCGGCGCTCGATTGGCGGGCCATCCAGGCGAGGTTCTGGAGTAGCGTATTGCCTTCGGCATCCAGACTGGTCAGCGAGCCGGTCTCGAGGTGCTCGAGCAGTCCCGCTCGAGCCGCATTGGTGGTCTCCATGACTCCCGGGGCGAAGAAGCCGCCTTCTTGGCGGGTGAAAGTGGCGTCATAGACCTCTCGGAACTCGAGTTGCTCGTCGCTAGAAAGTCTTTGGAAAGCCTCCCGGTGAGCGACCTCCGTTCCAAAGAGAAGATGTCTGGCAGTGCTCTCCGTGATCGAGTTCTGAAACAACTCCTGGCTATCCCCTGGTGGCCCAGGGGGACGGAGAAAAGCGTATCCATCGAGGCTTGAACTTCCCTCGGGACCGGCCAGGTCGGCCACGACCCGAGCATACTCGGCCGGCCGGTGGTGAGCTAAAGAGCTTTGCAAGGAACTGTTGGTGACGGGAGTTTCGGACAGGCTTTCGCTACCGGAGGGGTTGGCTAAAGTGTCCACCACTCCGGCCCGCAATGGTTCAGGGAGTCGGCTCAGATGGTCGAGCACGGTTCGCCCCTGTTGGTCGGTTTCGGTCATGGTTCCGGCCGCTAGCAGGCTTACCAGCCCCACCTGGGTCGTGGCTTGTTGGGACCCACTATGGAGGGCTAGGAATTGGCGCTGCTGCTCAGGCTCGAGTTGGCTAAACCGCTCGCCTACCTCAGGGGGATAGGTTCCTAGTCCCGGTATGGTTTGGCCGACTCCACGACCTGCTCGGGCCGTAGCAGCCCGTAGCGGAGTTGGGTTCTCGGTTGCTGTCTCGACCGGGCTCGCCCCAGGCTTGGCCCGAGTTTCCCGTGTGGCGATGGAGCATGCTCCGCCGAGTGGGCGGAAACTGGCCCGCTTGGCCCGAGTTTCCCGCGTGGCGATAGAGCATGCTCCGCCGCGTGGCCGGAAACTGGCTCGCTTGGCCCGAGTTTCCAGCGCGGCGATGGAGCATGCTCCGCCGAGTGGGCGCGCCGCCCTGTGACCATGCATGCACGGTTCCCCCAGGCTTGGACCGGCTAGGCCCGATACTCGCCAATGACCTCGATGAAGCCGACAATGTGATCGTTGAGTTGTTCCAGTTCCTCAGCGGGAATCCACCACTCGGTGTGAGCGGGACCGCCAACGGTGTGGATGGGGTAACCATCCATGAAGTTTTTGCTGACCTCGAAACGCGTGACATAGCCAACGCCCTCACTCCGCACGTTCCACTGTTGGGTGATCTGGCGAGCGTAGTCCTCATTGGTGACAGGGTAGAAAATGGGTTGCCCCGGCAGTCGAGGAGGCCAACGCCGAAACCCCGAAGCTTCGACCAGAGCCAGTTCCTTAGCCCCCGTGGGACGATAAAGGGTTGTTGTCTCCATGACACTATTCTAGCACAGCTTGGGAATGGCCGCCACGAATCGAGAGAGCCTTACTGGCGGCCGAGGAGGCCTCGCCGGGCTTGCCCCAAGCCTTCAACATCACCGCGTAGTTGTTGTAGTAGACCCAATCGGGGCCGACTTCGCTCCCATCTCGCAACTCAACAGCCCGTTGGAAGTGAGGAGCAGACTCCTCAAAACGGCCCTGGTGATAAAGATTGCGGGCCAGGTCGTAGTGGGCTTGGGCTACTTTGACAGGCTGCTCGTAAGAGTCCAAAAGTTGGCGGGCATAGGGCTCCTCTGAGACCCAGTCTTGTTGGGAAACGAAGACCCAGCGTAAGTCCTGGAGCGATTCCAGTCGGCGGGAATCGGTATCAGCGAGCTGGAGGGCTTCTTGGTAATAGGGAACAGCCTGGCTGTAGAGTTCATAGGCCCGGGCTTTTTGACCGGCCTTCTCGAGGTCGTAGCCTTTTTGATAGAGCTCGCGACCTCGACCACGATAGAACTCCCAGGT
>CAYRFU010000247.1:0-11051 GCA_964423525.1 uncultured Burkholderiales bacterium | reverse complement strand
CGTCGCCGCCTGGTGGCCGGGGGCATCGAGAAGCAAGAACTCGTCACAATGGAGAAAGACGGTCGCCTCAAGCATACCATCACAGCTCGTCCGCCCGCCCATCCCGATGACGAGAACCAGACCCCCTGGGACGAGAAGGTCATCTATTTTGAGGGGAGTGAAGAGCGCCCACAGCTGTCCTATACCCGAACCACTGGGACAACTCGAGAGATGGTGCGTTACTCACCTGACCGAAAGACGTCCTTCCATAGCCGCGAGTCGGAGGTAGCTCCGGACCTCGACGATCCTTGCCGGCAACCGTGGCGAGAGATGAAGGAATGGGTCGGTCAGACGCCTCATCAGTTTACTTTCTCGAGGGTTCGACGGGTTCAAGTCAACGGACGGCTCTTTGACGAGTTTAAGATGGGCAACGAGCGCAGCGAGAATCATTGGCTTCGGCCTTTGGACGCTAACGTCCAGGAGGCTCGTAAAGTGCCCAACACCCAGCTGGTGGTGGACGATCTTCCAGCCTTCCCCGTCTACGGGGCGCTTCAGAAGGACGCTTCCTACCGTAAACTTCAGGGCGCCATCAAAGAGATTTTTCAGACCCACCCCAAGCTCCGTTCCTACATCGATTCGATCAACATTCGAGAAGAACTCGGGGCGGTCATCATCGGCAACCGACAATCTCCTGTCGACGGGCTGTCGGGGCGGGATGTCCTGATTCGACCCACGTCGGCAAAATTCAGCATTCTCCATGAAATCGGGCACAATTTCGACACGGCTCAGGGAGGGTTGTCCACTCAGCCCGGTTCGCCCTTCGGCCAGGGCAGCTTGGCTAAAGGCGACTATCACAACGCTTACTCTGCCACCAATGCCCGGGAAGACTTCGCCAACGAGTTCGCCTTTCTGACTTTCAATAACAAGAACCTAGACAGTCTGAGCCCTCAAGATCTGTACGGCTGGAAGCAGATGTCACCTTTGCGCCGGCGTAAACAACAGTTCATCTTGAAGGCTCTTCAAGGCGCTTAAGAAGAGGTTGCCCATCCTTATAGTCGATAATGACTTCTTCGTCTTTAAGGGTTCTCTTGACCGTGACGGTTCCGTTGTCACCACTTCAAACCCGGGTCAAGCACAGCCGGCCAGGGGCAGGCTGGCCAGGCTCAGAAGAACACCCGATGACCAAAGCGCCAACCTTTTGGGAGAGTCCCGTGCCCCTGGCGCTGCTCTCTGTCGCTTTATGGTCGACCTCGGCCACCGCTTTCAAGCTGACCCTCTCGGAGCTAAACTATCAGCAAATGCTGCTCTGGTCGTCAGCCTCGTCCCTGGTTTTTCTGGCTGGAGCCAACTGGAAGGGTCGCACCGAGCTCGCTCGGTGGCAGTCGCGAGACTGGCTCCGTTCAGTTGGGGCGGGGGCTTTAAACCCCTTTCTCTACTACCTCTTGCTCTTTCGAGCCTTCGAGCTGTTACCAGCCCAGGTTGCTATTCCTCTGAACTGGACCTGGCCCCTCATACTTAGCCTGTTGGCTGTACCGGTCCTGGGCCATGTTCTGAGCTGGAGGGCCATCCTGGGAATGATGGTCAGTCTTGTCGGGGTATGCCTGGTAGCATACAACCCGTAATTCTGAGAAACGGAGAAAGTCCATGACCACCATGACGGCCAAGCAGCCTTCTTTGATGAGTCGATCATTTTTAAGACTCAATTTAGGGTCGCCTGATACACCTCACAGGTGGCATCGAACTATTTAACTGCGGCCGAGGGCCTGGCCAAACAAGGCTACACCTTCTACTCTCGGATGATTAAGGGTGATGAAATCGAACCCGAGGAGGCCGTCTCTAAGCTTGAACAGAGTCGCGACAAAGTCTTTTTCTCTTCACCGGATAACCAAAGCGCCATCCAGACCCGCGTTCGAAGCCTGGAGGAGCTAAGTCGGCTGGCTTCCTTCGAGGTCGATTCTTACTGGGATGAGTCCTCGCTAGACCCCACCCTGGCTCAGCAGGCCAAGAATCTGAACGGACTAGGCTGGCAGGGACTGTCTGGCCCCTCGGCCTACGCCCTCTACCAAGCTTTGAACGCTGGCTACGAAACCTATCTGAAAGACGATGAAGAGACGCTCGCCGAGATCCGTGAGAGGGTCTCTTTCGAGCAGTTGAAGGAGATCGGTTTACTCTATCGCGACCAGCTACGCCCAGCTATCCAGACGGGCGCGCTCGACAAAGAGGTTGCGACCAGGTTTTTGGAGTCACTCGTCGATACCGGGCCCAACGGCACGACTGTAGAGGGGTTTCGTTTCTGGATGGAACAGGTCGACGAACCGGCCACTGCGATCCAGTTGGAACGAACTTCGAGCTGGTTGAGCCGCATCGATCAAGTCGAGCCCCAAACAACCCAGAGCTTCTTCAAAGACTCCTATCTGCCCACCGCTCGTCTTCGGAAATGGCCCTTGTCGAAGGCTTCCGAGCATTTGAAGTGTCTATTAGAAAACAAAGAGTCGTCTCTTGCTAAAAGGCTAACGATTCTTGAAGAACTCGACGACGCGGGGCTTGAGCTTCCGTCTTCTCGTTGGATGGAATTCTTGGCCAAGGTGCCAGACCGCGAGCGCCCCCGAGTCTTAAAACTCCTTCCCGGTCTCAATCAAAAGCTCTTTCCTGGAGGGGAGGCCAAGGAGCAGAGCTGGGTGGTCGTAGCCCGGCTCCAAAAGAACCAGGATCTGGACCGCCCCCAAAGGGTCTTCGACTTTGTCACCGAGCAGTTTCACCGGTTCCAGCAAGATGGCCACCAGAAAGCTGTTTCGATGGCCACCGAGGTCTACTATATAACGGCCCATCTTTCACCCGAAGAGCGAACCGCTGTGGCCGACAGAATCGCCTCGCAGCTTGCTCTGATCGGCCCCACTGAGGGTCATGAAGCCCTTCTAAGGCTTCGAAGCGAGAGTGTCCAACACGATCTAGAATTGCTCGAGGAGTTGCGGGCCAAAAATCCAGACCAAGCCCGTAAGAATGGGTTCGGCTACGACTTGGGAACTTTCTTAGAAGCTGACCCTGCCTGGCGGGAGGAACTCTATGGGCCGCTGTTTCAAGCTGGAGCCTCACCGAGCCAGCTCAAAGCTCTCGAAGAGCGACTCACTACCGACCCGGGAAGTCATGTCACCAATTTAGGCCTGTTGGCTCCCATCGCTGAAGGGGCTTATCTGCGGGAAGATTACCGACTGATACTGGATAGCCAATGGGGCCAACGGGATTTGCAAGAGGCGACCAGGGCCTTTGCGGCCATCAAGACCGGCGCGGTCTCGCAGCTTTCCGATGACCTCTGGGGCGACCAACGCGACCAGACTCGCGAGGCGTTAAAGACTGCCCGTAGTGCTTTTCAGGCTCTCGACGAAAGAGGAATCGGATTGGCCACTGCCGAGAGACTCGCGCACTTGTTGCCCTCGGTCGGGCTAGAAGGGTTTCTCCAAGCCGTCGAACTCGAAGAACCAGGCGAGGCTAAACCCGACTTCACCATCGACGAGGGATTCGTCACCGTCGGAGGACACTCCGTCGTTCGCGAATTGTAAACAATGACAAGACAGGGTCTTGATGGCTTTAAAGCACTCTTGCTTCAAGCCATTCCCGGCAAAGTGCAAAGGTGGGGAAGACCTGGTCCTCTGGAACCAAATCAGGAATCAGGCTAATACTTCGAAGCATGTGTTCGCCCTGGCTTTGCAGGCCGCTAAAGGCAACAACCTTGCCTTCTGTAGTCAGATTGAGCACCGCTTCTTCGAGAGTATAAAGACCCGACTGGTCGACATAAGGGACCCGTTCCATCCGTATTACGAGCACGTCAACTTCATCCGGAAGGGCTTCGGCGATAGCCCGAAACTGGGCGCTAAAGCCAAAAAACAACGGGCCGTCCAGATGTTTTATATAGACCGAATCCTGTTCGGTGACGCCAACTTCGTCATCCCAAGTTTCCTCTGCTTCTAGCTTCGTACTTTCGTGCCCGCCTCAGCCAAGTCGCTGGCTCGCTTCATAAACAGGACGCTAGCCAGCACGATTCCGGCGCCCACGGCCTGAATCAGATTTCCGAACACGGTCCAGAGCAGAACCACCACCATCACGACGGCATCGGCTTGGGGAACGTGTCTAAGGTGACGGATGCCTTTGTAGTCGATGATGGCAAACCCCACCGAAGTCAGCAGGCCGGCCAGGACACTGAGAGGGATGTGGGCCACTAGAGTGCCCAGGCCGAGCAGCGCGGCCAACTGGAAGAGACCGTGAATGATGCCTGATAGGCGAGTCTTGGCGCCCGCGTTGATAGCCACCACAGTTCCTTTGGTGGCGCCAGCGCCAGGTATTCCGCCAAAAAGGGCAGCCAGCATATTCCCGATGCCTTGACCGATCAGTTCCTGACGACTGTTGTGGCGGTCTTTGGTCATATTGTCCGCGATCACCGACGTCAGCAGCGAGTCGATAGAACCCAACAAAGCTAAGGTCAGGCCAAAATGAAAAACCGTCGAAAGTGACTCGGGTGGAACCGATAGGATGGTGCTGAGCTGGAACTCGGGGAAGCCCGAGGGAATGTCTCCGATGGTGGGCACCTTCAAATCCATCAACAGAGAAGCTCCGGTGCCGACCAAGAGAGCCACCAGAACCGACGGAACCTTCTTGGTCACCAGGGGAAACGTGTAGTTGACCACCAAAGTCAAAAGACCAAGGCCTAAAGCGGCCCAGTTGAGAGCGGACAGAGGCTCGCCGATCCGGGTGAAGACCTCAATCGTCGACTTTGGCGACTTACTCCCGAGCAGAGGCCATAACTGTAGAAGGATGATGATCAGCCCGACGGCACTCATGAAGCCTGAGATGACGGGATAAGGAAAGTAGCGGATATACTTGCCAACCCCCAACAAGCCCAAGCCTATCTGCAGGAATCCACCTATCAAAAAGCTCAGCAAGATGATGCCAAGACCCGCTTCGAGACCCCCTGTGGTCTCGATGGCCATAGCGACCAACGATGCTGAAACCACCGTCATCGGCCCCGTTGGACCGGAAGCTTGAGTGGGAGTCCCTCCGAAGAGAGCAGCGAAGACTCCCACCGCAATGGCCCCGTAGAGGCCCGCCTCGGCCCCTAGGCCGGATTGAACGCCGAAAGCGAGGGCAAGGGGGAGGGCGATAATGCCCGCCACCAAACCTCCACTCACGTCTCCTTTCAGGTTAGCCGTATTGTCATAGAACGTCCCTGAGATTCTGACCGGCCCGGACTGCCCTTCAGTCGGTATCGAAGCGGGCCAGCAGTGCTTCGAGGTCTTCTTCCTCAGCTTGAGCAGAAGGACGCCGCTTCTCCATTTGTAGGATGGTGCCCCCCGGCCCGGTGGCCAGCCACAGAGCGTCGATCAACTGCAGAATCAGAGTGTAGCCCAGGCCCATCGACACCTGGGTCGAGAAACCGGCCCGAAAAATACTGTCGGGAAGGTCCTCAGGATGGATTCCATCGCCGTTATCGGCCACTCGCACGACCACCCGGTCGGGGTAGACGCAAGCCTGACAGAGCCCACCAGCAGCGTGCTTGACGGCGTTGGTAATAGCTTCCCCCGCGGCCAAGATCAAATCCTCGATAGCTTCGTCGGAAAGACCGATCCCGGTGCCGAGAGCCCTGAGGTGGTCGCGCGCGGCAGCGTAGTTATGGGGATGCTCCAAAGCCAGCTCGAAAGCCAACGGTTCCAGATGAGGAACCTCGTCAGGCTCCACCAGGTGGAGCTTCCCTCCCGTGACGGCCAGAACCACCCTGGCGCAGAAGTCTTTCTTCTCTTTCTCGGCTTCGACCAGGCGCCGAGTGATCTGTTGAACCTCTTCCTGAGCCAGCTTCCTCTCGGTAATATCGCGAGAGATTCCTACCAAACCGCCCCCAGCTTCGGGGTCGAGGGCCACTTTGGTAGTGGAAAACCAGCGGAGCTTCCCGTCAGGCGGGGTAAAGCTATGGAGCTGGTCGATAACCGGGACCTTACCGGAGATGACCAGCGTGTCTTCCTCTTCAATTTTCTGGGCTTCCTGGCCGTAGAAGTAATCCCAGTCTCCTTTGCCGACCAGTTGCTCAGGCTCTTCAGCCCCCACCAGATCGGCTTTGGCCTTATTGACGCGGGTAAAGCGATGTTGCTCGTCTTTGAAGTAGATAACGTCAGGAGAGTGCTCAAGAAGCTGACACAAGAGCACCTGTTCCCGATGGAGACGCTTGACCAACTCATAGTGATCGGCCGCCTGGGTCACGGTCAAGCGCAACTCCATGGGGTCCCAGGGCTTGACGACGTAAGCGTAAATATGTCCTCGGTCGACGGCTTGCTCGACGGCCTGAGCGTTACTATAGCCCGTCAACAGAACCCGCGTGGCTCGCGAAATCTCGCCCGCCTTAGCTAGAAAGTCGTCACCTTGTTTGGTAAGCCTCTGGTCGGTGACCAAAACCGCCACCGGGTTCTCCCGCATCAGATCGAGAGCTGCATTGCCGTCGGCAGCGGTGTGAGTTACGAACAGGTCGCGAAACAGCTCGGCCAGGGTTTCGCGAATCACCCTTTCGTTGTCCACCACCAGGATATGGTGCTTTCCGTTACTGATGGGCCCTGGCATCAAATCTTCATTCTTCTAGACGAATCCTGCTACCTACGCAGTGTAGAGTAAATGTCTGAAACTTTCTTGAAACTCACGTGGCTGTAAACTGGAGATCATAACTGGTGGGAGGCGGCGCAGTATAGTCAAGGCTCAACAAGCTATTAGCCGTCCCTAGGAGTCTTCAAAATGCAAATACAACATTTTTCAAACCCAACCGCTGTGATGGCCCGAACGGCCCCGGCTGTCCAAGACCAGCCGCCCGTCGACCAAACCCCCTCCGATCCCGTCGATCAACCCAGTATCGACTGGAACTCAGTCGGTAAGAGTGCTCTGACCGGCGCGGCCATCTGGGGAGTACCCGCTACCCTTGGGGCCATCCACCCGGTAGCCGGCCTACTGGGCGTGGCTGGCCTGGCTGCTTATCTGGTCTACGAGACCGGCAACCCCAGAACCATCGCTGGGGCCGCCTTCATCGGGGCCCCTAGCACCAACGTGGGAATGCACTTGGGAGCCTTGGGAGCTGTGGGCGTGGCCGCCGCCGGCGCCCTTAGCCTGGGTCTCTCGAACTACCTTGACCAACGTCGGGCGATGCCGGTTGACTCCGAACCCCTTCCCGCCACCCCGGGAGACGTTCAGGGGCCCTACTACCGCGAGAATGCTCCCGTTCGGACCAACCTATTCTCCGAGGGCGAACAAGGCACTGCCATCAACTACGCCTACTCGGTTGTCGGAACCGACGGAGAACCGCTCGAAGGAGCCATGGTCGACATCTGGACCGCCGACGACACCGGCATCTACGACATGGAGTCGGCCGAGTTTCGGGGACGAGCTCGCAGCACCACCAACGCCGACGGCGAGGTGGGCTTTAACGCTATTCGTCCCGGCAACTACGATCTGGGAACCGACCCCGATACGGGTGAGCGATTGTTCCGCCCCGCTCACGTACACGCCAAGGTGACTGCCCCCGGACACGAGCCGCTCCTTACCCAGCTTTACTTCCCCGATGACCCCTATAACGGGAAGGACCCGATTATCGACCGCGAGGAAGGCGAACGAGGTTTTGACCCCGTTCTTCTCCAGGGCCTGGAAGACAGCACCGCTTCCTTCCATTTCGTCCTCGCCCCACAAGCCTAAACGTCAGCTTGCAGGGAACCAACAGGCGGTAGTTAACTACCGCCTGTTGTTATGAAAGTCACAGTCTTTAGCACCCAACCGTATGACCGCGAATACCTCGAGAGAGCCTGCCAGGACACGCCCCTCGAGATGGACTACTTCAAAGCCCACCTGAACCCGAAAACGGCCGCTCTGGCCCAGGGTAGCCAGGCCGTCTGCTGCTTTGTCAATGACGACCTCAGCCGACCGGTCCTGGAGAGACTCCAGGCTCTTGGAGTCTCGACCGTAGCTTTACGCTGCGCTGGCTTTAACAACCTGGACCTGGTGGCCTTGGAGGAACTAGGCCTGGCTGCGGTTCGGGTACCAGCCTACTCCCCTAACGCCGTGGCCGAGCATACTCTGGCTCTCTTGATGTGCCTCAACCGCAAGCTCCACCGAGCCCACAACCGGGTCAGAGAAGGCAACTTCTCTCTAGACGGTTTGATGGGCTTCGATCTGGTCAACAAAACCGTCGGAATCGTCGGCACCGGAAAGATTGGAGCCCTGGTGGCCCGCCTCTTCCACGGGTTTGGGAGTCGGCTGCTGGCCTCCGACCTGGCCCCCAACCCAGAATGCGAGGACTTGGTTGACTACGTCTCTCTGGACGAGCTTCTCAAGCGCTCTGACGTGGTGACCCTGCACTGTCCCCTGACTCCCGAGACCTTCCACTTGATCGGTGAGACGACGCTTCCCAAAATGAAATCAGGGGCAGTCCTGGTCAACACTAGCCGAGGCGGACTGGTGGATACCCCCAAAGTGGTCGAGGCGCTGAAGTCGGGTCACCTGGGCGGGCTAGCACTGGACGTCTACGAAGAGGAAGGAGATCTCTTCTTTCAAGACCTGTCGGGGCGGGTCATTCAAGACGACATCTTCGCCCGATTGACCACCTTTCCTAACGTCTTGATCACAGGCCACCAAGCCTTCTTCACGCGCGAAGCGATGACGGCCATAGCCGAGACCACCGTGGCCAACCTGGTGGCTCTCGAGCAGGGTCGTCCCTGTGCCAATCAACTGGGACGAGAGCTTATCAGGACAAAATAAAAACCCCCGGGGGTTACCCGGGGGTGGTCCAACCAATGCTCATCTCACTGATGCCATACTAAAAGGCTACCGTTAAAGAAACGTCACAGAAACGTTAAATGTCCCTTTGGAGAAACGTCAGAGTCGTGCTGGCCTCGGATTGTCGGCTGTGGTCAGCCGAGGTAGCCGCCTCGCTGGAAAAGGAGGGGGCTCGGCTTACCACGGCTGGTTTTGGCCAAAGCGCCCGCCACCTGGAAGGCGACCTGCGAGACAGGTTGCTCGTCAAACGAGTGGTCGAGGGGCAAGATGCTCTGTTCTACCTGGAGCACCCGGCCCAAGCTAATCCTGCTGCCTATGGACAGGCCCTGTTTCTTAAGGTGTCCTATCTTCTCGAATATGCTCGGCGCTCTCAACTAGCTTATGTGAGCCTGGCCTGGTCGGCCCTCTCAGACGAGCGGCGAATCTTTCAGAGAGCTGCACGAGAACTGGCCCAAGCCTATCATGACTACTACCAACTGCCGCTGACCCAGGTCGAACGGGAGGATTGGCCTAGTTTAGTGAGCCGTGCTTGACCATCTCGACGAGCCGCCTTTTGGCGACCTCTTCGCTGTTGCGAGTCTCTTTGGAATCGCCGTTGAGATAGATTCGGTAGATAATGCCGGTGGAGCTGCCATAGGGGACCTCGTGAGGGCAGACGTAGTTACCCGGATCCCCGTTGAGATGAACCCGATCCTCTTTTTTGACCCATTCAATTTCCATCGCCGGCCCTTCGTAACCAGTTGGCTTTAGCCTGCCCTCTGGAGCTAGCCATCAACCATCTCTTCGAGAGCCCACGATTGAACCTGATCCAGGATGTCTCCAGCCTCGTCGGTGTATTCGATGGCTTTTGTCAGTAAACCAACGTCGCCGTCCTCAAGATACTTCTCGAGATTCTCCAGGGCCCCAAAATAAAGAACACAACTCCGCTGAGCCATCGCCGAGACCTCGGGGTCGGAACCCTCTGAGTCGTCGTCCCGATATTTCTCATAGAACGTCTCTAGCCGGGCCCGGTGTTGGTCGAATTCGTCGAGGACCCGATCCAGATCGATATCTGCGTCTGTCCTTAGGATTTCGATAAAGCGATTGACGAAGAGGGAAAGGTCGCTTGCAGCCATCAGAGCGTTGGCTTCCCAGGGCTAGGGACGACCTCCTCCCCCCTGTTCCTTAGCCACTACCCGCTTCCTGACGCTCGAACGGGGCGTAGCCGATAAGGTCGTGGGCTTCCCCTTGGGTGTAAACGGGCCGGAGCCCCTGGCCATCGGGGCCGATAGGGCGGTAATCGCCCTCACCGTCGAACTCCTGCTGTTGTTGGTGACTTCATTCTGGTTGGTAGACTGCACGGATTGTTTTGAACTCGTTCTAGCCGGATTAACGTTCTGTTAATATCCCTCAGGGGTTTACAACTTGGAAACATTCTGTTAAACTCAAGTTAACAACCCGCCCCACGGGAGCGAGCCGCAGCAGGAGGGCGCTCGCTCCTCGGGCTACTTACAACAGGCCGAGTATAAAAGCAGGAACCTACGCCAAGCGCCGAGTCCCCCTCGGCGCTTTCACTTTTCCCCCAAAGGGATCAGCATTTTTTCAGGACCGATCGATAGGCTGGTTATTGGTCCAACGGAAGGTTGGTAGAATGATCCTCCCCAGCCCGCAGGATAGAAGCCCGGCGGCCCCATACAGAAATCAGGTGAAAAATCTCACCTACCGCGGCAGAACCGTCCAGGTCACCAGCTTTGATGGCGAGAGAGACGATCTCGCCACTGCCGGATTGGGCTCCGACGGCCTGGCGTCGGCCACGGCTCCGGGCTTTGCCGACCCTCTTGCACCCACCCCCCAGGAACTTCGTCGTCGAACGATTTATCAAAACTATCGAGGTTTGACGGACACCAGCCCGGGTGGCGGCTTCGGTCGCTTTTTCGGCCCAGGAGTTCCCCTCAAACCGGGGCAGCCCGCCCCACCTGAGAAAATCGCCGGCCAGGAATTCCACTGCTTGGGGGACGGAAACGTCTCCATGGTGTGCCAGCTTCCTGACCATTTTGATCCCCAACGAGCCGGTCTGGTCCTGGTTCCCTCCTCGGCCTCCCGAGGCGTCTACGGCGGTGTGGCGGTGGGTGAATGGGCCCTCAAAAAGGGTTATGCTGTAGTCTACACCGACAAGGGCGGCGGCACCGGGTTTCACAATCTCGACACCGACCAGGTCGTTCTCCCCGACGGCACCGTGACCACTGCTGAAGGAGCTGACGGCCGGGCCACCTTCGTGGCCCCCGACTGTCCCGACGACCTGG
>CAYRFU010000246.1:7285-11076 GCA_964423525.1 uncultured Burkholderiales bacterium | reverse complement strand
GCCTGGGGGCGGCCGCCATGACCGGCGCCCTGTTCGCCCCTCGCGTCTTGGACCTCGCCGAGGGGGCTATGGTTTACGCCCCTCAAGAATCGGAAGGCTACACCCCCGACGGCGTCGTGGAGAAAACTCTGACCACCCAGGACGGCGTCGAAATTCAAAGCTGGCTCACTCAGGAGCCCGCTGGCGGCCCTATCTGCATCTTTTTTCACAGTAACGCCACCAACCTGGCTGACAACCTCGACCGAATGGAGACCCTTCAAGAGGCTGGCTTTCGCGTCTTGGCGGTCGAGTATCGCGGCTTTGGTGACAACGGCGGGCTTCCCAACGAGAGGGGAACCAGGCTCGACGCTCTGGCGGCTTACGACGAGGCTCGCCAGCATGTGGAACCGGAGCGGATCGTGGTCATGGGTCAATCGCTGGGTGGTGCGGTGGCCGCTCGCCTGGCTTCCGAACGGCCTTGTGCCGGCGCCATTCTGGAGTCGACCTTCACCTCCCTTGCCGACAGTTCGGCCGAGCTGATGGGTGAGTGGGCGGCCAACCTGACCCGCGGTCGCTACCCCACCATCGACCGATTGCTAGAATTCGATGCGCCTGTTCTGGTAGCTCACGGCGATTGGGACGGGATGATCCCGGTCGAGCACGGACGGGAGCTGGCCTCCCGACGAGAGAACATCTCCTACTTCGAGGCCCAAGGCGCCAGCCACATGAACGTCTGCTATAGCGACGGATTCGTCGATCAGCTACGTCAGTTCGGCCACCAGACCGGGGCCCTCTAATCATGGGAGGTTCTATTCCCCTCGAGAAAAGCATCCGCCCTGGGTTAGGAACCCACTAGCGTCGGGAGCGTAGTAGGAAGCCTCTCCAGCCATGACCGTTTCAACCTGCTCACCACCCTGTTCTAGCTCCTCAGCACTGATGTGGTAAATGGCAAACTGACCGGAGCGGTCTGAAGCCAGCAGCAAGCCTCCGTCAGCCGTAAAACTGGGGGCGAAATCGAGGTGGGGAGTGTGGGTCACCTGGCGATGCTCACCGGTCTCGAGATGGGTCATATGGATATTCCATTGACCGTGCTGGAGGGCGGTGTAGGCCACCCATTCGTCCTGGCTCGAAAGGCTCGGTGACATCCCCTCAGCCACCACCCGGTGTTCCCCGAGCGAACGGTCATAACAAACGATGCGACGGCTCTCGCCGCTGCTTTGATAGACGACTTGTTGGGCATCGTGACTGAGAGCGGGAAAAAAGCCCTGCTCGGAGCCCGGCACCACCTCCAACTCGCCGTTGCTCAAGTTGACCAGGGCGATGCGACGCTCTCCCTGATCCGTCTCCTGACTGTAGGCCAGGGTGCGGCCATCACCCGAAAAGGTCGGATGGAGATTCTGGCCCTCGGCCGAGGACCAGCGGCGAGTCTCTCCGGTTGAGAGTTCGACTGTCTCGACGGCCAGGTGGTCCTGGTCGGGTCCGGTGACCATCACCACCCTCTGACCGGCGGCGTCGATGTCGGGGTAGAGGTGCCAATCCGACCCTTCGGTCAGATAGCGCAAGCCGTCCTTATCGAGCAACGCGACCTGTTTGGACTCGCCCCGCTCTTCCATGAAGACGACCCGCTGGCCCGGCAGCGGGCTCAAACTGGTCATCAAAACGGTAAGCAACCGCGCTGGTCGCAGTCACCCTTTCTCAAGAGTTCGAAAGTGGCCACAGGGGCGTCGCCGTCGTCATAACTATGGCCACCGAGAACTCCCAGAGAACCGTCGGCCATCCCGACCACCATCGGAAAGCCTTTGTTCTCGTGCAGGCGTACCCCAGCGTCCTCCCACTGACTGGCTCCCGGCTCGAGCTTGTAGACCGTGTCGACGTAACGGTAGCCTTGCTCGCCTTCTCGGATCAGCCCTCCGAAAAGATAGAGGGTGCCGTCGATCTGACCGGCTCCAGGCGCGAAGGTGGGGAACGGCAGAGGCGGTAGCTCTCGGCTTTCGCCCGTCTCAGGATTGACAGCAGTCACCCGGTCGAGCATTTCGAAATGGGTCGAGCCTTCGCCTAATCCGCCCAACAAAATCACCTCGCCGTCCATCTCGACAGCCGTGAAGGCCCGTCGAACCGGGTCGGGGATGGAATAGGGAGCCAGCGACAGTTCCCCGGTGTCAAGGTCGAGAACCTCCACCGAACTGAGGAAGTTCCCTTCCTTGTCGCCGTCGGAAGTGGGAGTGCTATCCCAACCCCCCATAAGATAAGCTTTGCGACCCACCTGGACTACCACATTCGAGGAACGGGGGGTGGAAAGATCGCCGACCTTCTCCCAGCTATCAGTGCGGGTATCATAACGATGGACATCAGGGATCGACTTCCAGTTGGGATTGTGGTCCTCAGAGTAAGTGAAGCCGCCGAAGGCGTAAAGGTAAGGTCCGTCGGTCACCACATCGTAGCCGTGGGCCTCGACCGGTCGAGGAGACAAGATCGACCACTCACCCGTGCCGGCATCGTAACATTCGAGCCGATCAAGAAACGACTCCGGAGGATAGGTGTGCTCACGGCCCTGATGACCACCCACCACGTAGATCTTGTCGTCGATTCGAGCAACGCCGAACGAGGACCGACCCGGAGCGGGAAGATCGGGTAGCCTCTCCAGGCTCAGGCATTGGTCTGGCCGGCTAAAAAGCCCCAAAACCGAGCGGTACGAGACGGTCGCTTCGCGCCCCCCCTGTCCCGGTTGATAAGAGTCAGGATTGGGAGCCCTCTGGACAGGGTTCCTGGAATGAGCAGGTCGGGCCTCCGCCAGGGGTCGAGCCGTGATGGTCGTCACTAGGCACCTCCGAAGTAAGATCGGAAAGAGCCTAAAGGTGTGATGCGAACGGAGCATTGCCAGGATGTTACAAGACAGGTCGAGTGGTTGAGCTCAACTTGGAAAACCGTGCCAAAATTACCACATCTGACACAAAAACTTAACATCACCTCAACCCAGTGAGCCCTGGCCTTCCGTTAAATTAGGGGTATGGCAATTTCATCAGCAGTCCCCGGAAACAACACTGTCCCTGTCCTGGCCCGAGACCAAGCAGCCGTGACAGCCTCCCAGCCTCAAAGTTCTCCGGCTGAGGCTGGCCTGGCCCTGGGGCTCTTGATGAGTCTTTTGCTGTCGAGCGCCTCGGGTTGGAGTGGGTTTGGTGGTCTACCCCTCGGAAGAGGGCTTCCCAACAACCTGCTGGCGGGCTCAGATTTTGCAGCGTTCGACGCCATGAACCCGATCGCGGCCGGAAGCTGGTCGGCCGGACTCACCCCCTTCCCGTTTCTCTAGACGCGAACGACACTGATAGAGGGGACGTTGCGACGAGGGTCGCGAGAAAACCCACCCACTTCCAAGACATAGCTTTCGGGCTTGGCCAGGCCCAGTTCGAGGGCCAAACGACGAGCCAATTCTTGGGGATGTTCTAGCTGCTCCGAGCCCACCTGATAGGGTAAGACCCCCCACAACAGGCTCATCCAACCGATCACCCGGGCTTTGCGAGAAACAGCCACGAGAGGGGCTGCCGGGCGGGCTGAGCTGAGGGTCGTAGCCGAAGTTCCTCTTCCTCGAGAAACCACCACCACGGCTCGCACCAACAGGTCTCTTGAGAGAGCCGCGACGGCTGTCCCGACCGCTTTGCTGAGAGGCTTACCACCGGCCTTAAGATCGAAACTCGGCACCTCCACGAGCTGCCCGTGGCCGCTCCGTTGCCAAAGGTAGGACTCCATTTCGCGCGCCACCCGGTCCATCATCTTGACGGCTTCAACCGGATGGTTTCCAGCCGCTGTCTCGGCCG
>CAYRFU010000246.1:0-7275 GCA_964423525.1 uncultured Burkholderiales bacterium | reverse complement strand
CCGCCGATCACCGCTCGCGAGACGTCGGAGACTTCGGCTCGGGTAGGTCGTTGGCTTTCCACCATCGACTCTAGCATCTGAGTGGCCACGATCACCGGCCGGTGATACTCTCGAGCTCGGTCTAGCAGCTGATTTTGAGCAACCGGAACCTTCTCCGGGGGGAGCTCGACCCCCAGGTCACCCCGGGCCACCATGACGGCGTCGGAAGCGGCCAGGATCTCGTCAATATTCTCGAGGGCCTCTGGCTTTTCGATCTTGGACACCAAGTAAGGGGGCTCTTCAGCTTTTTCTACCAGCCGCCTCAACTCCTCGACCTCCTGGGCCCGGCGCACGAATGACAGAGCGATCAAGTCGACTCCCAGGTCGAGAGCGAAGGCGACATCTTCTCGATCCTTCTCGGTCAGAGCAGGAGCCGAGACCTCGACTCCCGGCAAGTTGATGCCCTTGCGATCAGTGAGATGACCCCCTCGAATAACCCGGCACTTCACCTCGGTGTCGTCGACCGCTTCCACTTCAAGCTCGAACAGTCCATCGTTGAGAAAAATCCGATTGCCTTTGCGAACGTCTTTGGGAAGGTTCTGATAGACGGTCGGAATCAAGCCAGGCTGGCCTTGAACCTTCCTGATGGTCACGACCACTTGAGCCCCGGCGACCAGATCGATCCCTCCGCTCTCGAACCTTCCTACCCGAATCTTGGGTCCACAGAGGTCGGCCAGGACCCCGACAGCCTTACCCAGCCTCTCGGAAATCTCTCGAATTCTCTGATACACCAGGCGGTGGTCTTCGTGAGTCCCGTGGGACATGTTGAGACGGAATACGTTGACTCCGGCTTCGATCAGCTGCTCCAGGACCTCGGGGGAGTTGGAGGCGGGACCCACTGTGGCCACGATCTTGGTGCGTCTGATGATAAGGCGAATTTCGGTCGGTTCTAGCGGCATCAAGGCGCATTCCCCGCGCCAGCCTCTCGGGCCTACCTCAACAAGATAGTAAACTCCACCCCAGAGGGCACCCCTTCCCCATCGGGATCGGTAGCCGGCCGAAACTGAGCTTGACGGCGGACCTCGTCGAGAACATAGCGGTCCACCTCAGCACTTCCGCTGGACTCGAGCACAGCCAAACTGGCACGACCGTCAGCGTAGACAAGGGCTTGCAACGTGACGCTTTCGCCCGGCGCTTGGAGTTCCTTTGGCAACTCGAACTCTCTGGGCACATCAGCTTCGATCGGGGTGGCCACGACGAGTTCATTATAGCCGGTCTCACGGTCAGGCAGACGCAGAAACTCAAGCTCCTCGAGTTCGACCAAGACAATCTCAGCCGTGGTGTAGATGGAATTGCCTTCCAGCAGATGACCTCCCACGGTCTTCCCCTGGCCGTCTGCCAGGGTTAAGTGAAGATGCCAGCCGTGGACGCCTCCGCAGCCGACCAGAGAAACGATCTCGAAGGGACCTTCCAGAGTCGTTCCCTGGGAGCGGTCAGCCAAGCGCAGCTGGGCCCTTCGCAAAGAACCCACGCAAGTCACCACAGCTGCGGCTTTCAAATTGTGTTTCTTCACGTAGGCCGTCAAAGCCGGCTTCAAGTCTTGGCCGGGCCGCAGCCGCAAAGCGTGAAAACGCCCTTCACTCGGAGAAGCCATCACTGTCGCCATCATTATACACCAGAGAAGAAGTGCTCGCATCACGGCCCGTTTGGCGCCTGAGCCGTACATCCTCTGGCAGGGAGAGAGCGTTGACGCCAACAAGTTTAGCCACAGGCAAACTACCTCAAGCCGACTCCCCCGGCAGGGAAGACAGCACAGTCTTGACGCACTCATCATTTTTAGCCTAGAGTAAATTTCATGCAGAAGATTGCAACGCTCTTGCTAGTCCTGCTCGCCCTGGGCTGCTCGCAACAGGCTCAGCAACAACAGGATGGAGCCTCTCCCACTTATCCTTACGAGGTGGTCGCCACCACCGGGATGGTGGCCGACATCGTGCGAGCCGTGGCCCAGGACAAGGCCAGGGTGGTCAATCTTATCGGCGAAGGGGTCGACCCCCATCTTTATAAGCCTACCAGGGCCGACGTGGCTCGCCTGAGTCAGGCCGATATCATCTTTTACAGCGGTCTCTTGCTAGAGGGCAAGATGAGCGACGTCCTGACGAAAGTGTCGAGTAAGAAGCCGGTCCACGCCGTGACCGAGTTGGTGGAACAGAGCTATTTGCTTGAGCCGCCGGAAATGGAAGGTCACCCTGACCCCCACCTCTGGATGGATGTTCAGGGATGGATGGAAGGGGTGCGAGCTGTGGAAACGGCTTTGACGGAGTTCGACCCCGGTCACCGGGAAATCTACCAAGCCAACGCTCAGGCTTACCTCAGACGCCTCGAGACCCTTCACACCTACGCTCAAGAACGGTTCGCCTCCATCCCGGAAGAGGCCCGGGTGTTGGTGACGGCCCACGACGCTTTCAACTATCTAGGCCGGGCCTACGGACTTGAGGTGATCGGGATCCAAGGAATCTCGACCGAGTCAGAGGCCGGACTCGACGACCTCAATCAACTGGTCGACCTCTTGGTCGAGCGAAGAATCCGGGCTGTTTTCGTAGAAACCTCCGTGGCCGACAAGAATGTGCGGGCCCTGTTGGAAGGCACCCGAGCCCGAGGTCACCAGATCGAGGTGGGAGGCGAGCTGTTCTCCGACGCCATGGGCCCCCCCGGCACCTATGAGGGAACCTACCTGGGCATGATCGACCACAACGTGACCACCATCGTGAGAGCGCTGGGCGGTGAGGCCCCCGAGACCGGAATGAACGGAGAACTCAGACCCCAGGGATGAAACTCGGAGCAGAACACTCAGAACTCTCCCCCCTCTCGATCCACGACATGACCGTGGCCTATCACCGCAAGCCTGTTCTGTGGGACATCGACCTCGATGTCCCAGAGGGCCACCTGGTCGGCATCATAGGCCCCAACGGCGCAGGCAAGAGCACTCTCATCAAGGCCACCCTCGACCTGATCCCCAGGGCCTCCGGCCAGGTGCTCTTTTACGGTCAGCCGTATCGTCAGCAGCGCCACCTGATCGCCTACGTCCCCCAGCGTGAGTCGGTGGACTGGGACTTCCCCGTCAGCGCCCTCGATGTCGTGATGATGGGACTCTACGGAAAGCTCGGATGGTTCCGACGCCCGGGGCGCCAAGAGCGCGAGCAAGCCGAGGAGGCTCTCGACCGAGTAGGGATGGCCCCCTACGCTGACCGCCAGATTCGTCAGCTCTCAGGTGGCCAACAACAGCGGGTTTTTCTGGCCAGAGCCCTGGTTCAAGACGCCCGCATCTACTTTATGGACGAGCCCTTCGCCGGAGTCGACGCAGCCACCGAAAAAGCTATTATCTCTCTCTTATCGGCTTTGCGCTCGGCGGGCAAGACGGTCTTGGTGGTCCATCACGATCTGCAAACCATCACCGAATACTTCGACTATCTGCTCATGCTCAACATGCGGGTGGTGGCCTTCGGACCCACCGAGACCATCTTCACTGAAGACAATCTCCGCAAGACCTACGGAGGTCGGCTCACCGTTCTGGACGCCGTGGGCCACGCGATGGGGAGGAGGCGATGAGCGGACTGGCCAGCTGGGACCAGATCGTCCGGGTTCTGTCCCTGGCCGATCACAACACCCGCGTGGTGGTGCTTGGAACCACCGCTCTGGGCACCGCCTGCGGATTGATCGGGTCCTTCATGCTCCTTCGCAAGAGGGCTTTGATGGCCGATGCCGTGAGCCACGCAACTCTACCGGGAATCGGTCTGGCTTTCATGGTCATGGTGGCGGCCGGCCACAGCGGCAAATGGTTTCCGGGGCTTCTAGCGGGGGCACTCTTGACGGGACTACTGGGAATGGGCCTGGTGCTGTTTTTGCGCCACTACACCCGCATCAACGAAGACGCGGCCCTGGGGATTGTTCTGAGTGTCTTCTTCGGGCTGGGAGTGGCCATTCTTGGGCTCATTCAAAAGATGAGTCAGGGTTCAGCGGCCGGGCTCGAATCGTTCATCTACGGCAAAACAGCCTCCATGCTGGCGGCCGATGCCTGGTTGATAGCCGCTATCGGAGGTTTGGTCTTGGGTCTCAGTGGGCTCCTCTACAAGGAATTCACGCTGCTCTGCTTCGACCAGGATTTCGCTGCCTCCCAAGGTTGGCCGGTAGCTTGGCTCGACATCCTACTTATGACCCTGGTCGTCCTGGTGACGGTTATTGGGCTTCAAGCGGTAGGTTTAATCTTGGTCATCGCCCTGTTGATCACCCCCCCCGCCTCAGCTCGCTTTTGGACCGAGAGACTCAGTCTGATGACGGGGCTCGCGGCCCTCTTCGGAGCAGCTGGGGGAGCTCTCGGCTCGGTGGCCAGCGCTCTCGTCCCTAAGCTGCCGGCGGGAGCCGTGATCGTGCTGGTCAACAGTAGCTTCTTCCTGGTCAGTCTGGTCTTCGGGTCGGCCCGGGGGTTACTGGTGCGGGCCCGGGACCAGTGGAACCTGTCTCGCAAAGTCGGCCACCAGCATCTGATGAGGGCCCTGCTGGAGTATGAGGAGGCGACCGGTCAGACGACCCCTACTCTCGAGCAGTTACTGGTCCTTCGCTCCTGGACACCAGCCTACTTGAAGACCCTCCTGTGGCGAGCCGAGAGGGACAATTTTGTAGGACGGCGTGGGGAAGGCGTGGTTCTGACCGAAGAGGGTCGAGCGGTGGCTCGGAGGATCTTGCGCAACCACAGACTTTGGGAACTTTACCTGATCCACTACGCCGACATCGCGCCCTGCCATGTCGACCGCGATGCTGACCAGGTCGAACACGTTCTGGATACAGCCACCATTGAGCGTCTCCAGGATATGCTGCTGGAGCACTACCCGAAACTGCCCAGCCCTCACCCTTTGGAGTTTGGAACGTGAGCTGGACCGACCTGGACAGCTGGATAGCCATCACCGCCATGTTGAGCGCTCTAGCCTGCGCTCTGCCCGGTTGCTTCCTGGTCTTGAGGCGCCTGAGTATGATGGGCGACGCCATCAGCCACGCTGTCTTGCCGGGATTGGCGGTGGCCTTTCTCCTGACCCATCAGCGCGATAGCTGGACAATGTTCCTGGGAGCGGCCACCGTAGGCATCCTGACTGCCATTTTTGTGGACTGGATCCATCGCCTGGGAGGGGTCGAGGAAAGTGCCTCCATGGGAGTGGTCTTTACCACTTTGTTTGCGCTGGGATTGGTGCTGCTTGTCAGAGGGGCCGATCAGGTGGATCTCGATCCCGGCTGCGTCCTCTATGGCGCGGTTGAGCTGGTCCCTCTGGACACCCGACAGGTAGCCGGCTATGAGATCCCGCGGGCGGTCGTCAATCTGGCCGGAGTGCTACTGGTGAACCTGGTGGTGATCGGTCTTTTCTTTAAAGAACTTAAAGTGGCGACTTTCGATCCTGCCCTGGCCGACACCCTCGGGATAAGCAGCCGCTGGATGAATCTTTTGTTGATGGCTCTGGTGGCGGTGACGGCCGTCGCGGCCTTCGAGAGCGTGGGCAGCATTCTGGTGATCGCCATGTTGATCGTACCGGCGGCCACGGCCCAACTGCTGACCGATCGACTGACCTCGATGCTGGCTCTCAGCGCCGCCGTGGCAGCGGTCTCGGCCTGGTTGGGTCACTACGGAGCCATCACCTTACCCCGATTGGTGGGTTTCGAAGACACCAATACGGCTGGAATGATGGCAGCGGTCGCCGGTGGCCTCTTCTTCCTGGCTGTTCTTTTCGCCCCCAAAAAAGGAGTGGTCAGCCGCAGCCTTTATCAGTGGGAGCTGGGTCTTCAAGTCAGCGGCGAGGATATCTTGGGGATGCTGTTTCGACTCCAGGAGCAGGAGGAGACTCAACGGCTGGCCACCGAGGCAACCTTTGAGAAGGCCCTGGCTATCACCCCTTTGCAGCGCTTTTTGACTCTCTGGAGGCTGTCCCAGAGAGGACTGGTCAGCAAGCGTGGGGAAACCTGGAGCCTGACCGAGCCAGGGTCACAGCAGGCCCGCCGACTCGTCCGCTCCCACCGAATGTGGGAGGTCTATCTGCATCGTCATCTCGACCGACCAGCCCACCGGGTTCACTCCACCGCCCACCAACTAGAGCATTCCACCGACCACGAGTTTCGGGAAGAACTGAACCAGATTCTGGGCTCTCCCGAACAGGATCCTCACGGGAAACCGATACCGCCGGAGTAGAAGGAGGCAGGCTATGACAAAAACCCCACCCCGCCGACTCTCCCCCGAGGGAGTCACCCTGAGTCCGGCTATGGAAGACTATTTAAAAGCGATTTTCCGCATCGGAAGAGACACTGAAGCCGTCTCGACCCAGGCTTTGGCCGACCTCCTCGAAGTCGCTCCCGCTTCCGTGACGAAAATGGTGAAGCGCCTGGCCGAGCTTCAACTGGTCACTCATCAGCCTTACCGCGGTGTCTTCCTAACTGAGGCCGGTCGGAGGGTGGCTGTAGAGGTTCTCCGTCATCACCGCTTGCTCGAACTCTATCTCAGCCAAGCTCTTGGCTACTCCTGGGACGAAGTCCACGACGAGGCCGAGTTGCTCGAGCATTTCATCTCGGAGAAGCTTGAAGCTCGTATCGCCGAAGCTCTCGGGAATCCGACCTTCGATCCTCACGGAGCTCCGATCCCCTCGCTCGAGGGCGAACTCCCCCCTCGCCGCGGCCAGCAGCTGGCCGAGCAGGAACTGTATCGCCCCTACGAGATCACCCGGGTCAGCGATTCCTGCTCAGATACTCTGAGGAGCATGGCCGAGAAAGGCCTTTTTCCAGGGGTCACCGTGACTCTTCTAGGCCGTCCTCCCGAGGGCTTATATCACCTCAGGGTGGGACGACAGGAGACACTGGTGGCTCCCCAGCTTTGCCGGCAGGTACGAACAGAGCCGGTCGAGGCCTTGAGGCTGACAGCCGACCAGATGACCTCAGGCGAGCAAGCTACGATTTTCAGAATGCGCGGCCCGCTCAGCCAGCAACTCACCGCTCTTGGGGTAGCCGAGGGACACATCCTCAAACTTCAGGATAGTCAGTATTGGTGCCAGGGCCAGCCGGTGGCGCTAGCCCCCGAACTGAGCCGTTGTCTGATCGTGACCCTGGCACCAGCCAGTTGAACACCCTGGCCAGGCGGGTGCTCCAAGAGTGCTCGCTGTGCTGGCCTGTCAGCGTTCCCCCTGAATGAGGTTGGCCTGGTAGTAAGCGCACACGCTAGAGGGCGTGTTGACAATCAGCGACGACCGTCACTGCTTTCTTTCCTTTGGT
>CAYRFU010000245.1:8354-11111 GCA_964423525.1 uncultured Burkholderiales bacterium | reverse complement strand
CCAACCGCCACCGCCTCCGTTGACCCAACCGCCGCCACCGCGACGATTTAGCCAACTCCCGCCCCTATTGACCCAGCCGCCCCGATTGAGCCAACCACCGGCCTGGGCGGGTTGAGCGAGGGGCCCGGTGGCCAGGGACAATCCGACTACAGCCGCACCCTTTGGCCCCTTGCAGAAATCGACGGCGAGACAGGGTCGGCTCCTGCTCCTCTTTGGGGAAACTCTCAGAGTCTGACATCGCTTACCCTTTCCGGTCGGATTACTGAAGTGCAGGGCCCGAATGAGCCACTCGCCCGACTTTTTGGAGCACATCATCGAGATGTTGAGACCGAACTCTCGGGTCTCTTTGCCCTTGCTCATGGTTACTTTACAGAGCGACATCCGCCAGGCTCCGTCGGGCCCCATGCCGCCATCGTGCCAGAGGGTCTCGATCGACTGCTGACCTTTGTCAAAATCGGTGAACATCCGCCCATAGGCTGTTTTCAGTTCGTCGTGCCCGACCCACAGTTCGCCGTGGCCGGTGCCCATGACCACAGCGTCAGGGTGCAAGGTGGCCAGGACGCCGTCGAGGTCGTGAGCGGTGAAGGCCTGGTCGTGAGCTTTGAGGAGCGCCTTCAGGCTCTCGACCGAGTCGTTGTTGGCAGCCGCCGGCAAGGCCAGCGAGGCGAGCCCGATAGCGGCCAGGGCCGCCTCACGTCTGGAAATTTGCATTTTGGGTTCCCTTTTCGTTTGAACTGGGCTACTCTTCCCCGAATCGCTTCCAGGTCATATCCATAATCGGCCAGATTGGGCTCTAGAGCTGCCGAAGGGCCTCCAGGGCCTGCTCGAATTCGAAATCTTCGACGGCCCGAGCGACCTGACGCCATACCGGTGTCGCTGCGCCCACCGCCAGGATCTCCTCCAGCACAGTTTCGGCCTCGGCATCGCCTTGCTCAATCAGTTCCCTGAGCTTTTCGAGCAGAGCCGTCGGCACCTCGCCCCCGGAGCCCTGGCTGGTTGGTGAACGCTCGGTCGGGGAATGGAAGCCAGGGCCTGCTTGAGCTGTGTGAGAAGAGAGGTCAGCTCAGCCGGCCTTGCTCTCTGCTGACAGGCGTTTTCCAGCTGCCGGGCCAGCTGGTAGGTAGCGTCGAGACGAAGATTACCGGCCACTCCGGCCAGGCTATGGGTGCGGCTGAACCCGGCCTCCGGGTCGTCCAGGGGAAAGCTCTGGCAGAAGTCTTGATTCTGGTCTAGAAACTTGTTGAGAAGGCGTTCGTAGACCTCTTGACTCAGTCCCGCCGAATCAGCCTGGGGGGTCTGCTGGTCTCCAGTGATCCAGCGGGCCAGGGTGGCGTAGAGCAAACCTACATCGGTCGGCTTACCGAGATGGTCGTTCATACCCGCCGCCAAACACCGTTCGCGGTCGCCGCCGATCACATTGGCTGTCATGGCGATGATGGGGAGAGTGAATCCCCGGGAACGAGCCTGCTCGGTAGCCCTCAAGCCGTCCATCACAGGCATCTGCATGTCCATTAGGACAGCATCAAAATCATGCTGTTCCAGCTTTTGTAGGGCCACCTGGCCGTTCTCTGCCACTTCGGGGACGATTCCCGCCTGCTTGAGCAACTCGACCGCGATCTCCTGGTTGATCAGGTTGTCCTCAACCAGCAAAACCCTTGTCCCCTTCAGTTGGGGCCAGTCTGACTCGCTGGCTCGCTCACGGTGGTGACGTGCCGACCCCTGATACCCGTAGGCGTTAGCGATGGTATCGTAGAGGTCGGAAGCGGTCACCGGTTTGGTCAGAATGTGAGCCAGACCCAGCCCCTGGGTCTGCTCGCGTAACTCCTCCCGGTCGTAGGCCGTGACCAGCACCACTCGGGGAGGAGAAGGCTGATTGAGCAGCTGTTGAGCCACTTCGACCCCGGTCATTCCGGGCATCTTCCAGTCCAGCAAAACCAGGTCGAACGGGACTTTCTCTTGCTGGGCTCGTTGCCACAACTCGAGAGCCTCGGGTCCTGAACGGCTGGTGGTGACCTGATAGTCAAAGCTCCCCAGGATGCTGGCCATCACCTCCCGAGCGGTCTGGTTGTCGTCGACGGCCAGGACCTTGAGATGGCTGACGGGTAGACCGGGAGTGCCGGAGCGGGGCTTACCGGCCTCAAAGATAGCTCGAAACCAGAAAGTCGTCCCCTCGCCCGGTTGGCTCTCAACCCCGATTTCACCGCCCATCAACTCCACCAACGAGCGCGAAATCGCCAGACCGAGTCCCGTCCCGCCGTATTTTCGAGTGGTCGAGCTGTCGGCTTGAGAAAAGGAACGGAAAAGGCCGCCCTTCTGTTCAGCCGTCATGCCGATCCCCGTGTCCTTCAGAGAGAATTGGAGTTCCAACCGGTCATCGACCCGTTGGCGAGGCTCAATTTTGAGTAAAATCTCGCCCTGTTCGGTAAACTTGATGGCGTTGCTCAGAAGATTAGTGATCACCTGGTTGAGGCGAAGGGGGTCTCCCCGCAAAGCACGAGGGCAGTCGGGGTGAAGATCAAACAGAAGCTCCAGACCTTTCTCTCGGACTTTCAGGCCGTAAAGGTCTCTCAAGTCGGCCAGCAGGTCATCAAGATAGAAATCGGTGACCTCGAGTTTCAGTTTTCCGGCTTCGATCTTCGAGAAATCGAGGATGTCGTTGAGGATTCTCAAAAGCGAGCGGGCCGACAGTTCGATTTTTTCCAGGTAGCTGTTCTGTTTTTGGGTCAGGTCTGTCTGGAGGCAGAGATGAGCTAGCCC
>CAYRFU010000245.1:0-8344 GCA_964423525.1 uncultured Burkholderiales bacterium | reverse complement strand
GCTCATATTGGCCAGGAAGTCGGATTTGGCTTGATTGGCCTGGTCGGCTGCCTGACGAGCATCTTCCAAGCTCTCGAGAGCCTGCTCCAGCTCCAGGGTACGCTCTTGCACCCTTTCCTCCAAATGAAGCTTGTGCTAATACAGTTCGGCCTCGGCTTGTTTGAGAGCGCTGATGTCGATGGCCAGACTGGCTATACTATCGGGTTTCCCATCCCGGTCGCGCAGTAACGATAGGGTGAGGAGGATCGGGATCTCCTGACCCTCTTTGTTCCACCGCAGGCCCTCCACATTCTTGACCTCCTGGCCAGCCCGACAGCGACGAAGTAGCTCATCGGCCTGCTGATGGCGAGAGGGAGGAACAAGAGTCTTGATAGGCCGGCCAACCAGTTCTTCTCGGGTCCAACCGTAGGTCTTAGCAGCGGCGGGATTCAGGTCTAACACGACGCCGTCGAGATCCTCAATAATGGCCGGGTTGGACAGGTCTGTGTAAAGCTGGAAGAGCCTCTGAACCTCGGTGGTAGCAACCTCTTTCGCTTCTTGCAGTCTGGCCAGATAACCCTGTCGCTCCTGAAAATCGAGAGCCTAGCGAATGCCGACACCGATGTCGTGAACGGCTTCCTCAAGCCACCCCTCCTGAAACGAGTCGAGTCGGGTCAAGCCGCCTAATTCGAGCAGGCCCAACACCTCACCGGAGTATCGTACTGGGTAGAGCGAACCGTTCCTGACGGACCGACGTCCCGAACCAGGCTCGCGCCACGAACGTCTCCGCCTCTTGGATATACATGATTACGGTTTGTCGGGAAAGGGTCTGAGCCAGAGCTGGGACGATGGCGGCCGCCAGATCCTGCGAAGACTGTTTCCCCACCATCGCTTGGGTCAGCTCTCGCAGCCTGGTCTTCTCGGCCTTTTCTCTCTCGACTGTCTGATGAAGCTCCAAGAGCGCCTGCTCGTCCGCGCGCGCCTGGGTCCTATCACGGACCGACGCCCAAACGAACTTTCCATCGGCAGTATCCACCGCTCGGAGGCGAATATCCACCGGTATCTCCCGGCCGTCGGCAGCGACTCCCGAAAGCCCCCATCGTTCGGGCCCCGCCAGTGGCAAGAAACTGTTCTCTTAAGACCCTATGGGCCGAGCGTGAGGAAAGGGGGACGAGGATTTCGACGGGTTGACCCAGCAGCTGCCCCCGACTGTATCCGAAGAGACTCAGAGCCAGTCCATTGGCCAACCGCACCACCCCTTCGGAGTCCACCAGGAGAGCCGGGTCGGAAGCGAGTTCGGCTGCCCGTTTGAGAAAATCGAAAGAGAGCCACTCCGCCTGAGAATCTTGCTGGGAGGGTAGGAAGGGATTGTTTTCAGCCACGGCAACAAGCTTCGGTCGTGGCCACGCTCCCCCTTTCCACCTCGAGGAGGAGATCTCGACTGGGCGGGAGCAAGAGCGCAGCCATGGAAACCGTCTTGATCGTCGACGACGAAAAGCTCAACCTGAACGTGATGGTCGAACTGCTCAAACCGACCTATAAAACTCTGGTGGCTAAAAACGGGGAGCAGGCTTTGAAGCGGGCCTCAGGAGAGACCCTCCCCGACTTGATCTTGCTGGATGTGATGATGCCGGAAGTGGACGGTTATGAGGTGTGCCGACGTTTGAAGGCCGACGCCAGCACCCTGGACATTCCGGTGATTTTCGTGACCGCCCTGGGTGAGGTCGGCGACGAAGCCAAAGGCTTCGAGGTCGGCGCGGTCGACTACATCGTCAAGCCTATCTCGCCAGCCCTGGTAATGGCCCGGGTGAGAACTCACCTGGAACTTAAAAACGCCCGCGATCTCTTGAAGAATCAGAACGAAGTGCTCGAACAGAAGGTCGAGGAACGGACTCGTGAGCTGGCTTTAACCCAGGATGCCACCATTTTCAGCCTGGCCTCTCTGGCTGAGACTCGCGATCCCGAGACCGGAGGTCACATCCGACGCACTCAGCATTACGTCAGGGTCCTGGCTGAGCATCTCAAGACTCATCCCGACTATGCCTCCCAACTGGATGAGGGCACCATCAAACTCCTTTTCAAATCGGCCCCTCTCCACGACATCGGCAAAGTGGGTGTGCCCGACAACGTTCTCTTAAAACCGGGCAAACTGACCGACGAGGAGTTCGAAACCATGAAGCGTCATGCCGAGTGGGGGCGCGATGCCCTGGTTCACGCTCAGGAGGCTTTAGGGGGAACCACCACCTTCCTCGATCACGCCGTCGATATTGCTCACACTCATCATGAGCAATGGAGCGGCCGGGGCTACCCTCGCGGACTCAAGGAAGACGCAATTCCCCTCTAAGGCCGCTTGATGGCGGTTGCCGATGTCTACGACGCCCTGATCACAAAACGATGCTATAAACCGGCTTTCAGTCACGAGAAAGCGGTCGCCATCATCGAGGAAGGCCGGGGGAGTCACTTCGACCCGGTCCTGGTGGATGCTTTTCTTGAAATCCAAGACCAGTTCCGAGAAATCGCCAGCCAATTCGTTGACCCCGACCAGGACTAGGTGGGTCTGGAGGCGTCTGAGATCACGCTGCCGGTTGATTGCCCCAGTCAGCCTCTCGAATTTCGGCTGAGTAGCATTTCTGGAGGTGGGAGAAAAAACGCGGCTTCAGCCGTGGGTGGCCAAGGCCACCAGACCAGAGAGCTTAAAGTTCGTTGAAGAAACCCGTGACTTTGCGTTCTATGCCCTTTCGAACGGGGACGACCTGCTCGTCAAAGGAGTGGTTCCAGCCGTCGTGATAAATCTGCGGTAGCGTGACTTTACCCACTCCAGTCGAATTTTGTCCTCGCTCGCGTCGTTGGAGGCGATCAATCCCGCGCTAGCTCCGCCCACCGCCGCACCCAGAGCACCCCACTTCAAGACTCTAGGAGATTGTAGCCATCCAGGTTGAGGGAGCTCCGGTATCGCTCACTGGTTTCTCTTCTTCGCGCGCCGTGCTTTGGTGGTGCCGGCCCAAGATTCAGAGGCGAAGTCAGAATCCGAAGAAGAGTGAACACCAATGTGTTGACACAAAGACTATTTGGTGCAAACATATGTAGAGAAAACAGGCGGGCGATAAATATTATGACCAACATTAATATTGACATCGAGCTCCTTGCCGAAGCACAGAAGCTCGGAAAGCACAAAACAAAGAAGGCTACAGTGGAAACAGCCTTGCGAGAATACGTTCGGCAGCGGAAGGCGGTCGGAATCCTGAGGCTGTTCGATTCGGTAGAATTCGAAGAAGACTACGACTACAAATCCATGCGGTCCAGATGAGAGTCATCGCTGACACCTCAGTCTGGTCCATTGCGCTGATGGCCGGACGGAATCACGACACCGCATCCAAGCTGCGGCACATGATCGTCACCGGAGACCAGGTCTTCCTCTTAGGAATATTACTCCAGGAGATTCTCCAGGGTATACGCGACGACAAAATGGTCGAGAAAGTCGCGGACGAATTGAGAGCCTTCGACCTGCTCCCACTGAATCGTGAGGTTTATCAGTCAGCAGCGGAGTTACAACGTCGCTGTCGAGCGAAGGGAGTCGTTGCTGGAACTATCGATTGCCTCATCGCCGCAACGGCCGAGCACCACGACTGTTTCCTGCTCACCCGAGACCGCGATTTCGAATTCCTGGCAGAGCAGTGTGAACTCCAACTCATCTGATCAAGAGCCAGTCCTGAGGGGATAGCATCGACGATCCCAGAAGGTAAGTCGGCCAACTTCTCCCAGCGGTCTTCAACAGTGATGTAGCGCCACAGGTCAGTACGGGTGACGACGTAGATGTTAGACGCGTGCTGGTCGCTAGCTACCCCTAGTGGATCGGATAGCGCCGGGTCGCGATAACGGCGTCGATGCCAGTAGCCGATGAACGGCTCCTACTCCAGTTCGGGGTCGGGAGGCCGAAATCTTTCCGGTCCATATCCTAGCACTGACGACTAATTTCCTCAAGCACTGATACTCTCGGTCTCGGCCATCGCCTTCGGCGAGTTCTTTGGAACTCCGAGCCTTCTGTGGGGCATTACCGTTGTGGCTGCCGGGACAAGCATTCCCGGCGCTTTCGTGAGTATTCGGGCTGCTCAAAAAGGCAACGCTATCACCAGTTTGGCCAACGTGTTGGGCAGTAACATTTTCGACCTCCTCGTGTGCATTCCGGCTGGGGTTTTGATCGCGGGAAGTGCCGCTATCAACTACACGTTGCCGCGCCCATGATGGCGGCCCTAACTCTGGCCACTTTAATCCTTTTCGCCATGATGCGCACTCAGATGAGCCTCAGTCGTCGGGAGGCCTGGATTCTCCTCTTGCTCTATCTGACTTTTGTCGCTTGGGTCGGTTTGGAGAGCTTTGATGTCATCGATTTGGTGCCAGGAATCCCCCCCGACCACGTGCCCGGACATCATTAAAGAGGCGCGACACGAAGGTTTGCTTTCTTGTAGGGGCTGGCGGGTTAGGCTACCATAGGAACATGAACGATTTCGAGCGACTACGTAAGCTGATCGACACCAACTTTCGTCTTCTGGCTCTTGGACAGGCTGACCAGGAATCCCGTTTCCATCAAATGGCTGGCCAGTTGGACGAGGCCTCCCGTGCCTCTGCCGAGGCCTCCCGTGCCTCGGCAGAGGCTTCTCGTGCCTCGGCCGAGGCTTCTCGCATCGCACGAGAGTCGGCCAAGAGTTCGGCCCAAAACCGCCAAATCCTAAACGAGGCACTCAAGGCGCTGGAGATTGTCGGTTCGGGCAATGCTGATATTCGCAAGGAATTGGACTCCATAAAACAGCGTTTGGAGGTCCTCGAAAACAAGAAGGCCGGTTAGTCATCCGCTTGGCGACCGGACGAGACGGCCAGCGGGTTAGCTTAGGTAATATTCTCCGACCTGGCCCCGGCCGACGGAGTGAGCCGGGGCCACAAAGTCGGACGGCTCCCGTAGGGGAGGACCGAAGTGAAAAGCTTCTCGATATTCCCCGTCGATCAACTTCATGAACTTTTCGTAAACGCCCTTTTCATGAACTTTTCGTAAACGCCCTTTTCACGGAGGAGCTCGGCCATTTCGTCGGCCAGACCGCCAGCCATAGCCAAGACGTTGAGTTGGGTGCAATCCATGGTCTTGACGTGGGTGACGTGATCGCCATCGTTGGTGCCCGATTCCCCGGCACCCATCGGGCCCTGCATTTCAGGTCCCTTCAGCATATTGTGCAGCCAGGCCAGGCCGAAGTTGCCGGTGTCGGCATCAGCGAACTCTAACAGCATCGGAAAAGCCCCGTAGAGAGCGAAGGTGTGGTTGTTCTCTGGCCAACGGCAACCCGCTTCTTCGATGCCCGCCGAGGAGATGTAGCCATCAGCTTTGGGTCCGTATCGAGGCGATTTCGCCGGTGGTGGGGTCAAGGTTAAAACCGCTATAGGTTAAGCCCGAATCTGGGTGATGAATGTTTCGAAGAATCTCGACTCGTGGTGAAGAAATTCGTCTTTGAACTGGCTGGCCTTGGCGGCGTCGGTGAGGAGTTCCTCGGTGGTGTAATTCAAAGCGAAGCGAAAAGACGGGTGGCCACTGGCGGACGAAAAGGGTGCAACTAACCTACCGTACTCCAATCGAAAGCCTGGCCGGACAGTCCCACCGTAGGTTCTGGCCCGGTTGAGTTCTTTACATTGAAGTTGCGGTTTGGTCAGCCTGTTGGTCTTTGAGAAGTAACCGTTTCGGGGCCCTGGCCTCCCAGGCTCTTGCACGTGCGTAAGGTTGGAACAGTCTGGCGTTCCCAATGAGCATGCTCTCAAGGTAACCCAAGGCCCTGAAAAATCTATCAAGAATCCTTTGTGAAAAAAATCACAATGTGGTTTACATAGTGGGTGTGCCCGACAATGTTCTCTTAAAACCGGGCAAACTGACCGATGAGGAGTTCGAAACCCAGAAACGTCAAACGGTGCTATAAACCGGCTTTCAGTCACGAGAAAGCGGTCGCCATCATCGAGGAGGGCCGTGGGGAATCACTTCGACCCGGTCCTGGTGGATGCTTTTCTCGAAATCCAAGACCAGTTCCGAGAAATCGCCAGTCAATTCGTTGACTCCGACCAGGACTAGGTCGGCGTGAGACGGGTGAGATCCAGAGTGACCCGGCAATCACGGCTGAGTTCCAGGGTGGTGCTGTCGAGTTTTGTATAGCCGCTCGTCTCGTTCTTCAGGAGTCGCCAACTGCCATCCTCTGGCTCGACCGTGAGATAGTAAGCGACCCCCAGTTGCTCATACAGTTCGCGCTTGTAAACCAGGTCTCGCTTTCGGGTGGACTCCGAAAGCACTTCAATGACGAAGACCGGGGGCTCCTGAACGAAATCGGACCGCTTGCCCCCACAGAGCACCATCAGGTCGGGTCTCAGCACGGTATCTTCATTGACGATCCAGTCCAACTCGAAGAGAGCGGTGCAGTCCTGGCAACCGGCTTTCGCCAGAGCCTCTCTCAGCCTCAGGTAGAGCTCACCACAGACTTCCTGATGCAAACGTTTGGCGGATGGGCTCATCGAAACCGCGACGCCTGACCAGAGTTCCCAAGCGCCTTCCCAGAGTTGGTAGTCCTCGACCTTGTAGTGGGGGATATAACGCGGCAAGGCCATCTGGCACCATGGTAAATCTCCAACCTTCAAATGGCAAGCGTCCTCACAGGAGGTCGTCGCGAAACCAGCTCGGTTCTGGCTCGGTGGTTTCAGGCTCGGAAGGTTCCCTCGCCGGCGGTTCAGCGGGCTGACTCGGCCGAGGCTCGGCTTCGGGCTGCTGCGCGGGCCTCGGCTCCTCGGACTCAGGAGGAGCTGCGGCCGGGGCCTGAGGCAACCACATTTTGATCGGTAAGCTCAGATTCACCATGGTCATATGACCCTGCGGTCGGTCAACAGCACCGAACTCCCGGAGATGACGAAGACTGATGCTCAAATTGTTCGCTTCTGGGATGGTCCAGCTCAGCTCGGCCCCCAACGCGTGGACCTCATCGTTCACCAGGGGAAACAGGCGCCGGGGAATGGCAGAGCCGCTGTCGGCGCTGGTTTGCCAATGACTGAAGCCAGTCAAACCGACCTCGAAGGTGGGAGTGACCTTCTTGGAGAGACCGTACTCCAGGTTAAAAGAATTTCCGGGCCGGATATCGACATCGTCTTTGCGACCGTTGACCTCGAAGGTGCCAAGACCAGAAAGCCGCCAGGTTTTGGCCTCGTCCAGATTCACCGCCCCTCCCAACTGAAAATTGTGAGAGACATAGCCCAGGCCGAGATTGTCGGGGGAACCGTTACTGTAGCGACCGGTGGGCAGCCAGACCACGTAGTTGGCCAGGGCCGACCAGTTTTCACCCTGCCACCCCAGTTGGATAGGAGCGATGCCGATATCAGCCAGACCGTAGTTCGATTGGTTGGCCTCCCTTTGAAAGCGGCCGAACAGGTCGAGATTGACGCCCACGTTGGCGTTGGAGTAAGGCAGAAACAGCGAGGCTCCGTAGCGTCCGCCGAGAATCTCCACATCGGTCATTCCGGTCAGCACCGGCATCATGAGATTGACCGAGATATCGGTGTCGAGATTAATCGGCCCGAAACGGGTATTGGAGTTCCCGGTCGTTCGTCCGTTACGGTCCTTCAAGATTGAGGACGAATAGTTCATAGTGAACTGGCTGTAGTAAATGCCGGGAAAAGGGGGCAAAGCTCCCTGACCAGCATTATTGACCAGGCCGGGTAGATAGTGGCCGGTCTCCTGGCCAGCGGCAGGCCCCATCAGGAGCAGCAGGACCAGGAGACTGGATAGACTCTTCAAATACCTCATTGTGTTTCGTTCCCCCTCAATATTCTTTGACCACAGACCAGCCCTGGCCCAGGTCGAATCGCTCCATCGCCTCAGCCTGGCTGACGGTGTTCTGGCCCAGGTCAGCCTGGTAAATCACGCCGTTCTGGTTGACCAGAAACGTCATCACTCCCGACTGCCCGTAGCGGACAGGATAAGCTACCAGGGCGAAACCACCGACCTGTTGGCCGTTGATCACATAGTCCAAGGCTCCACCAGGGGCCGAAGCGGACTGCCCCTTCAAGAAGCGAAAGCGGTAGCCAAACCAGGGCGCGTTTTTTTCTCGACCCTCGACATACTTCCAGGCGTCCTTTAGAGCCTCTTGGAGGGGGCTGAGGGGGTCGCCCTCTGCGTCCCAGTAAAGGCCGTCGCGTTGGCCCGGGCGGCTTTCGAATCGACTGGTGTATTCTCGCACCCGGTCCTGGTCGGAATCCCTCAGACGAAAATCCTCCTCGGCGTCGATCAGCCGCTGCAGGGCGGTATGTGTCAAGGGGTATTAGACACGATCTGGGGTCAATTTACTGATGTGGA
>CAYRFU010000244.1:0-11130 GCA_964423525.1 uncultured Burkholderiales bacterium | reverse complement strand
GTTCAGCAGAGCGGCCAGGGGCGCCAACAGCGGGGGCTGCAACGGGCGGCTTCGGCGCCGTTTGGGCAAAGGTTGAAGGGGACCTGTTTGCTCCTCGATCAACACGAAACGAAAACGGCCGCTGCTCATTCGGTCACCTACCTTCCTTATCGTTACTTCTATGCTATCAAGCCCGCATCGAAAACTGGACTTGAGAAGAGTTAGAGGATTGCTAGAGCCCCAGCCTAAATTCACCTTATGGAGAGACTCAAGGGTCTGATTCGTCAGGCCGGAAATCGACCCATCGTTTTCCTCACAGGAGCCGGCATCTCGGCGGCCAGTGGGATTCCCACCTTTCGGGGCAAGGAGGGCTACTGGACGGTCGGGTCGACCAACTACCACCCTATGGACCTGGCCACCAATCAGGCCTTCTCAGAAATGCCCGACGAGGTCTGGTGTTGGTATCTTTTTCGCCGCACGGTCTGTCGCAAGGCGGAGCCCAACCCCGCTCACCTGATGCTGGCAGAACTCGAGGAGCGACTCAGACAACGTTTTCTGTTGGTCACACAAAACGTTGACGGTCTCCATCTTCGGGCCGGCAATAGCCTGGCAAGGACCTACCAGGTACACGGTAACATCGACTATATGAGGTGCTGGGAAGAGTGTTGCCTCGATCAGTTTCCGATACCCGAAACCATCGGACCGTTGGAGCGGGAAATGAGGCTCTCAGACCATCAAAAAGGCCTTCTCAAATGCCCTCGATGCCAGGGCCAGGCTCGTCCCCATGTGCTCTGGTTTGATGAGTGTTACGATGAGCCTCGCTTTCGCTTCAACAGCTCCCTGAAAGCGGCTTTGGAATGCGGGCTGCTGGTGACGGTAGGCTGCTCAGGTTCGACTAATCTTCCGATGCGAATGGCTCAGGTCGCCAGCGGAAGAGGGGCCTGCCTGGTGGATATCAACCCCGAAACAAATCCTTTTGCTAGGATGGCTCAGGCCTCGGGGGGGCTTTGGTTCCGAGAGAGGGCCGGCCCAGGCCTCACTCAGATTGTTGACCTGCTGTCAGCCGCTTGAACACCTCGGCCGGAACTAGCACCAAAGGGCAAACCAGAAAGGTCAAGACAGCCAGAGTGGTCCAGTCGATCGGCTCCAAACCGAAAGCCACCGCCGTCGGCGGAAAGAAGATCATCCCAAGAGTGAGCAGCCAGGAGAAAAGACAAGCTTTGGGCACCGAGCGATTGAGCCAACTGACGGGGTTGGTCACCCCGAAGTCGAGATGCAGAAAGTTCAAGGCGTTGACCAGTCGAGCCGTCACCAAAGTGTAGAAGGCAGCGGTGCGGGCGTAGACGTGATTGCGGGCGGCCTCGTTAAAGGTGAAGAACCCGTCCTGATAGAGCAAGTCTAGAACGGCCATAAAGAGCACGGCCAGAGTGGTTCCCGTGCAGGCGATCATCAGCCACAATCGCTGCGTAAGGATGGGCGAGCCCGGGTCTCGCGGAGGTCTTTGCATGAAGCTCTCATCGGCTCGACCGAGAGCGAAGGCGACTGCTGGAGCGCCATCAGCCACCAGGTTCATCCATAAAATCTGAGCGGCCGTCAGGGGAAGCAACAGCTCTCCATCGTAGCGCAAACCTAAGAGGCCGGCCACCAAAGTTCCCACAAACATCGCCAGCACCACCCCAAAGTTGCCGGAGAAAAGAAAGGCGATGAACCGTTGCACGTTGGCATAGATCGAGCGCCCTTCGGCGATGGCGTCGACAATGGTCGAGAAGTCATCTTCCATCAGGACCACGTCGGAAGCCTCCACCGCGACGGCCGTGCCGGCTTTGCCCATAGCCACGCCCACATGAACCTTCTTGAGAGCGGGCGCGTCGTTAACCCCGTCGCCGGTCATGGCCACCACTTCCCCAAGGCCCAACAGAGTCTCGGCCAGTTGAAGCTTTTGATCGGGAGTGACGCGGGCAAATACGTCGTGTTGGGCCAGAGCCTGCCGGAGCTCAGAATCGGTCATCTTCTGTAACTCTCGACCGGAAATCGCTTCCTCTCCCGCTCCTAATCCGACCTCCCGGGCAATGGCGCTGGCTGTGGTAGGATGATCGCCGGTGAGCATGAGAACTCGAATGCCAGCCTCATTACATCGTGTAAGGGAGGGCGCAACCGTCTCTCGAGGGGGGTCTGCGAAAGCAGCCAGCCCTACCAAAACCAAGTCATGTTCGGCCTCGGTAGCGTCGTTCTCCTCAGCCGGACGGTAGGCCAGTGCCAGAGTGCGCCAGCCTTGTTGACCGTAGGTGAGTTCGATCGATTGGAAATGCTCTACCTCGACGGGGGTGAGCGTCCTGGTCCCCTCGCTAGTCTCGACCTGAGTGCTGAGAGTCACCAGTTTCTCGAGGCTTCCTTTAACATAGAGACTCCGAGTCTCGCCCTGATAAAGATAGCTCACTCGGGCTCGTTCCGAAGAAAACGGTGCTTCATCCAACATCTGATGGTGTTGGCGTTGTTGGCGCCAATCAAGTTCGGCCTTCTCGGCCAACACGAGCAGAGCGGCGTCCATCGGGTCGCCGATGGCCGTCCTCTCGCCATCTTCCTCGGCCAAGTCGGCCCCGCCGGCTAACACGCCGGTCAGGACCAGGCGCCTTTGGAGTTCACTGAGGGAGCCTTCGATTTCTCCCTCGGCAGCGTATCCGTCTCCACTCACCCGGGCGGTGGACTCGAGGGTTGCTACCGACTTAACCGTCATCTGGTTGAAGGTCAGAGTGCCGGTCTTGTCGGTCATGATCGTGGTCACCGAACCCAACGTCTCGACGGCCGCCATCTTGCGAGCCACGGCGTTCAGAGCGGCAAGTCTTTTTGCCCCAGCCGAAAGCGAAACCGTCAAGACGGCGGGAAGCCCCTCGGGCACGGCCGCCACCGCCAAAGCCACCGCGAACATGGCTACCCTGAGCAGAGTCGCGGTATCGTATTTCCCCTCCACCAGCAACACGGTGGCGGCGATTAGCACGGTTAGGATGGCAACTCCTATCCCAATCTGGGAGCCAAGCTTATCGAGCCGACTTTCCAGGGGTGTTTTCTCAGAAACAGTGGTCGAAAGCTTCTCAGCGATTCCCCCAAGTTGGCTGTGCTTTCCCGTAGCCACCAAGGTGGCTAGGCCCTCTCCTGCAGTCACCACCGTGCCGGCAAAAACACAGTTCTTGCGGTCGGCCACCGGAGTGTCCGCCTCCACCGCTCCCACGGCTTTAGCGACCGGGACGCTCTCGCCGGTGAGGGGGCTTTCGTCGACCATCAGATGAGAAGCTCGGAGCAGGACTCCGTCGGCCGGAACCCGGTCTCCCTCGCTGAGAGAGATCAAGTCTCCGGGAACCAATCGCTCGTGACCCTCCCCGACCAGTTGTCCCTCTCGAAGCACTCGGGTTTTCACCTCGGCGGACTGCTGGAGTGCCTCTAAGGTCCGCTCGGCCTGGTATTCCTGGGTGAAACCCAGGGCGGCGTTAGCCACCACTATGATCAAAATGATGATGCCGTCGTAGGGGATTCCGTGAGCCCCTTCCATCCACCAGGCGCCAAGAGCCACTGCCGTGGCCGCCAGAAGGATCAACACCATAGCGTCTTGGAACTGACTGAGCAGAATCTGCCAGGGAGAAATGGCGCTTTCGTTGGAGAGACGATTGGGCCCAAAGCGCTCAAGCCTTTGTTCGACCTCGGCGGACGTCAGGCCCCTCTCCGGGTCGACTCGGAGCTGTTGGCAGAGCTCAGTTGGCTCGAGACTATGAGCTTGCTGTGGTAGCTTCACAGCTCGCCTGGATTGACCACCAGCACCGGACAGGGAGCTGTCTGCAAAACTCTCTCGGTGACGCTTCCACAAAGAAATCGAACCAGACCGCTGCGCCCGTGAGTGGTCATGACCAGCAGATCGACCTCCTCCGTTTCCACAGCTTCTACGATTCCCTGAGCGGGAGAGGCCCCGAAAGCCAGGCATCGGACCTTCTCTAGCTCAACCGACTGGCGAGCTTGTTCCAGATACTCTTCGGCCATAGCCTTTTCGGCCTCGTGGGCGGCTGCCATGGTGGGCAAAGAATGGTCGAGGTCCGAGGTGATGAGAGCTCGAAAAAGAATCACCTCCGCCTCGTGCTCAGCCGCCACCTGCTGGGCTACTGGGAGGGCTTTGAGGCAAGCCTCGGACCCATCGAGGGGAATCATGATTCGACGAAAATCACACTCCGCCTCAAGCGCTTTGCCCCCCACCACCAGAACCGGGCAACGACACCCCTGGATCACCCTGGTGGTCGTACTGCCTAGCAGCCAGCGACCTAGACCGCTCTGGCCGTGGCTCGACATCACTACCAAATCATGCTCTTCGGCCGCCTCAAGAATGGCGTTCTCTGGGTTCTCATTGCTGACCACCCGGGTGCACTCCAGACCTTCTTCTGCGACAAGAACAGCCACCTGATTGAGGTAGGCCGTGTTGCTCTCTTCGTCGTCCCCGCGTCCACTTCGAAGGATCGTGACCTGGCCACTTCTCAATCGAGCGAAACGAGCCGCGAAAGGCACGGCCGCCTCGCTCAGGGGCGAGCCATCGAGTGGGAGCAAAATGCGAAAGCTCATTCAGAAAACATTTCGAGCGAGTCGAAAATCACCTGCCGCGAAAGAACGAGCCCAGCTTGTCCAGAGGCCCGACCGAGGCGGTAACATCCCTCAAAGCGACGGGAGCGTTTTCGCTGTCGAGTTCCCACTCTAGCTCCCACAAGCGAAGACGTCGATTGCTCCCGACCGTCACCAGGAAGCGTCCGTCCGGGCTAGCGCTGCCCGCTATCAATCCTTCGTCACGGGCTTTCCAATCCTCCCAGGCAGTGCCGTCTTCAAGATTCCACAAGACGATGCGGTCATCTTCCGACAGCGAAACAGCGGCTCTTAGGTGGCTCCAGAGGTGGACGAAGGTCACCCTGCCTCGATGACCTGGTAAAGCCAGGACGGAGCGACCGGTCTGGCTATCCCAAAGCCGAACGACCTGATCCGAGGTGGCCATCAAAATATACTCGCCATTCTCTGATAAACAAGCACTCTCGATTCGAAGGTCTTCTTGGGAAAGGCGCTTCTCGGCTTTGAGATGGCGAGCCGCCAGCAATTGCTTTCCCTGGGCGACATCCCACAGGCCGAAATCCGGCCAGGTCACGGCCAAGCGAAAATCGGGAGTGACCGCCAGGTGAGAGACCACGGCTTTGGGGTCAGCGCACTCAACTAGAACCGATCCGCTACCGAGATCCACCAGGTTGAGCCGGCCGCCACTGGCGGCCACCAGGGCGAAGCGGGCGGTTGGATCGGTCACGATGGCCTGAATCTCGGCCTTCAGCTCAAGCCGGGCCCCTCCCAACTGAAAGAGAGTTGAGCCACTCCCCAGCCAGGGGTTATCAGCCGCAGCCACGGCCGTGGCTGAGGTGGGTGGCACCTCCAGCAGCTTGCCCTCTCGCAAAGAATAGCCAACCAGGCCTTCTTGGGCCGGAAACCAAACCCGCAACATCCGATAGTCCACGGCCATGGCTTGAGGCGAACAGGGAAGAGGAAACGAGTGGCGCTCCCAGACTTCTTGCAGACTCTTACGATTGAGGTGCCTTCCGAGCTCAGCCAGGAAACTCATAGCCAGACCGTCTCGAGCGTAGCCTCGGACTCTGCGAGCCCGATTGAGAGTCTTGTAAGCCAGGTCGGCGCTACCTCGAGCCAAATGGGTTCGAGCCTGCTGCAACAGCTCGACAAAAGCGGCTCGGGTCATCTCTTCCTCCGCGTGGCTACGCCCTCGATTCAACAACAGCTCTTTGGGAACGACTCGGTTCTGCTCGTCGCCTTCCCAAACACAAAGCACACCATCGTCCGAAACAGAGAAAATAAAACGTGACGTCTCGTCGGTGGTCAGACCTAAGAGACTCTGTTCGTGAGGTCGGAACCGACGCAAGCGCAAATGGTAAACGAGCGACCAGAGACACATTCTTCCCTCTTGCTCTAGCAGCAGTTCACCGGTGGGAGTGAAGGTCAAGGGCCCCGACCCTTCGAGCACCTTGTCCCCTTCGATTCGATGAATCTCATAGTCGGGACGACCTTCAACCGGCCAGTAGTGGATCACCACATATTCGTCCCACGGATCCATTTCGACCCGAAGCAGCTGACGCTCCATTTCGAGTCGCCAAACCTCCTGGCTATCCAAAAGGCTAAAGACCCGAATATGGTGTCCTACCACCACCACCAAAGGGGAGCTGGCCATCAGGAGCAGTTGCCGGGGCAAGTCTCCGTGAAGAGGAAAGCGGAGCAACTCACGGCCCAGAATGACATCCCACAGAATCAGGTCGCCTGCCGAGGTGGCCACCACCACTCTCTTTCCATCAGGAGCAAAAGCGCCTGCCAACAGTTCTTCCTGAGGAGCTCTAACCTCACTACGAGAATTCGGCTCCAAGACCCGATTGGGAGGTCCCGCCACCAGGATTCGGTTGGTCACCGGAGAGTGACACAGCAGAGACTCCTTGGGATTGGATTGCCAGAAGAGTCCACCGGTGGTCTGGTTCCAGATCATCCCAGGCCGCTGACGCAGCGAGAGCACATAGCCTCCCTGACAGGCCAAATCCTGCAAGGGCGATTCCAAAGGTCGCGACCAAACGGCCCGCTGAGTTTTCAGGGACCATCCTTCCATCCAGCTGCTGCCAGCCACCACCATCCAGCCGCTGAGAGGGTCGGCCTCCATCCTCTCGGGCGGTCCTTTCAGACGATGCTTCTCGACCGGGCGAGAGCGAGGAAAAAAGATCCCTTCCTCCAACTCACGCAGTCCCAGGCGGGCTAACCGGCGCCGTAAACGCGTCTGATCGTCTTCAGGCATCTTGTCGAGGGCTCTCGCATAGGCTTGCTCAGCCCCGAAGTGCGCCTCTCGATACATTAACGAATCTCCCAATGCGCGAAAACAGAGCCCGTAGTTCGACCACTCCGGATCGGCCGTCGCCTCTTGGAGAACCTCGGACGCTTTCTTATAGAAGCCGCTCTCCAACAAGAACAGACCCAGGTGCATCGGCGCTCGGGCTCGGTCCAGCCGTGAGACCACCTCTTTGGCCTCGATCTCCCCTCGGCGCCAGGCCACCACGGACCGATTATAGACCGTCTCGGGATGTTGGCCGTCGATGTGGAGGGCCTGGTTCCAAGCGCTCACCGCCTCGTCGGGTTGCTCCAAGTAAAAGAGCGAAACCGCCCGGTTATTGAGAGCGTCGGCTCTTTGAAGTCCGCTCTGGGGTTCGGCCCGAGGGTAGGCTTCGCCGGTCATCGACTGATAGAGCTGGGCCAAATGACGCCTCAATACGACGGCCGTCGGTCGCTCTTCGGGTTTCTTGGCCAGGCACCACAGCACGGCTTGGACCAACTCGGTTGGCACCCCCGCCATAGGTGGGGGCGGATCGCGAAAGTGGCGCTGAATCAGATTGAAGTCATCCTCGCCCTCGGTCTTGGTGAAGGGAAGCTGACCGGTGCAAAAACGGTAGAAACAGACTCCCAGGGCGTAGATGTCGGCCAGGGTGGTGACTTTAGCCCCCGCCACCCACTGCTCGGGAGCGCTGTATTCAGGCGTTCCGATAGGGTCATCATTGAGGGCCACTCCGCCCTCCAGGTCGCCCCCTACCTCAATCCGCTTCACGATTCCGAAGTCGGTGACACAGACTCGGTCGTCACCCCGGACCAGCAGGTTACCCGGCTTGACGTCTCGGTGGACGACACCGTGCTTATGAGCGTGAGCCAACCCATCAGCCGACTGGATCACGATATCGAGAATTCGAGGCCAGTCCCCCGGCCGGACCAGACCCTCGTAGATCCAGTCGAGCAAGCTCCCCCCGGTGAGATAGTCCAAAAAAAGGCCCGGCATTCCGTTGCACTCCCGCACGAACCAGCACTGCACGATGTTGGGGTGGACTCCCAGCTCGATCCAGGTGGTGGCCTCTCGAATGAAGCTCTCCTGGTAGGCTACGTTGTCGGCGACCCCGGCGTGGAGCACTTTGACGGCTAAGTCAAAGTTCCACTCCAGGTGGCTTACTCGGAAGACGGCTCCCATCCCGCCCTGACCGATCATGTCTCGCACTTTGAACAGCCCATCGATGACTGTCCCGGGAGCCCACGCGTCTAGCTCACTACTCACCTTCGACTCATACCTTCCCTCGCTTTGTTCTTATCCCTGCGAAGAAGGCCTCTGGGGGCGAGTAGAAAACCCTCTCCCATGGCACTGCACGAGTTTGCCGGCAAGCCGGCTCCCCAGTACATTCTGGAGAACATTCCCAGATTGGTCAGCGACTACTACACCCGTCAACCCGACCCCGAGGACCCCGGCCAACAGGTCAGTTTCGGCACTTCCGGGCACCGCGGCAGTTCCAGCCGCTGCACCTTCAATGAACCTCACATTCTGGCCATCAGCCAGGCTATTGCAGAGCACCGCAAAGCGGCAGGCATCGACGGCCCTCTCTACATCGGTATCGACACTCATGCCCTCTCAGAACCCGCTCAGGCCTCGGCCCTGGAAGTCTTAGTGGCCAACGGGGTGCCGGTGCGGGTGGCCCGTGGACTCGGCTACACCCCCACTCCTGTCATCAGCCACGCGATTCTGACTCATCAGGGCGACCAGGCTGACGGAGTCGTGATTACCCCCTCCCACAACCCTCCCTGCGATGGTGGGTTCAAATACAATCCACCCACCGGAGGCCCGGCCGACACCTCCACCACCAAAGTGATTCAAGACCGAGCCAACGAGCTCCTCAAAGCCGGACTCAAGGGGGTCCAACGTGTCCCTCTCTCCAAAGCTCTCAACCAGGTCGAAGAACACGACTTCATGACCCCTTATATCAGCCAGCTCGACCAGGTGATCGATATGGAGGTGATCGCTGGCTCGGGCCTGTCGATCGGCGTCGACCCGATGGGAGGAGCCGGCATCCATTTTTGGGAACCGATCGCTGACCACTACAAGCTCAAGCTCGAGGTGGTCAATCCGGTGGTGGATCCGACCTTCCGCTTTATGACAGTCGACAAAGACGGGAAGATCCGGATGGACTGTTCCTCACCTTACGCCATGGCCTCGCTCATCGGCTTAAAAGATCGCTTTGATATCGCTTTCGGAAACGACACCGACTTCGACCGACACGGCATTGTCACTCCCGACGGCTTGATGAACCCCAACCACTATTTGGCTGTGGCCATCGAGTATCTCCTCGGGAACCGTCCTCAGTGGGACCCAGGCCTGTTCATCGGCAAGACCCTAGTCTCGAGTTCTATGATCGATCGCGTGGTCCAGTCTCTCAACCGCAAACTCGCCGAGGTTCCGGTCGGCTTCAAATGGTTTGTCGACGGTCTCTTAGCTGGCACTTATGCCTTTGGAGGAGAAGAGTCGGCTGGGGCCTCTTTCTTGCGCCAAGACGGCTCAGCTTGGAGCACCGACAAAGACGGCTTTATCCTCACCCTCTTGGCAGCCGAAATCACGGCCCGCACCGGTCACTCGCCGTCCCACCACTATCGACGTCTGGAGTCCCGTTTTGGAAGCCCAGTTTACAGCCGCATCGACGCACCCGCCACTCGGGAACAGAAGGCCATCTTGAAGGCCCTCTCTCCCGAGCAGGTCTCGGCCTCCGAGTTGGCTGGCGAGGCGATCCAGGCCAAGCTGACCCGGGCCCCCGGCAACGATGCCGCCATCGGTGGCCTCAAAATCGTCACCGAAAACGGCTGGGTCGCGGCTCGTCCTTCCGGCACTGAGGATATCTACAAAATCTACGCAGAGAGCTTTCTCGGTGAGGACCATCTCAGTCGAATTCTGGCCGAAGCCCAGGAACTGGTTGACCGCACTCTCAGCGTTACGGTTTAGTCGAGATAGCTGGCGATGTTCTCCCGGTAAAGCGAATTCACCGCCAGGGCCCGACGTTTCACCGCCGAGAAGCCTGTTAAGCTCTTCAGATTTTCGGCTTGATACTCAAAGAACTGTTGGACGGGAAAGGTCTCCCAAAGGTTTTCTCGGCTGCGGTAAAAGTCGATAACCGCGTCGGCTGTGGCCTGGTCCACCTCCGACCCCAGAGCTAGAGCCAGTACAGCCTGACGTCGGTTGACCACCTGGGAATCGTGAAGCATCTTCGAGACGAGGAATCGGCGAACCTGATTAGCAGCCTGGCCAGACAGTCGATCAGCTGGTAGCGAATTGATGACCCCTAGAAAGGCTAAAGCTTCCTTCTTGGGTAGACTCTGATAATCGGTCATCACCTGAACCGCAGCCCGCTCGGCCAAATCCCCGACGCCTAAAGCTTCGAGAATGGCCTCCTGATCACGCTGGCTTAACAGAGCGACCGACCGATCGTCAATGCCCCGAAAGTAAGCGACCGAAGCTTTTCGGGCATCCCAAACTTTGAGAATACCGGCCTGATTTCCGATAGCCAGCCGTCTCAGTTCTCTGTCGGCCTGGAAAGCCGTACTCTTCCCGCCTTTCTGGACCGCGACACTTTGCCGAGAAGCGTTCCACTCCACCTCGGCACCGAGGCTTTGAGCTACAAACCTGAGAGGCACATACGTTTTCCCGGCCATCAGCCTTGGGGGAGCGTCGAGTTCGACCGATCTGCCGTCGACTTTCGCCTCGGACGCACCCAGCTCCAGTTCCACGAGATTTAGGCCGGATGCCAAGATCTGTCCTTTCTGATAGGTCACATCCGCGCCCAGCGCCTGGAAAACCGCCCTCATGGGAACAAAAACTCGACCGCCAACCAGACGGGACTCAGCCTCTAAGGGTTGACCATTAACGCTCACCGTGACAGCTCCCGCAGCCGTGCTCAAGAGAGCCAGAAAGGTCAGGACCGACATTCGCGACATTGAACCTCCTCGGCAGGTTGATAAAGAACGATCACTCTCAACCAACCTGCGTGCTGTGATAGGTGTTCGCTCGAAAGCGAGCACCTTCACAGCATAGAGGAGTTTCTAGGAGTCCACGGGACAGGGTCTGACAGCTCCAACCTTAGGCAGCTTCCTCGTCGCTTGCCTCTTCGGCGGCAACCTCTTCCGAAATGTCTTCCACCGGAGGCTTCTTCTCGACTTCTTCAGCGGCTTCTTCGGCTACCTCTTCCGCCTCTTCTTCAGCTACCTCTTCCGCTTCTTCTTCAGCGGCTTCCTCAGCTACCTCTT
>CAYRFU010000243.1:0-11159 GCA_964423525.1 uncultured Burkholderiales bacterium | reverse complement strand
CGGGGGGTGCCGTGACTGAGTCGCGCCACTTCAACACCAACCAGGATGCACTCACCGCCAAAATCGGACCCTTCGCCCCAAAATCCCCACCAAAGCCCAGCTCGCCAGCTATACTGATGGTGGGTTGAATGAACGATGAGCACGCGAGACGCGACCTCCTCATCACAGACGCGTCCGCAAGCCCCGGCGACAAAGCCGGGGCTTATTTTTTTCTCCAGTTTGAAGCAAACTCTTGTTTGGGGAACGTCTGTTTGAATTTCTTTAACGCTTCTTTAACGACCAGAGGCTAATCTGACGTCAGTGAGATGAGCATTGGTTGGACCACCCCCGGGTAACCCCCGGGGGTTTTTTATTGTCCCCGAATCTCCAGATAACATTGCTCCAGAAGGTCGAGGTCTTCAAGAGCCGCCTCCAAACTGAAAGGTTCCCCGCTCCCTAGACGGTCCTTCCAAACGGCAAGCGGCTGGTAGACCGAGGGATTCTTGAAGTAACCAGCACATCCAGCGAGGATCGGGTCCAAGAAACCCTCGGACACCTGATAGTTCTGGACAGAAACGCCCCCTCGCTCACAGATTGCAAACACCGCAAGCAGAGCCAGATGCAAGTAGCGTTCGCCAGCCGCTCGACTCAGGCCATCGTTCACTTTGAGCTGTTTTAGCTCATCGAGACACTCCCGCAAATGGGCGAGCTTCCAGTGAACAAAATGGTCCATCTTAGAGGCGTTCAAATTTTCTTAAGGGTGACCTGCGACAATCAACGATGTGCTAAAAACATCTGTTCACTCTGTGTCCGACAAACTGCCACCCGGTCCCAAGATTCCAGGGCCGCCGACCATCCCACCGCCACCCGACTGGGGCGCCTCCCCCGATTTCGGAAAAGGACCCGTGCTGGGTGATGCCCCCTATGTGCCGGAGGCCAGTCCCCTCCCCCACTTCGGGCAGAGAGTCGAAGTGCCCAGGGTCGTGACTCAGGCCATGACTTCCGATATGCGCCAGTTGGTGGAGGACCTCGAAAGGGTTAAATGGATCAGATTCAAAGCAAGCTGACCAGTCGCTCGACGACCGTTCTCCCGCCGTCTGAGGGCACCGGTTTGAAAGGCTCTGGCAGACCAGCCTCGAGCTTTGCTAAAGCCGGGCCGAGACGGCCGTGATAAAGGTCCGCAGCTGGAATGTGCAGAGAGCGGAGTGACTCCTTTAGAGCCTTCTCCAAGACGGGGTATTCCAGAAAATTCTCGCGTTCGACGTAAAGCAGAGGAGTGCCGTTGACCTGGCATTCTGAGAGGATTCCGAAACCCGGCTTGGTCACAACGGCCTCGACCGAGGCCACCATATCGGTGAACGGGCAGTAGTCTGGTGGGACCGAGAAAAGGTTGGACCCAGGCCACTCGAGCGGCTTGACCGTGAAGAACTGATGGTTGTCAAAAGACTGCAACCGCGAAAGCGCCCCCTGTTTAAGCTCAAGCGTCGTGAAAGAGAGAAGAATCCAGGATTTGTTGGGATCCGCTCCTGTTAACTGAGCCAGTTCTTGGCGACGGCCCTGACCAGCCACCGCCACCAGGGGTACATCCTCCAGGCGAGGGAAGCTCTCCATTGCAGCGTGGAAAGGCAAGCGAAGGAGAAGATCGGTTCCGTTGTAGGCCTCGCGAAAAGCCTCTACCGGACCCTCCCAACGACTCTCTTCGGCGGCAAACTCAGAGTAGATGAAATCCCACGAAAAATTTCCTATAGCTACGTTGGTCAAACCGGCTCGTTGGGCGGCCTCCAGGGGGATAGCCGGAATGTCGGTCACGACCAGCTCGATGGCCCGGGATTTGAGCCAAGCCACCTCGCTCTCCACCAGTTTCGACCAGTTCTCTAGAAGCTCTGAGACCTTCGAGTAAGTGGCTTCCAGGTCGACCTTCACGGAGTCCTTCTGAACCATACCAACGTCGAAGTGAGCCCTCCGGTAATGGCCAGCGGGGATCCGAGCTTCCAAAAACCATTTTGGCAGGGCCGTTACCACCGTCACCTCGACCTCGGGGTGGTGGTTTGCCAGATACCGCAGGGTGTCACCAGAACGGGCCCCGTGGCCGTAGCCGTGAGAGGTGATATAGAAAGCCAGGCGGCTCAGTTCGACTCCTCCATCAGATGAAAAACGTAGCGTCCCAGCAGCTCCGTGTTGGCCTCGTCGAGGACTTGAAAGGCCACGCCGTTCAGCCACCGACCGGGCCTATCGGAATGACGAGCGTGTCGAACCCGGCCGGCCATCTTGAGCAACGCCAGTTTCCGGGTTGGACCCACCTCGACCTCAACCGGCGTGCCCGGAGCTAAAGCTTTGGAAACTTCAAAGAGAGCGCCCCCCACGCCAAGATTGGCCACATTGCCAAAGTAGTTGCCCCCTCCCGAGGTCAGGATCCGCCCTCGCAGACTGCCGTCGGTTCGGTAGGTTCGACGCCGCTCGAAGACAGCATCGGCCTTGAATCCCATTGCCTCCAAGACCAGACTCACCCAGGAACGAGTCAGATTGTCCTCGGTCTCAAGATATTCTAATCCGACCTCGTAGCCGCTTCCTTTCGACCGACACCACCGCACCCGCGCCACCACGCGGGGCAGACGCTCTTCAACATCGGGCTCGTAAGCAACCCCGACAATCGTTCCTTCCTTCAACCTTTGCCCAACCGAAAGCCTCAAACCACTCCGGCCGAGGTCGGTGGCGATGGCTGAGACCTTTCGCCCCTCGACCAGGCATTCGACAGGAACCTGACACTCGAGACGAGTCATCTGACGCTTCTGCTCGAGACCTTTGCCCTCTCCCAGAACGAGACGTTTGAAATGCCGCATCAGATTTCTCAGATACGGCTTCATGGATAGAGCCTTTGAGTCTGCTGGAACCGAGCTCCGGGGCCTTTAAAGAAGAGGATGGAGCCGAGCTGGCGAGCCCAGCCTGAAACTCGGGTTTCTCCACCCAGGCACTGTTGGCAACGCGGATGGGTCACCCGATTGCGACGAAAACCTTCGACGATCTCCCACACTCTTGGCTGGGCGAGCACCTCTCTCAGGCCCTTCTCGAGTGCATTCCCCACTGTGGTCTGGCCGTCGTAGTCGGCACAACACAAGACGACATCGCCGTTATAGAGGATTCCTAACTGACCCTGAACGGCGTTGCAGGTGCCCCAGGTAGCGGGCCGAACCTCGCCCGGAGGTGTCCAAGCGTTGCCCCAATCGAACAGCGGACGGACTTCGAAACGCAGATTGGGGTAGACCTCGAAAGTCTGCCAGCGGGAGACGCTCGCTCTCTCAAGACCCGCTAGCACAGATCCCACCGGCTTATCCAAGAGCTGATAGATATCGCGAGCCCAAAGCACCAAAGCTTCCCGTGTCTCTCGGTCTCCACTGAGGCTTTGAATCGGCTCTCGGAATCGCCCGATGAAGCCACGCTGGGTTGTATTCAAGAAATTCAGATTGATGGGAAAAGGGAAATCGTGGTGAAAGGCCGTCTCGACCAGATCGAGCACTTTCTTGCGGAAAGCTTCATAGGTAAGCTTGGGGGGAGCGTAACGCATAGCGAAGCTGGCGGCACTGGGGGTCTGGAGGCTGACCACCAGCTCACCCAGGTGGCTGGTGACTAACTTTTCGATCGTTCGGGGAACCAGCAAACTGGCGTTGGTAGTGAGGGACAAATGGAGACCGAGCCCGGCCCCGTGGGCCAGAATCTCAAAGAGATGAGGATTCAGAAACGGCTCGCCCATAAGGTGAAGACGAACTTCGCTGGCCAGGCCGTGGGTGGCGATCTCGTCCAACAAAACAGCGGCCTGGTCGTAGGTCAGGCTGCCTCGCTCTCGGGTCATCTTATGATCGGGGCAAAAAGCGCAATCAAAGTTGCACTTGTTGGTAATTTCCAGGTGGATCCGATCGATGGGGAGAGTGATGGGGAGCTCCATACCCTCGGCAGGTTCGACCGCTTAGATGGCTTGACCTGGGCACAAGGAAATCTGGCTGAGCGTCCGAACTCGCCAGGGTATATGTCTCAAGACACCCCTAACGCCAATTTCATTCGCACTATCGTCTCCGAGGATCTGGCCTCGGGCAAGCACCAAACGGTCATCACTCGCTTTCCGCCGGAGCCGAACGGTTATCTCCATATCGGTCACTGTAAGTCGATCTGTCTCAATTTCGGCCTGGCCCAAGAGAACGGTGGCCGCTGCCATCTCCGCTTTGATGACACCAACCCGACCAAAGAGGATGTCGAGTATGTCAACGCTATCAAAGACGATGTTCGCTGGCTAGGATTTGAGTGGGGCCAGCACCTCTATCACGCCTCCGATTACTTCCAGAAGCTTTATGACTACGCGGTCGACCTGATCAAGCAGGGCAAAGCCTATGTTTGTGACCTCGACGCGGAGCAGGTTCGGGCCTACCGGGGAACGCTGACCGAACCGGGTAAAAACAGTCCCTACCGCGATCGCTCCGTGGAAGAGAATCTCGACCTGTTCACGCGCATGAAAGAGGGCGAGTTCGAGGACGGAAGCCGGACTCTGCGAGCCAAAATCGATATGGCTTCTCCCAACATCAATCTCCGCGATCCGGCCATCTATCGCATTCGTCGGGTGGCCCACCACCGAACCGGGGACGCCTGGTGCATCTATCCGATGTACGACTACACCCACTGTATCTCGGACGCCCTCGAGACGATCACCCATTCGATCTGCACTTTAGAGTTCGAGAACCACCGGCCTCTCTACGATTGGTTCTTGGAACAGCTGGACGTGCCGTGTCACCCCCAGCAGATCGAATTTGCCCGTCTCAACCTCTATTTCACGGTGATGAGCAAACGGAAGTTGCTGGAATTGGTTCAAAACGGGATCGTAGCCGGCTGGGATGACCCTCGGATGCCGACCATTCAGGGTCTTCGTCGACGGGGGTATACCCCTGAGGCCCTCCACGATTTCTGCGAGAGAATCGGGGTCTCTAAAAACGAAAGCTGGATCGAGATGAAGCTCTTGGAGGACTGCATCCGGACCGACCTCAATACCAAAGTTGCCCGGGTCTTGGGGGTCTTGAACCCTCTGAAAGTGGTGATCACCAACTATCCGGAAGACCAGGTGGAGGGAATGGAGGCCCCGTTCTTTCCCGATGATCCCCCCAAGATGGGTTCGCGGGAAGTCCCCTTCACCCGAGAAATCTACATCGAGCGCGAAGACTTCATGGAAGACCCTCCTAAGAAGTTCTTCCGACTGGCACCCGGACGGGAGGTCCGGCTGCGTCGGGCCTACTACATCACCTGCCAGGAGGTCATCAAAGATGACCAGGGAGAAGTGGTGGAGCTTCACTGCACCTACGACCCGGAGAGTCAAGGTGGGTGCACTCCTGACGGACGCAAAGTGAAAGGAACGATCCACTGGGTCTCGGCCAGTCACTCGCTCGAGGCGGAGGTTAGGCTTTACGACCGCCTCTTCACGGTGGAGCGTCCCGATTCTCAAAAGGGCCAAGACTATAAAGAGTTTCTCAACCCCAACTCCCTCGAGGTGGTGACGGCGCGGGTCGAACCGAGCCTCAAGTCGGCTCAGCCTGGCGAACGGTTCCAATTTGAACGAAAGGGCTATTTCGTGGTCGATAGCGACTCCAGCCTGAAGAAACTCGTCTTCAACCGAATCGTGACTCTGCGGGATACCTGGGCCAAGCTAGTGGCTAAGAAAAAGACCGACTAGTTGTAACATTTCGTCAACAACTACCAGGCCAAATTGGGATACGGTCGGCTGGGGTCTTCCAGGCCCTGGGAGCCGACTGCACCCGGTGCACCGCACACCATCAAGTCGGGGGTAGCGTGCAAACCATAGCACGCCCAGAGTTCTGGCTGGATTCCAGAAATTGGCCCGCCCCGCGTTGGACGGGAGCTCGGGCGAGTCGGTTGGGGCCCGAGCAACGGAATCGTCACGGCCGTGCGCTTGACGCCAAAGAGACGAGGGTAACATCCTGACCTGAGTGATGCCGAAACCGACACGTTAGGTCGGTAGGTGGACCTGCGGGACCACCTAACCCGCCCAGATTCTGGGCGGTGCCGGAGCTGTCGTAGGTGCCGGGTTGGCCAGGCGAGCCATCGAGAGACGACAGGGGGGCGTGCAAACCAGAGCACGCGCAGCATCTCGGCTGGAAAACGAGAAGTGGCCCGACACGAACTCCGGAGCCGCGAGGAGAAAGGTCGCCGCAACCGCGACGACGCCGGAGATTGGTGGACTATCGGGAGCCTGGTGCTGGAGAGGTGGCGGCCAGGGCTGGAGCGAGCCAAACCCGTGGGGCGGAGGCTCGCTCTTTTTGCACCTACAAAAAATGTTGTGAAATCACCGTCTTCTCGAGAACCGGAAAAAACACCGACAGGAAACTCCGGCAAACCCTTCTAGAAAGGCTTCTCGAAATTCTGTTCCCGAGTCGACTCAGGAGCCCAATGAGCCTACAAAAAACGTTGGCTAAAAAGAAGAGTTTCTTGACAGGAGTCGAACTTCAAGAAATACCGAGAGGAGAGCGTACCGTTTTGGTTCGACGCTGGGTGGCATTACTATTGGTGTTAGGTCTGTTGACCGCCCCGGTCATAGCTTTGCCTAATGGTGCCGACGTGACCTCGGGTGGTGCTCAGATTACCACCAACGGCAACCAGATGACCATCGTCCAGTCAGGTCAGAAAACGATCATTAACTGGAACGGTTTCTCCATCGATGTCGGTGAACTAGTCCACTTTATCCAACCGAACTCGATGGCAGCCGTGCTCAACCGCGTGGCCGGCCAGAACCCCTCTGAGATCTTGGGCACATTGCGGGCCAACGGCCAAATCTTCCTCGTCAATCCCAACGGGATTGTTTTCGGTCCGAGCGCGCTCATCGACGTCGGGAGCTTTACGGCCAGCACCCTGAACATCACCGACGAAGATTTTCTCAACGGCAACCACATCTTCACCCAAGCTGAGGGGACCAATCTGGCCTCCATTGTGAACCAGGGGACCATCAAAGTGCTCGAAAACGGCATGGTGGCGCTGATCGCCCCTCTGGTTTCGAACGAAGGCTTAATTGTGGCCAACCTCGGCCAAGTGGCTGTGGGTGGAGGCACGGAAGCCACGGTGAGTTTTGACGGAACCGGGTTGATGAACTTCAAGGTCAGCAATGCAGTTGGCCAGTCCGACACCGTTTTAATGGATCCGGCCTCGGTGAGCGAGGTTCTTTCCAGCGTCATTTCCGATCCTGGCCTGGTGAAAGCCGGCGGGCTCGAACTGGTCGACGGCAAAATGGTCATCACGGGAGGAAGCGGAGTGGCCGTCAATAGCGGCACCATCCAAGCTGAAGGCGGCCAGGTGGTTATCGACTCCACCCAAACCACGGCCCTTACACCCGGGGCGCTTATCACGGCCAACGGCACTGCCCACAATCCGGACGGGGGCTCGATCAAAGTGCTCTCCGACGGGATGGCCGCCACAGCTGTCGGTTCGACGCTGGAGGCGATGGCTGGTCCTAACGGAACCGGTGGCTTCATCGAAATCAGCGGTAAAGAGCACGTCATTGTGGGAGCCAGCGTGGACGCCAGCGGCTCAGGACCGGGCAAACAAGGAACGTTTTTCGTCGACCCTCCTCGCCTCACCATTCGCCCCGGCTCAGGGGCGTTGCCGGACAGTCTCTACGAGGATACTATCGAAGCCGCCAACTCCAACGTCATAGCTCTGGCCGATGACCTGGTGTTAGTGGAAAATATCCCCGATGACCTCATCAACCTGCTTCCCGGTATCGGCATCACTCTGACGACCACAAACGCGACTCCGGCTAACACTGTGAACGTTCCCGGCATTGGAGCAACAGGTGGAGTCGTTTTCCTTGACCCTGCTGACACCATTCGGACGAACGGAGCTCCGGTTGTGGTCGATAGCGCTTCCAACCTCGTCAACGGAAATTTCGCCAGCGATAACGCCGACATTGACCTGACAGCCGACGGCTCGGTTCTTGGCACTTTGACTCTCGAGCAAGTCACAGCCGGAGGCGGAAACATTACTTTGAACCAAAACGGTTCGGTCGTCTTAAATTATGACGGAGATCTGGAAGCCAGTCTCCCCTCAGTCGACCTGACCTTGAACAGCGGGGGGGGAATTGGGATCGGACCCGCAGGGATCACGGCCAACAACCTCTCTGTCACGACCCCCGGCGCCTTTGATGGAGACGGCAATGTGACCGCCAACACCCTGACCCTCAACGTCGATCGATTCAGCGACACAGAGGGATCGGCCACCACTCAGATCAACACGGTGACGGGTATCGCCGACGAACTCGACCTGAGCAACTCAGGCAACTTGATCGTTAACAACCTCGATACAACCTTGGCTTTCTACGTGAACGTCAATGGAGATCTGAATCTGATCGACGTGAGTACGGAAGATGGCCTGGTTCAAGTCACGGGGAGTGCAACGGTGGGAACAGTCACCTTGCTCCCTGGGGCCTTCGGTTTCAGCCTCGATGCCTCCTCAATCAACGCTGCTCCCGGTCCCAATTTTATTGACCAGGAAGGGGGCTCCGTGGTCGAGCTGTTTGCCACTTCCGACATCGGTAGCGCCCTCAATCCTGTAGTTGTGTCACCGGCCGCCGGCACCACGTTCGTCTACTTGGAAAGCCCGACAGCCTTCCTCGAGGCCACCGGCGGTTTGCTTTTTCTTGACGGCTTGGTAAATAACGCCAGCGTCAGCACCCCCGGCGACCTGGCTGTAGTGCTGTTCGAAACCTTCAACGAACCGGCGGGCTTTGAACCGGGTAGTTCTTTCGCAAGCACATCCTCCGGACACACCAACGTTGACGCCATCCTGGGTTTTGATTCTGTCTCTCTCACATCGAATAGCATCGACGCCCCGACAGAGGCCTTTGGAGCCAACTCGATCGAAGCCAACACCCTGACCGTCTCTGCCAACAATGTTATCGACCCCAACTTTGTCCCCAGCACAATCGACCAACTCACTGTCAACGGGTTGGGAGCGAACCCCAACATTTCGATTGTCGACTCGGGGGACCCAGCAGTGCACATCACCACCGACTCCGGTTTCGTTGGTGTTTCGACCAGTGGAACGAGCCTCACCTACAACAGCGGCAATGTCGATGCGCTAACCAGCTTCGCTCCCACCTCTGTCACCAGCACCAATCCGGTCAACATCAACAGCGGCTCTCTCGGCTTTGGTCCTCTCAACGTCACCAGCACCGGCGGGGCTGTGACTGGCAACAGCATTTTCGGTGGGGATATTTTTGTTAGCGGTACGACCGTCAACGTCACCACCACCGATACCAACAGCGTGACCGCCACAGCCACCGGCAACATCATCCTGGCCGACAACGCAATGTTCACGGTCTCCTACACGGCCAACAGCTCCAGCGGGAGCGTCGACATTACCACCAACGACGCTTTGTCCGTGGAGAGTATCACAGCCGCCACCTCAGTCAGCCTGACGTCGGGGAGCGCGATCACCACCAACGGGATGGGTCAGGTGACCGCTCCCAACCTCATTACGAACAGTAGCGGGAGCACGACTCTCAACACCAACGTCATGAATGCCAACATCCTTTCGGGTGGAACGGTCAACCTCAACGAAGCCGATGGGTTAGCCCTTATCCTCAGCACCCCGGCTGGCTTCAACAACGTCACCGCTAACGGGAACGTTCTGGGAACGAGCGTCACAGCCAGTTCCATCTTCGTGGGCTCCAACGGCGGGGATATCGACCTTAATACCAATGTCGGGACTCTCATCGCCAACAGTGACGGTGGTTCGGTGACTCTGAATGAAGCAAATGATGCCGATTTCTTTATCACCAGCAATGGGGGCAATGTCACAGCCTCCAGCGCCGGTAACGTCCTCGACCTCGACATTGATTCCACCGGGCCCATCGATGGAACCATCAGCGTCACCGCTGGAGGGGATCTCTTCTTCACGCTCATCGATGCCGGCTCGGCCGATGCCGTGGTCACCTCCAGCACCGGAAACGTCATCGATGGCGGCGGACAACCGATGCAGAACACCATCTTTGCCAACACAGCCACCGTTACGGCGGCCACCGACATCAACATCTCCACCAATGTCAACACCCTGAACGCCACTGCCGGTGGAAACATCACGGTCAACGAGCAAGATAATCTCAATGTTTTGGCTAACAGCACCGGTGGTGGTAACATCCTCGTTGCCGCCGAGTCGGGCATCGAAGTGCTGGGAATCAGCACCACGAGCAACGTCGGGCTCATTACCTCTTCTAGTGGAGACGTGACCGGGGGAACCGTTACAGCCAATTTCGTGGGAGTGGACGCTGCCGACGGAATCAACCTGCTCACCAACACCACTGATGTTGACGCCACCTCCTCTAACGGGCGAAACATACTCATCAATGATGTCAGCAACGTCTCAGCTCTAGTGAACACCACCGGCGACGCTTCCGTTATCGCCAACGGAAACCTCACCATCAATAGCTCTGGAAATGAGAATGTGGTGGATCTTCTCACCAGTTCGGGTGACGTGACCGGAATCGTCACCTCAAACACCGTGCTTGTGAACTCTGCCGGGAACGTCGACCTCGACACCAGTGTGGTGACGGGAAATGTTCTGGCAGTGAACGACATCAGCCTGAATGAAACCGACAATCTGACCTTCACCGCCAACACCACCGGCGACGTGGACATCACCACCAACGGCAATGTCACCAGCGCCAGCCTAGTGGCCACCAACGCTACCGTGACCACCAACGGCGGTAACGCCGACCTGACGACCGCCGTCACCAGTCTGAACGCGACCACGGCCAACGGGAACCTGACCGTCAATGAGGCCGATGACCTCAACGTGGTGGCCAACGCCGGGACCGGCGCAGTCGACATCACGGCGGGCGGGTCCATCACCGGTGGCACCCTGACGGCTGCCACGATCAATCTTAACGGCAACTCCATCGACGTCACCACCGACACCGGTAGCCTGGTGGCCACCGCAACCAACAACGTGACCGTCAACGAAGCCGACGCCATCACCCTCAATGTGACCGGGGCTGACGTCGACGTCACCTCGGGCGGCAATCAGACCGTCACCAATCTAAACGCCACCGGCACGGTGGGCCTCACCACCACCTCAGGCAGCATGAGCGGTGGCCCGGTCAGCGGCACCACGGCCAATCTGAATTCGGCCGACGCCAT